>JAXYYF010000061.1:0-31103 GCA_037419475.1 bacterium
GGCGCCGTACCTCCCGCTTGTTTTTCTTTTGCAAATGATACAGGACGGCGGGGGTAAATGCAAGATGGGATTTTGAACAATACTGCCAGGAAAACGATGAAAATTTTGTAAAATTCAACAAGAAAAAAATGGTTTTTTTCCCGCTGAGCCTCTTGCAAATCGTGTGAAGATGATGTAAGATAAACTCACCTCTTATAAATGACATCTATAAATGAAATGGCGGATGCGCTATAAGAGGAATCATCTATAATAAGAGAGTGTGTGTTATGGAAAAGAAAAAACTCAGCCTGCCGGCGCAGATCTTTGCTGCGCTGCTGCTTGGCATTGTGGTCGGCTACGCCTTTTATAAAATGGGAATGCCCGAGTTTACCACCAACTATTTAAAGCCCTTTGGCACCATCTTCGTCAACCTCCTCAAGTTCATCGTCGTTCCGGTCGTGCTGCTTTCGATGATCGACGGCATCATTTCCATGGGCGACATGAAGAAGGTCGGCGCGGTCGGCTGGAAGACCGTGGCCTACTTCCTCATCACCACGGCCTGCGCCTGCGTTATCGGCCTGCTGTTCGCCAACATCTTTAATAATGCGGGCTGGTTCCCCACGCTGGAGCTGGTGGACGGCGCGGTCTGGGATAAGGCCACGGACGCGAACTTCATGGACACCCTCATTGCCATCTTCCCGAGCAATATGTGGCAGTCCTTCAGCACGGCCAACATGCTTCAGGTCATTGTCATCGCCATCCTCTTTGGCGGCGGCATCCTCGCCGCCGGCGAGAAGGGAAAGCTTGCGCAGGATCTGGTGACCTCCCTCTATGCGGTCATTGACCGCGTGATGAGCTTCATCATTGCGCTCAGCCCCATCGGCGTGTTCACCATGATGGCATGGGTCGTCGCCACGCAGGGTCCCGAGATCCTCACCTCCCTCGGCATCGTCATCGGCTGCGCCTACCTCGGCTACATTGTCCACGCGGTCATCTGCTATTCCGTTTCCGCACAGGTGTTTGCCGGCATCAGCCCCTTCACCTTTTTCAAAAAGTCCTCTCCTGCGATGATCTTCGCTTTCACCTCAACCTCCTCCGCCGCCACCATTCCGCTGAGCAAGGAGTGCGCGGATGAGCTGGGTGCGGAGAACGATGTGTCCTCCTTTGTCATTCCACTCGGCGCGACCATCAACATGGACGGCACAGCGATCTATCAGTGCGTTGCCACCATCTTCCTTGCCACCTGCTGCGGCATGACGCTGACCCTCGGCCAGATGGTCACCATCGTTGTCACCGCGACGCTGGCCTCCATCGGCACCGCCGGTACGCCCGGCGCCGGCATGATTATGCTGGCCATGGTGCTTCAGGCGATGAACATTCCGGTGGACATGATCATGATCATCTACGGCGTGGACCGTCTGTTCGATATGGGCCGTACCTGCCTGAACAT
Organism: bacterium; assembly: GCA_037419475.1. Taxonomy (GTDB): domain Bacteria; phylum Bacillota; class Clostridia; order Oscillospirales; family Oscillospiraceae; genus Hominicoprocola. The sequence goes on from JAXYYF010000061.1 coordinate 1,430, forward strand.
CACTGGCGATATCTCCTGCGCGCTGTGCGTGACCAAGTGGGAGAACAAGAAGAAGCTTACCGCCAAGTAAGCTCCGTTGTAATTGTAAAAAACAGAGAAAGTGCCGCTTGCGGAAGCGGCACTTTCTTATTGCTTTTTCTCTGCCCGCGGCATACAATGACGGTGCGCCATCCCATAGAAAGAGAGGGCCTTTCATGAATCGGAAACGCGGATATCTTTTCATCCTCCTCGCCGCCATGCTCTACTCCACAACAGAGGTTGCACTCAAGGGCCTCGGCGGCGCATTTGCGCCCATGCAGATCACGGTCGAGCGGGTGCTGCTCGGCGCAGCGGCGCTGCTGCCGTTTGCGCTGCATTCCATCCGCCGCCGAGGGCTTCAGCTGGACCGGTCGGACTGGGGCTATTTCGCACTGCTCGGCTTTCTGACGGTCACTCTGCACATGTCGCTGCTGCAAATGGCTGTGCTGCATATGGACGCGTCGGCCACATCCATCATCTACTCCGGCAATCCGGTGTTTGCCGTCGCCGCCGCACATCTGATCCTGCATGAGCCGCTGAAGAAAAACCACCTCATTGCCATCGGCATCGAGCTCATCGGCATCCTCTGCATCCTCAACCCGGCAAAGCTGGAGGTCAGCCTGCGCGGCTTTCTGGAGATCATCACCGCCACGGTGCTTTTCGCCATGTACGGCACGCTCTGCAAGCTGCGCCTGCCGAGGCTTGGCGCGGTCGTGATCACGACATTCAACATGCTCGTCGGCGGGCTGGAGCTGCTCGTGCTGCTGCTGCTCGGTGAGATCCCGGCCGTCGGCGCGTTCTACCGCAGCCTTGGGCTGGATATTTTTGCCGCTGTCCCATTTTTTACCGGCTTTACGCTCAAGTCCACGCTTCTGCTCTGTCATGTCGGCATCGGCTGCGCGGCCATCGGTTTTCTGCTCACGGCGAAGATCACGGAGTATACCTCCGCGACCGAGGCCTCGTTCATCTACCTCATCAAGCCTGTGCTGGCGACGCTTCTGGCTGTGGTCGTGTTCCATGAGCGTATCAGCGTCAACCGCATGGTCGGCATTGCATTTTTCATCGCCGCCTCGCTGTGCGTGAGCATTCCGGTCCTGCGTGAGATGCGGCAGGAGAAGCCTGCCGCACCGCGGAGGGAGTAGCGCCCGCGTCATGCTCCGCAGCGCAGCCGGAGAGGGAGCGCACGCGCACAGGAGCTGCCTTACCATTATATTGTAAAAGAGAAAGCCAGCCGCTTCAAGCGGCTGGCTTTTTATTGCCTGTTCGGTCGGTCAGAAATCGATGGTGCCGTCGAGTACCTTGAGATCGTAGGGCTCAAAGACAACGTGGCGGTACTTTTCCACATCCAGCGGCACGTTCGTCCAGTCGGAGTGAAGGTCACCGTTCTGCTTGATGAGAAGGTCGTAGAGAATGTCGTAGGTCACGCCATCCTTGCCCTTTTCCTCGATGGTGGAGTAGGGAAGGGTCTTGTGGTAGGTCATGTGCAGGCCCTTGTACTCAAAGTGGAAGCCGTTGCGCATGCGGCAGCCGTCAAGACCCTTGTAGGTGAACTGACGTTTGAGATCCTGAAGGATCTTGTCGTTTTCTTCCTCGTAAAGGTTTTCCGGCGTCGTTTCAGTGTAATCGTAGCGGAACTGGATGGGAATGTTGTACTTCCGCCAGCGCTCGACATACTCTGTCAGTTTGTCCGCGGGGTAGTTTTTATACAGCACGCAGTTGATGCGCTTGGGCGTGACAATGGCGGCCACGACCTCGTCGGGCGACTCCTCCACGTAGCGCTGAAGGTGGCGCGAGACGTTGATACAGGTGATCTTGTCCGCATTGCGGCGGGTGAAGTCGATCATTTCCTCCGCGCTGCACCCGGGCTGCACAGGGAAAGTGGTGTTGATGTACACCTTGTGCGTGTTCGGAATGGCGTCGAGCATGCGCTGAAGATCGTCGAGTTGGGCGAAAGGCTCGCCGCCGGTGAAGACGAAGTCGCACCGCGGCGTGATCTCGTTCATCAGGGCGATGGACTTGAGGATAGCGTCTACGCTGAAGCCTGCGCAGTTGGCATATTCCTTTTTATTGATACAAAATGGGCAGTGGTTGCGGCAGTCATAGGGTACGAAGATCGTAACGGTCGCACCGCCCTCGCGTGTTTTGTAGGGGTGGCTCATAGTTGTCGTGTCCGTCCTATTGCAAAATTCGATAAATAGTTTACTCCCATTAAGAAAAAAATGCAAGGAGAAAAGCGAAAAAAGTCTAACGATATGTTATTTTTGCACATCGGACCGGCGCAGCAGTCCGCGCACGTAGGAAAACGCGGCATCCTCGCCCTCGTCCTTGAGAACGCGCAGCATTTCCTCGATCATGTCGCTCGTTTCCGGATGGATGAGAATGTGGCTTTTGGAGCGGAGATAATAGTCGTATGGTGCGGCGTCGGTATACTGATCCTTGAGATAGGTCTTGCAGGCGGCGATGCGGTCGCAGAACATTTCCGCCACATAGCGCAGCGGCATTTTGCATCCGCCCATGTAGACGCTGCCGTCGGGAGCGATGCAGTAGTCGATCCAGTATTCAAAATGGTGGCGGTTGCGGCCCTTGTGGTGCAGCCACGCGAGGCTTACGCCGTTGCGCTTGCGCTCGGCGTCATTCGGGCTGCGGTAGCCCTGATAGTATTTCGCACCGCGCCAAAACTCGCAGGGGGCGTATTTGCTCAGATCGTGCATCAGGCCCTGCCGGTAAAGCCCCAGACGGAAACAGTATCTGCATACCAGATGACGATGATGCGTGATGGTTTTAAAATGTGCCAGGGGCTGCATGGCGGGGCCTCCTTATCGACAGATAATATTGCAATCATTTTATCATATCCGCGGGAAAAGACAACGCGTATTTTTTCGCATAAACCGCGCATGATAAGCTCGGGCGTGCGGCGGCGTGACCTTGCTCTGCCGCCCGCCATGAAAGGAGGAGGGGCTTTCAGCCCCTCCTCCGGTGGGTCCAGGGCGCTTGCTTTTCCGCGCGGCGCATGCTACGATGTCGTCAACATATGCGGGAGGCAGGCTTATGGAAAAAGAAAGTCAGATCCACACCATCGCGCCGGTGTACGACGAGAGAAGCCGGATCCTCATTCTCGGCTCATTTCCCTCGGTCAAATCGCGCGAGACCGCGTTTTTCTACGGCCATCCGCAAAACCGCTTCTGGCGCGTGCTCGCCGCCGTGCTGGGGGAGCGTGTGCCGCAGACGGTGGAGGAAAAACGGTCAATGCTGCTGCGCCATGGCGTGGCGCTTTGGGATGTGATCGCCTCGTGCGAGATCACCGGATCGTCCGACGCGAGCATTACGAACGTTGTGCCGAACGACCTTTCACGCATTTTGTGCACCGCGCACGTGCGGCGCATTTTCTGCAACGGCGGTACGGCGCAGCGCTGGTACCGCCGCTATGACGAGGCGCGGTGGGGAAAGGCGTCGCCGCTGCCGTCGACCAGTCCGGCCAACGCGCGCGTCCGTGGACGCGCTCACCGCGGTCTGGCGCGCGGAGCTCGCGCCATGGCTGGCGGAACAGGGCTGAAAATATAAGAATCCATTGCAATCTGCGCATTTTCAACATATAATGACACTCGTTCCATGAAGAAAGCGAGGGTGTCTGCCATGCCGGATAAAGTCAAGGGAACGATCCTTTCAATCCTCTCCGCCGTCCTCTACGGGCTCAACCCGCTGATGACCAAAACGGTGTACAGCGGCGGCGGGAATGCGATCACCGTGGCCTTTTCCCGCCTGAGCGCGGGTGCGCTCATCTTTTTGTGCCTGCTGCTCTTCTCGGGCGGCGGAAGCGCGCGGGAAAAGCTGCGTCTGAGCCGCGCGGAGACGAAGGACATCCTCGTCTGCTGCATCGGCTATGCGTCCATCGGCCCGCTGCTCTTCGCGTCCTACAACTATCTGGCTTCGGGCCTTGCCACAACGATCCATTTCGTCTATCCTGTGCTGGTGGTCGCCGCGTGCATCGCGTTCCGTTATGAAAAGCCGGACCGCCGGAAGATCATCTGCTGCGCGCTGTGTTTTTTCGGCATTGTCTGCTTTTATACGCCGGGGGGCGAGGTGAGCCTTTACGGCATGTTCCTTGCCTTTGCCTCGGGCGTTGCGTGGGCGTATTATATAGTGCATCTCAACGCCAGCGGCGTCGTCCGCCTGCCGGCGTTCAAGCTGGCCTTCTGGCTGTGTGCGGTCTCCGCCGTGCTGGTTGGCGTCTTTGCCGCGGCGACAGGACAGCTGGCATGGCCACGGACATCGCTGAGCATCGGCACGCTGGCGCTTTACTGCTGCATCGTCACGGCCGCCTCGCTGTTCTTTCAGATCGGCAACAGGTATGTCGGCGCGCAGAGCGCCTCCATGCTCTCGACCTTTGAACCGCTGACAAGCGTGGTGATCGGCGTGCTGGTTTACCATGAGGTGCTCACCGTGCGGCTGGGGCTCGGCATCGTGTGCATTTTGCTGGCGGTGTGTCTGCTTGCGGCGGCAAAGGAAGAAATAACAGAATAAAGTCCATCCGGACCGTGAAAAGGCCTGCGTTTACCGGCGCGGGCCTTTCTTACGCAATTTTACATGGATTTTACAAAACAGAGGTGATGGATTTGACATTTCTCTGATAGGATGCTTTTCGGTCAAATATGGGAAAAATCAAAGAAAAACAAAAGGAATGTTCAATATGGATCTTTTTCAGGTGCTCTCGCTGCTCGGCGGACTTTCGCTCTTCCTCTTCGGCATGAGCCTGATGGGACAGGCTCTCGAGCGCCGCGCGGGCGGGAAGCTGAGAATGCTGCTCGACCGGATGACGGCAAAGCCGCTTGTGGGCTTTCTTACCGGCCTTGGCATCACGGCAGTCATTCAAAGCTCATCGGCCACAACGGTCATGGTGGTCGGCTTTGTCAACTCCGGACTGATGACGCTGCGTCAGGCCATCAATGTCATCATGGGCGCCAATGTCGGCACAACGGTCACGGCCTGGCTGCTCAGTCTCGGTGACATCGACGGAAACACCGTCTGGCTGCGGCTGCTCAAGCCGACGTCCTTTACGCCGGTCCTTGCTTTCATCGGCATCATTTTCTATATGTTCTGCCGCGAGTCGAAGAAAAAGGACACCGGCATGATCCTGCTCGGCTTTGCCACGCTCATGTTCGGCATGGACACGATGAGCGCCTCTGTGGCGGGGCTTGCAAAGGTCCCGGCATTTACCAGCCTGTTCATCCTCTTTAAAAATCCGGTGCTCGGCGTGCTTGTCGGCGCGGTGCTCACAGGCATCATTCAGTCCAGCTCCGCATCCGTCGGCATTTTGCAGGCGCTGGCCGCCACGGGAGCAGTCAGCTATGCCGCGGCGGTCCCCATTATCATGGGCCAGAATATCGGTACGACGGTCACTGCGATGCTCTCCTCGGTCGGCACGAACAAAAATGCGCGCCGCGCCGCCGTCGTCCATCTGCTCTTCAACGTCATCGGCGTGGCCGTGCTGCTGACGGTGTTCTGCATTGTACGCGCGCTGTTTGCCCCCGCGATCCTCAACGAGGCTGCCACGCGCTCCGGCATTGCCGTTGCCCACTCGACGTTCAACATCCTCTGCACGGCGATGCTTCTGCCGATGGGCGATCTGCTCGAACGGCTGGCCATCCGCCTTGTTCCGGACGGCAAGGACGGCGAAAAGACTGTGGAGCTCGATGAGCGTCTGCTGGCCACGCCTTCGCTTGCGATCCGGCAGAGCCGGTCGGTCACGGTGGAGATGGCGGAATGCGCCGTGCAGGCGCTCAAGGATTCGCTGCTCGCGCTGGAAGCATACACGCCGGAGCTGGCGCAGGGTATTCGGGAGAACGAAGAGCTCTGCGACCACTATGAGGACATCATCGGAACCTATCTTGTCAAGCTCAGCTCCCGGCGGCTGGGCGTGAAGGAGAGCGAGGAGACAACCGAGCTGCTCAAATCCATCGGTGACTTTGAGCGCATTTCCGACCACGCCGTCAATGTGCTTGCCTCGGCCGAGGAGATCCGCGACAAGGGCCTGAGCTTTTCAGACAGCGCGCGCACAGAGTTTGCAACGCTTGCCGCCGCGATTCGGGAGATCTTGGACATTTCTCTGCGCGCGTTTGAGCAGGAGGATACGGCGCTGGCCGCGGAGGTCGAGCCGCTCGAACAGGTCATCGACACGCTCAAGGAACATCTGCGCACCCATCACATTCTGCGTATGCAGCAGGGCGAGTGCAGCATTGAGGCTGGCTTTGTCTGGTCGGATCTGCTGACCGATCTGGAGCGGACCTCCGACCACTGCTCCAACATTGCCGGCTGCCTGATCGACGCGGCGCAGCACGATCTCAATCTGCACGAAACGCTGCGTGCGGCCAAGGGCGGCGACGCAGGCTATCAAAAGCGCTTTGCCTACTATGCGGCCAAATATGCGCTTGCTTCTTCGGCGGAAAAGTAAAAAAGGAAGCCGGTGCTATCGCGCCGGCTTCCTTTTTTCAAATGACTGCTTTTGACTTACAGGCCCTTTTCGTAGGACTCGATCATCTTCTTGAAAGTGTGACCCGTACGACTTCTGAGATTCTGAAGGACCTTTTCGGTTGTTTTCCCCGTAAAGATCTTGATTTGCAGGGACATTGAGCCGTCAGCATCGGGCGTGACAAAGATCTTGTCGATGTACTTCTCAACAAATTCCTTGTCGATCAGTCCCTTGACCGCATCGCGCTCCGCGTTTTTCAGAACCCTGCGGATGGTCTCGATCTGTTTTTTGTAGTCAGATGCGGAGTCTCGCTGCTGGGTCAACTCCATCAGTTCCTGCTGGGCCTCATCCAACTCCTTGGCGCACTGCTTGTTCATGGAGAGAAAGTCTTTGTCCGACAGTTCGCCGAGGGCGTTATAGGTCAGCAGCTTCTGCTTTTTCTTTTCGACGGTGGTAATTTTCTGCTCCAGAGCTGTGATCTGCCGCCCCAGGTCGCCGTCCCGGTCCAGAGATTTGTACATTTCCATGTACTCGTCCACCATAGCCTCGGCATCGTCCTCTGTCTCCCGGAAAACCTCCAGCAAAAGCGGCTTTAATTCTTCCTCGTAGATGGGGAAAGAGGCGCAGGCGCCCGCCCCGCTTTTGATTTTATTGCTGCATACCCACTTGCTGTTTTTGTTCCCCTGCTTGTCCTTGGATTCCCGTCGGTAATAAGCCGCGCCGCAGTCCGTACAAAACAGCTTGCCCGTCAAGAGGTTGGCGTGGTTGCAGATACCTTGACGACCCTTCACATCCTCGCTGCGCTTGCGCAGCACCTCGTTGGCCTTGTCCCACAGCGCCTCGGATACGATGGCGGGGACGATCTCGCCCGTTTCATCCTTGAACATGACCCACTCTTCCGGGGGCAAGAATTTCTGTTTCTTGGTAAACAGGTCGATGACCTTGACCTTGTTCCCCACATAGTACCCCTTATACTTGGGATTGGAGATCATACCGGACATGGTGGTGTGGGCGATTTTTTTGCCGTTGTGGTTGCGGTAGCCCCGTTCCCAAAACAGATTTTCGATCTGCTTCATGCTGTGCTGACCCGTGGCGTACAACTCAAACAGTTCCCGCACCATGGGGGCCTCATCCTCGTCGATCACAAGCCGCCCGTTGTCCTTTCGGTAGCCGAAGATACGGCTGTTGCCCAGCACCACACTGTTTTTGATGGCCTGCTGGTGTCCGAACTTCACGCGGCTGGACAGCTTGCGCAGCTCGTCCTGGGCGATGCCGGACATGATGGTCAAGCGCAGCTCGCTGTCCTCGTCCAAGGTGTTGATATTGTCATTCTGGAAGAACACCCCGACACCTGCGTTCAGCAGTTCACGGGTGTATTGGATGGAGTCCAGGGTGTTACGGGCGAAACGGGTGATCTCCTTGGTAATGATGAGGTCAAAGAGGCCGGCGCGGCCATCTTCTACCATGCGGTGGAAGTTTTCGCGCTTTTTGGTGGTGGCGGCAGACAAGCCCTCGTCAATGTAGCCCTCCACATAGGTCCAGTTAGTATTTTTTCGAATCAGGCTTTCGTAGTATTGAATTTGGTTGCCCAGAGAATTGAGCTGTTCGTCGCTCTCGCTGGACACGCGAGCGTAAAAGGTCACTCGCATAGGAATATCGAAGATGGTTTTCGTTTTCAGCAGCTGCCGAATATTGTGGATATCCATAAGTACATCCTCTCATAAAGTTCGTTTTATCATGTTTATTATAGCATTGCCGCAACAGCGAATCAAGCCTGTGGAAACATTTACAAAAGGAGCGCAGTTCCCCCGGAACTGCGCTGAATTCTTCTCCCTCGTCTTGCGCTCTTTCTGATGATTTACGCCTTTTGCGAAACCGGATACTTCGTCCAAATCAGGTGGTTCATCTTCCGGTATTCATCCATGGTGATCACTCCCTGATCACGCAGAGTGCGGTTGAAATAACTGAGCCAAAGATAATGCTGCATGTTGCGCTCCGGAGTTTTCTGATCCAAGATGAAATCACCCCCAATACATTCCATATTTTTTCCAGAAAGAGGGCGTTTATTCTCCTTGACTAAGTTGTTCCTGCAAACAAAAAGGCATCAGGAAATTGTCTCCTGATGCCTTCGCATGATGTGTGCAGTTTTGCTTAGTATGTATATAAAAAGTATGTGAGAATCGCAGAAAAATCCACAATACTCTTGTTTGATACAAAAAGAACGGAAACATAGCCGCTAAGCGGCAAAGGAAGAAACTGATTGCCTGATCGGCAGTAAAAAGAAACTGTTTACACATTTAGTGTAATGAATCGTGAGACTGAAGTCAAGGAAAAGTTTTTCGACTTTATTTGACCATGCTGCAATTGTCTTTCGCATTTAGGCTACCGGAATGCAGCAGGCCGATCATCGCAAGTTAGTGTAAAGTTATCATTGGCAAAATAAAAAGGGGAAGCGGCATAGACCACTTCCCAAGGAACTCAAATCTCGGTAAAATGTGGATTGACAAAAAAACACTTCCGATGAGAGGAGTTCCGAAGTTATGATAGCAAAATTGGAGCAGCAAGGCAAGAAGATTTTTCAGTGGGGCGAAGAACTCGTAGACATCACCACGTTGGAAAATCTGGTGTATGAGGCCGCCCTCCGGTGGGGCCGTGAGATCATGCGCCAGTGCTTGGAAGAAACGGACCGCATTCTATCCCGTCAGCGAAACAAAACGGTGTATCGAGACAAAGGGTACCGCCCCACCACGCTCAAGACCGTGATGGGTGAGGTGGGATACCGGCGGCATGTCTACCTACTGTCCGGCGAAGCGGAGCAGCGCAGCACGACGGTGTACCTGCTGGACAAGAGTATGGGCCTTGACACGGTAGGCCTTTTCAGCGATACTGTCTGTATGATGGCGGTAGAGGCAGCCTGCACGGTAAGCTACCGGACAGCGGCCGCCACTGTGAGCGACCTGACCGGACTGAACCTGAGCCACGAAAGCGTGTGGAGTATCGTCCAGAACGCCGGGGACTGGGAACGGGCGCGTGTGGAAGAACTGGCGGCTGCGGCAAAGGCCGAGCGCGGAGCCGGAGCCTACGAGACCCCGGTGCTGTACGAGGAAATGGATGGCGTGTACCTTGACTTGCAGGGGAAAGACCGTCTGGAAAATGGCCCCAGCAAGGAAATGAAGGTATCCATTGCCTACTCCGGTGTCTGCGAAGATGCCAGCGGACGGCGGACGCTCGCCAACAAAGTATCCTTTGCCGGTTTTGAGGAGGCCAAGACTTTCCGCAGCCACACCGAGGGAGTGGTGGCGGATTTCTATGCCGTATCATCCGTGAAACGGCGTGTATTTAACAGCGATGGAGGCTTGTGGCTCCAGCGAAGCATGGTGCCGGACTGCACTTACCAGCTTGACCTGTTCCACCGGAACAAGGCTGTGCGCGCCTATCTGAACGATCCCGAACTCCAGAAGCTCGTCCTGAAGCTGCTCCGCGAGCGCAAGCCGAAGAAAGCTATTGCCGTAGTGGAAGCGTCTATTGAAAGCACACTTGACCCTGCGGAACAGGAAAACCGCCGGAGGCTGTTTTCTTATTTCAGCAACCACAGTCATGCCCTGATACCGTACTACCAGCGAGCATGAAGGCAGCCTCCGCTGCCCAACGAGGGCCAGCAGCCCGCCCGCTGCGGGAGTATGGAGAGCAATATCTTCACCATTATTGGGAACCGGATGAAGCACAACCGCACCTGCTGGAGCGTGGCTGGAGCAAACAATCTGGCAGCCTTGCTTGCGCTGCATCATACCGGCAGACTCCGGCGTGTTCTGCGCGGCTGGGAGGCGCACAGCAGACCGGAGGGCAGCGGTTCGATCGTGACGCTGCCGCTTTCTGCCGCGAAGGCCAACAGGCTGGGTGAGGACATATATATCCCACCGCATACATTGTCCTCCGGCGAGATCCATCCCGCCGCCCAATATTATCTGACACACTTTGATCCGCTGTCCGGGATGCACTCCTACGACTGACAGCGGCCGGCTGCGTGCGCCGGAGCACTTATCCACTCAATTTTTTCTCTTTGAACAATACATTTTCCGTCTGATTTGACTGCCAGCCCCCCTTGCCAACGATTTTGTTACACATACTCATCGCAACTTTTCCTTGCATTTTGTTCTGTGTTGTGGTATTCTTAACTATAGAAAGTTTCCTCTTTTGTGTGCGGCCATGGTGCTGCGGCATGTGTCAAGCAACCGTTTCGAGGCGGTTTGTATCTATATCTGTTATTGTGTCGAGGCTGTCTATGGATTCCATAGCACCCTCGGCTTTTTTTCATCATTCTTCAGGGAGAATACGCTTGGCTCCTGCGCTGTTTGCGGAGGAAGCAAAAAATCACGATAGAGCAACCAAATCATCCCCTTTCCGGGGCGTAAAGACAATTCAAGGACGACAGGAGCATCGAGAAAATGCTTTTGTCGTCCTTTTTATATAGACGAATGAGAATTTGCAAATTCCGGCATGACATCGGAGCCATAGCCTCCGGAGCTTGCCCCAACAACGCGCCGGCTAAACCGACCCGCCCGCACCATCGGAAATTGGTGCCTGATCCATTGGCTGTGGATCCAGTATCTGTTTGGGCATACCACCCCCTTATCGTGCGACTGTGACGGATAATACAGCGCTCAACACAGCGTCCGCCAAACGGCTGTGTGCAAGCCGATGTGGCTTGTAGGATGAAACTCGTGTATACCCGTGAGATTGGTATACCCATCGCGGCAGCAGCGATGGGAGAAATAATTGCTGCAGCTCAGAAACCCGCTTTGGTGTCGGAATCCGCATCCTTCCGCTTTTTGGGGAAGGATACCGCTTTTTCGGCGGAGCAGTGAACAGGTTATTTTCTCGTACTTCAGTACGGGAAAATAACCTGTGAAGGTTTCCACCCGACCCCTCGCCATGATCTGAATCCCTGCTGGTAATACGGGAATTGCAGATGGGATTAGGCCCCTCTGTATCGCAAGATGCAGAGCCAAATAGCCTGGTTAGATGTTAACTGCCGGAACCAGCCGGAGGAGTGACAGGATAAACTCTGTCATTATGTTATTACGAAAAACGGAGGATAGAAAATGTCCAGTATTAAATATGAGATCCTGAGTAAATGCCCCGGATTTAAGGAAGGTGCACCGGGCCCCAGCAAAAACACGATCGAACAATACAAGACCCACGCCATCAGATATGGGAAGTGGGCCAAAAAGAAATACGGATGCCGGAGATTTGAGGAGCTCAAAGACCACATCCAGGATTATGCGGATGATCTGTGCGAGAAAGGGCGCCGTCCGGCTACGATCCACACGTACATCGCAGCTTGCTGCTATGTGTGGGATATCCCCATGGAGCAGATCCATAAGCCGGAGCGTCACTGCTATGACGCTGTGCGCAGCAGAGGGGAAAAGCCTGTTGATCAGCGCGCTGACGCCGGACGGGAAGCTGCCCCGCGCCTGTATGATTTTGCGATGTGTGTCGGCATCCGCTGCCATGAGTATCAAGCCCTGCGGTGCGGGAACTTTGTTGAGGACGAGTCCGGGTATCCCTGTGTAGAGGTCAGGAAGGGCAAGGGAGGAAAGTATCAGCTCCAGCGGATCCTGCCGGATGATGTGGAATTCGTGAAGTCCTATTTTCCCGCAGGCGCCGAAGACCTCTTTGTATTCACAAAGCGGGAGATGGAAAATAAAATCGACCTGCACGCCATCCGCGCCACCGTTGCTAAGCGAGCTTACCGGTACTACAGCGACAAGCTGCGATCCGACCCGGACTATCGCGCACAACTGACCAAGGAGATCGAACTGCGTTGGAAGATGTATCGCGGTACGCCGCCTCCAAACTCAAGAAAAAAATACGATTGGGAGTGGGATGAGCGTCGCGTTCGCGGCGAATACAAAGTACGCGGCAAAAACCGTACCAAAGCAGAGCAAAACGGTCTCCCCGTTGTGTACGACCGACTGGCTGTTATGGCGGTATCCGTTTTCCACCTGAGCCATTGGCGCTGCGACGTGACGGTTGACAACTACCTGCTCGCCGATGGCGGCGCTGATTGCTCCACACCCCGTCCCTGATGCAGGCGGGATATGCAAATAGGGAACCGGATTTTCCCGGCTCCCTGATTGGGTCCTATGACTTACGCCACGTCGGGCGGGAGGGCAATGCCCTCCTCGTCCCAGGTGGTCAGCGCAAAGTGGTAGGGGCGGCCCTTCTTGTCCTTCTGGCGGTTCAGCTCTGCCAGCAGCGCCCTCACCGTGTCGGGGTGGCGCTGGGCGATGAGCACGGCCTCCCGCACCTCCATATCGTCCGCGATGCAGCCGTCGTGATACATACGCAGCTGATACAGATCCTCTGCCTTGCTGCCGCCTGCCTTCGCCTCAAAGAGCGTAACGCCCTCTGTGCTGCTGACAAACAGATCCGACTTGATTTGCAGATTCAGGCACTGGTACAGATTCTTCTCCGTGGAGACCCGCAGAACGCCCGCCTCCGCCGACTTTTTCTCCGCCAGCATCTGCACCAACATCTGCTCGCGCCCCTCCTCCTTGATCGGCTCGGGGATATTGGCGCGGATCCAGCTGAACAGCGCCGCAACCTTCGCATCATCCTCGCGCAGGCCGTTTTTCGCCGACTTGGTGTCAGGCAGCGCCGCCGACTGATCGCTCAGAATGTCGATCTGGGTGATGAAACGGTTCTGGTTGGGGTGCAGGGCCTTCCCCCAGATCTCGCTGCACAGTCCATGCTGAATGGCACGGCCGTTGATTCGGATCTCCGCGCCGCTGGAGGCCATGTTGCCCTTATAATAGAAGGCGTTTTTCTTGCTGCGGCGGATGCTGCCGTAGCGGCAGCAGATGGTCACGCGGCCGTAGCCCAGATCGGTCTCCACCGGGGGCAGCTCGGTGTACTCACCCTTCCACTTGGGTTCCAGAGGCTCGGCGATCTCCACGCTATTGGGAATGCCATCCTCGTCCACAGCGGTGAGACGAATGGAGAAGGCCCCGTCCCGCAGCAGGTCGGCGTAGGTGTAGCGCAGGGTCTCCTGCAGGTAGGACACCACCTGTGCAAAGGTGGGGTCGTTCTTTTTGGAGACGGGCTTGAGGGTCAGGAACTTATGCATGGGGCAGCGAACCTGCACCATCGTACCGGTATCGCCCATGATGTCCCCGCTGCCGGGGACAAGGTACACGGGCATACCGATGCTGTAGGGGCTTTCTACCAGCTGGTAGCGGTCGTGGGCGGCGTCCTCTGCCGTCCGGGTCTGGATGCTCCAATGCTGATCCACTCCGGCGTTGATGGACGCCAGCGCGTGCTTGAGACCCATGCCGTGTTCGTTCAAGGCGGACTCGGCGCAGGAACGGGCGGCAATGGTGAGGGCGGCATCCATGTTCTCAATGCCGGTGCCGTTGTCGCAGACCGAAACATCCACATAGGTGTCATGGTTCGTCAGCATGATTTCGATGTGCCCCCGGATATTGTGGGCGAGAAAATTGGAGATGGAGTTGTCGGTCAGTTCGCAGAGGGTCTGGCTGAATTCCTTGAAGTTGCCGGAGATGCCCACGAAGAGATCCCCGCCGTCGGGGGCGTTGTTGGTCTTTCGAATGATGGTTTCGCGCATAATTTGTTCCTCCTGAAAAATGTTTTTTGAAAACAAAACGCACGGTGCAGGTCATTGCCCTACATCGTGCGGGAGGATTTTACAACATTCCTCTTGCCCCGCCCGCCGAAAAAGGGTATACTGTCCCTATCGGTGCGGGGAATCCCGTTGTGTAGGTGGTGTCATCACCTGCGCAGGTGCAAAGGAGCGGCAACTCCTTTGTACTGCCGTGTTTTTTACTTTCTGATCGTATTATATGATATCTGCACTCAGATATCAATACACAGATTCCGCAAATATCTGAGTGCAGATATGTCAAAATTGACAATATAGACAAGGAAAGCAAAATGCCTTATACTGATACTATCAATAAAAGGCGGAGGTACGCAATGTCTACTGAGGAAGCCAAGCGCAGAGCAAAGAAAAAATTCATTGCAGAAAAACTGGAGGGGATCACCTTCCGCGTGCCCGTTGGTCAAAAATCCCGCATTCAGGAGCACGCCAAATCTCAGGGGGAATCGACCAACGCCTTTATCTATCGTGCGGTGAACGAGGCCATCGAGCGGGATGAAAAGAAAGATGATAGCGAAGTATAGAGGAAGAAACCTGTCTCCATACTGACACAGGTGATCCGACTGGCGGTGGTTTTTTGAATCTATCAAGTTGGTAGTCGGCCATTGCGATAATTGGGGGCGGGGAAAAACAGTCGACAAGAAAAATCAGTTTTAAGGCAAAACTGACGCACCCGTATATTTCTTCCTCTATTCCGCTGGCGAAAGTAGAAGATGTTTCTCTGGTAAAGTAGCTTAAACTAAATCTATTTTTATAAGTAGAGCCGCAGCCACCACCCTTATGACAGGGTGGGAAGAGAATACATCACATCAAGCAGACCTGTTTATTGGACAAAACTCATTATATACTTATACTTAGTAGCATACGTCGGTCGATACAGTGGAAGCAGTACAAAGGCGCATCCCATTGCCAATATAAAAAGGTATACAAAACTATTACGCTAAGGATAGAGATAAGGGGATTTGTATGAGTGTAAATGTCATAGTATACGGTGCAGAACAAACTTCAGATGAGTATGTTGCTGCACTAAAATTAAAACAAATCATACAGGATAGTCTCCCTAATTCTGCAATTGGAGAAATTGTTCTGTTCGCCAGTGCAACCTTGGTGGGACAAGCGGTGAAAGATGTTGATCTTCTGATGATTGGAGAAGTTCAAAATTACTCTGTCAACGCAGAATTTCAAACTGAAGCCGAAGGCTTTGTCAAGGATAGAGTTGCAATTTCCAGTTTTTGCACTACTATTGAAATTAAACGACACGATATATCTAGTATCTTTGTAAATGGTACAGATTTCTATGTTAAGTATGGAACAAGAAATCACTGCGTAACAAGTCAATCCAACAAGCAGAAAATCGCTACTATGAAGTTTTTTGAGAAAACATTGATAGTTTCTCCTTATATAACCAATATAATTTGGTTTACTCAAGCGACTCCAGGTGATATCAAGAAACTTTTGACAAACAACGGCCGTACTATGCCATCCAATGTGTTGGGAAGTGACTTCGATTTTAAGGAGTTAATGCAACTACTTATCTGGCAGCAGCCGCCACACAAAAGATGGAACGCTTATACTTTCGACTCAAGCTATAATGCTGGTTCTTTACAGGCAATTCAAAACGCTTTGTCTCTTTTCTCAAAGACAAAGGCACACATGGGCGAAATGACCCGGCGCAGAATTGAGCAGTTAACAAACAAGGCTTTTCAGACCAACGCCCTAATTGATCCGCAGGGTAAAGTATCAATCTATTGTGGTCGTGCAGGAACCGGAAAGACTGTTGGTCTAATTCGAACTGCCATACACTTGGTTGATGAAGGGCAAGCTCGCGTCCTGATGCTTACATATAACAAGGCGCTTGTTTCAGATATCCGCAGATTGTTTGCTTTGGCAGAACTTCCTGATATGTTTGAAGCGAATTGCTTGCATATCAATACTATGCACTCGTACTTTTTCCAACTCTCCAACGCTGTTCTCTTCAACGGAAAGTTAAACGGAAGTAAGTTCTTGGAGAAATATGAGTCTATTCTGAAAGAGCTGTTGACATTTATGAGCGATGATGATGATGCTGCTGAAATGGTCAAGGAGGTTTGTTTTTCAGATAGCTCTCTTGATTGGGACTATGTGCTAATTGATGAAGCGCAAGATTGGAGCAACTTAGAGCGTGATATTGTCCTCAAGCTATTTGATAAGGGTAAAATTATCGTTGCAGACGGCGGACAGCAGTTTGTTCGGCGAATCAATGTGTGCGATTGGTCTGCGGTTCGAGATAGAAATAACATAAAACTGAAATACTGTTTACGACAAAAAGAAAATCTCGTAGCTTTTGTCAATGCCTATTCCCAGAAACTTGATATTCTTGGAAGCAAGGTTCTAACTAAGAACAATATGCCTGGGGGCAAGGTGATTATTACGACGGACGATAAACTTTTTGATGTACACAACCAAGAGATGCAGCGCCTGTCCGGCGCCGGAAATATTGCTTATGATATGCTTTATCTGGTCCCACATGCGTTAGTGAAACGAAGCTATGGAGACAGTTCATTTTCTCTGAAAACAAAATTTGAACAAAACGGAATCCATATTTGGGATGGCACAGCATCCAACAATAGAGAGAGCTTTTCCATCGATGCGGAGGAAGTAAGGCTCCTTCAATATGATTCAGCCAGAGGACTTGAGGGATGGACAGTAGTTTGTATGGACTTTGATGTGTTCTTAGAAGAGAAATCCGCCGAATATCAAGACGAAACTGTGGATGCACTAATGCTTGAAAGTCCGAAGGAACGCAAGAAAAAGCATCTATACAATTGGGCGATGATTCCGCTGACAAGGGCAATCGATACTATCATCATTACAATTAAAAGTCCAACTTCTGAAACAGCAAGGTTACTCAAGGAGATATCAGAGGAGCATCCTGATTTCGTAAGTTGGCTATAAACAGGAAAAGGAGGCAGGATAGTCATGAATGAGAAAATCATCCTTAGTATGGCAGAGCCATATGTAAAAGATGATGCGATCACTTATGACGAATTTGACCATCTATTCTCTATCCTGTCGCGTAAAGAGCAATATAAAGTCAGTGATATTCTTTTCGATAACGGAATAAACCTTGTTGATAGCCATATTGCGGAGGATGCCCTTGTCCTCGACATAGATGTCGTGGATGATTTGGCAGAAGACCTCTCAGCCGATGACTTTGAAATTCTCTATGATGAAGATCTCTTTGGAGATAAAAGTTCTGGTAGTGCGCACTTTGAAGAACTGGTCATAAATAAAAAAGTCCGTCAATCTAACGAGATTCTTTGCAACTTAATTCAGCAAGGCAACCGCCAAGCGGTACAGGATCTTTGCGTCAAGAATCATGGCTTGGTAAGTAAATATGCCTTTGCTTATGAAAAGCGGTATGCGAACAGGCTCGATTTAGAAGACTTGGAGCAAGTCGGATTTGAGGGATTGATCAAAGCGGCTCAAAAGTTCGATTTACAACTGGGAGGTTCGTTTAGTACATATGCTGTTCATTGGATAAAGCAAGCCATTGCCAGAGAAATCATGGATCATGGATATGCCATCCGCATTCCGGTACATATGATGGAGCGAATAAATAAGGTCATCGCTGTGGATAATCGGTTTGCAAGCGAAGGTATCCCGCTATCGGAAAGACTTCATTGCGTCGCTGATGAACTCGGTATTAGCGAAGAGGATGTAAGAGAAGCCATAGTCCTCAGAAACAATTATCTCATGTATGCTTCATTAGATACACCTGTTGGAGAAGACCAAGACTCCGTTTTAGGTGATTTTATCCCTATGGACGAGGACCTTTCCGTAGAACAAATTGTTCTGGATAACGAACTTCGCCATGAGTTGGGGACTGTAATTGCCACCTTAAAACCAAGAGAGCAGAAAATTCTTAAATTACGTTGTGGGTGGGATGATAATCGTCCAAGAACATTAGAGGAAATTGGAAATCTTTTTGGTTTAACGAGAGAACGGATTCGCCAGATTGAGACAAAGGCAATCCGTAGGATGCGTCATCCTTCGCGTTCTCGTCTGATTAAAATTTTCTGGGAGGAGTAAACATGGCTAACAGTGTGATAGCAAACTGCATTAGAACTAAAATTGAAAGTCTTAATATAGGGAACGATGCAATCGTTGTGCTGAAGGGTATTCCTCTATCCATCGTTGACGATACTGTTGGAAGCATCGATTTGTCGAGTGTTGTTTCCAACAAGTTAGGGTACTTTATGGCCATATTTGGTCATAGACATTTTTTGACATATGAAGAGTTTCTCCTTCTTGCTGATTTTATCGTCACACAGTATAAGGAAATCTACATTCTAAATAACAACATTTACATGGAGCAGTTCCCTGTAGAGGAATGTTTCCCTGATGCGATTCGGGCCGGCCTTTTGACGCATTTTGACGAGTCTGAGGAAGGAGAAACTGACAGTCGCTACATTGGTGATATTGATGAATACATTTCAATTTTTGCGGGGCTGAAAGAATACAACGGGTATTTAATGGGTGCCTATTGCTCTGTTCCTGCTTTACACAGTCCCAAAGTCATAACTGTAAATGTCTTTGAAAGCAGTTGTGAGGATTTAATGTATTCAGCTAATCAGAGCGATGATTTTATTGAGATTATCGAAGAATCTGACTACATAAACTTTGTGAAGTTGCTGTTTGCCGAACCGGACGAAATCTATGTTCGTATTTCCAATTACACAGGTGACACCAATAAGCTGAAAGATCACATTGCCGTTATCTCCCATTATTGGCAAGAGTACACGGAAGTATTTATCCTTCAAGTACAGGAACTCGAGGCCGAATATTCTCATCGTAACGAGTACAGCGAGATTTTGAGCAGATTCTGGGGATACCCCTCCTTCAGAAATTTGCCTGTTTATGATATGACCACGCTTGAACGCGGCGAAAAAGTTGTTAAGCAGGTCTCTCAGGAGAGTATCATTGCAAACTTGGTTGAGGAAGTGGAAAACTGCGGTGAAGGGAAAGACTTCCGTGATGTTTTTGTCACAGCTCCTACTGGTGCCGGTAAATCTGTAATGTTTCAGGTGCCAGCTATCTATCTTGCTAAAAAGTATAATCTGTTGACAATAGTCATTTCTCCCCTTATCGGTTTGATGAACGACCAAGTTAAGAATCTGGAACTGAAGAACTATCCTTTTGCAAAAACAATCAACTCTGATATTTCCCCTATCATCAAGCAAGATATCATTGAGAAGGTATCCGATGGACAATATCATATTCTTTATCTTTCTCCAGAGACTCTACTTAGCCGTAGTGATGTTGAGCAGTTGATTGGCGACAGAACCATCGGCATGATTGTAATTGACGAGGCTCACATCGTCACCACTTGGGGTAAGCAGTTCCGCCCAGACTACTGGTACTTGGGAGATCATATCCGAAAGCTTAGAAAACAGCAGTTGAAAGCAAAGGGGCGTTCCTTCGTAATTGGTACATTTACCGCAACCGCTATTTACCACGGCTTGGAGGATATGTACACAGAAACCATCAACAGCCTCCATATGCTTAGTCCCATCACATATCTGGGCTATGTAAAGCGTGGGGACATTGATATTGTCATTAACCACCCGCAAAAGCCAAAGGGTATTCGGGCAGAGTATGAGTTAGATAAGTTTGAACAGATCGAAACGATACTTCACCGCGCTCTTATTACTGACAAAAAGACACTTATCTACTTCCCAACGGTAGCGCTGATTGAACGATGCTATGAATACTTCAAAAGCAAACACAAGGTTGAGCATATTGCAGTTTATCACGGCTCACTGAGTAAAGATGCGAAGCAAGAAAACTATGAAAAGTTTCTTGCTAAGGATAAGTTGGTCATGTTTGCAACAAAAGCTTTCGGTATGGGTATCGACATCAATGATATTGAATTGGTAGTTCACTTTGCACCAACCGGTAATGTATGTGATTACGTTCAGGAGATTGGTCGTGCTGCAAGGCGAGAAGATTTAAGAGGTGAAGCGCTTTACTACTATAATTCTCGCGACTTTAAGCACATCAACCGCTTGCACGGCATGTCAACCATTCAAAAGTATCAGCTGATTAAAGTCATTGAAAAAGTTGATGAACTCTATTATCAGAGTATGAAAGCCGGCAATCGCAGAGATTTTACCAAAAAGCGAAATGCTATGTTGCTCGATGCCGAGAACTTCACATATATTTTTGGGTCTCCGGTTAGCGATGAAGACAGCAATGTTAACAAGGTAAAGACAGCGCTGCTCTTGATTCAGAAAGACTTTGAATCGAAGATAGGCTTTTCTCCGATTACAGTTCGTCCAATTCCTATGTTCTCTGTTGGCTTCTTTGCCATTGCGCCCACTATTCAGCGGCGCTTGCAGCAACACTATCGCAATTCTGTAGAGGAAATTGACAGCGATAAACACATCTGCCGTGTTCTGTTGAGCACAATTTGGGAAAAGGACTACAAGACTTTGTCATTCCCAAAGTTCAAATATCTCCTTTATACAAAGGACCAGGAAAATTTGGACTTAGTGACCAAATATCCTATGAGTCCCGCATTGTGCGTAACTGTCACATACAGCGATGACTATTCCAGCGCATTTAGGAGTATTTGGAGTTCCTTGAAGGGTTTCATTGGACAAAAAGTTATTTCTGGCGAGCATACTGCTGTTTCTGAAATTGTGGATGAAATTTCATCTTCCTGCGGGTTGAGTAAATACAAGTCGCAGGCGATTTGTGAAGTTGTTATTGCCTCCATGGATTCGTACAGAAAGAATTTTGCCCGAACAGCGACTCCCATTGTTCTCGAAAGAACTACCAACAATGGCAAAACAAAATATCAGTTTAATGTTGCGGTCAATTCGTATTTCCAGTGGGTAGAATCCGGTTTGCGCAAAATTGAAACTGAAACTAACGGAGGACGCCTGTATATCGTCAACGACAACGGTAACAGCAAACTGGCTAAAGAATATAGCGTGATTTTAGGCATTCTTGAATCCATGGGTATTCTCACCTTTGAAATGATCGGCGGAGCTAATAGCCAGCTGTACATCTATATCAACCAGATTCAGGCTTTGAAAAACATCCTCAATGCCCCCCATAATTATCACAACAGATTGTTAGAGGCGGTAGCTGAGAGGCATTTGATTTCTGTCAAAATGCTGACATATCTGTATGAAGGTGATTTCACCAATGAGGATCGCTGGGATTTGCTTGAAAACTATTTTCTCGGTGTAATTCCCGAAAAGGTAAAGCATGATTGCAAGCAGGAACGTCCCGACATCATTTTTGATTAACTTGCGATATAAAGTATTCAGATAGATGCTGCAGCAAAATGAGCAGGCAAGTTTACGGCCCTTTTAGGCTATATAGCAAAAAGCTATCGGAGGACAACTTATGAATGAATTGATAAGCAGTAAACTCATCGAACAAATTAAAACCCTGCTTGAGGCTTCACGACAAAAAGTCGCTGTTGAGGTAAACACAACGCTGCTCCATACTTATTGGCAGATCGGTAAAATTATCGTTGAGGAAGAGACTCTGCATGTTGGTGATGTGGAATATGAAAAGCAATCCCTGCGTCAACTCTCAAAAGCACTCACGCCGGAGTTTGGCAAAGGATTTTCGCGTTCCAATCTTTCCAATATGCGCCAGTTTTATCTGACACACAAAGATGTCCAGACAGCGTCTGGACAGTTATCGTGGTCGCATTATTGTGAACTGCAAGCTATCTCGGACGAGCAGAAACGCAGCTTTTATGAAAAAGAGTGCATCAACTCCCGTTGGTCAGTTCGTGAGCTTCGCCGCCAAATCGACAGTTCGCTCTTTGAAAGATTACTGCTTTCAAACGGGGATACGAACAAAGAAAAGGTGCTGTCTCTCGCACTGAAAGGCAACGAGATATCTACTCCCGCAGACATCATTCGTGATCCGTATGTGTTTGAGTTTCTTGGATTGCCTGAAGATAAACCGGTAATGGAAAGCGATCTTGAAAAGGCACTTGTGGAGCAGATTGAGAAGTTCCTACTTGAACTTGGCCGTGGTTTCATGTTTGTCGGCACGCAACAGCGTGTAACCTTTTCAAATCACCACTATTATGTGGATATGGTTTTTTACAACAAAATCCTGCGTTCATATGTGCTAATCGAGCTGAAAACCACGAAACTTATGCCGGAAGCTGTTGGACAACTCAATATGTATTTGAACTACTATGCAAACGAAGTCAATGACGAGGATGATAATCCGCCCATCGGTATCATTCTCTGCACAGATAAAGGAAATTTTGATGTGCAGTATGCTCTTGGCGGTTTGTCCAATCAGATATTCGCTTCAAAGTATGTACTGTATCTGCCCGACAAAGAGCAGTTGATTAGACAGGTTGAAACCGTTTTGAAAAAGTGGCATAATAACGGGGGAATTTCATGAGGAGACACAGAATAGCCTTAAATTATGGGTAGTAACCCTAACTACGCTTTCATGATACGATCCTAATACCAAAAGCAGAATATGTAGTGGAAATCAGAAATTACGCACTGTCTTTGCTCCTGAAATGTAGAGGCTGAGACTTCAAGAGCTTGCGTATTATTTGAAGAGAAACACAAACCAATCGTACCACGACTGTCAGACTTTAGTGTTGTCCGATTGTAGCATATTTTCATTCTACAGATTCGTCACTCCCGGTCATCCTAATTATTTCAGAGTCAGCTATTTTGCTTGAAGTATACCTCCTTTGGTAGCTAAAGCAGAATCTCATCCTCGATACATTTCACACCGCCATTGGAAAACTGACTTCATTCAGCCGGAGCCTGCAAACAAATTTGCGCATAAATCTTGACGGGACCGGAAAACTTCTCATAACAAGAATTATAAAGCCACCGTCAAAAACAGCCCACTGTTCTTCCGAACGGTGGGCTGTGTAATGTTTATTCTCTTATCCGGCAGTTCAAACGGTGATTCTCGCTATGTACCGCACCTCGGCCTCGTGCCCCACAGCGGTACGGTCTGCTCGCCGAAAGCTCATGGTTCGTACGGTACACATCTTCTTGACCATCTGGCCGCCGACAGAGCCGGCCTCGCGGCTGGTCAGGTCGCCGTTGTAGCCCTGCTTGAGGTTGACACCGACCTCGCTGGCGGCCTCCATCTTGAACTTGTTCATGGCCGTACGGGCCTCGGGGATGTTGAGCTTGTTGGAATTTTTGCTGGACATAATGATTTTCTCCTTTTGTCAAAATGTTGTTGTGGATTTGCTGTGTTTGGGTATCGCAACGATAGCTTTGCCGCTATTTTCGCAGCTATGCGGCCGCGCGGCCGGTAAGTTTTGACAAAAGGTCGAAAAATCGGAAAATGAAGCGCAGCGGCCGGACGGAACGGTATAGGGACTTCCCGCACGCTCATAGAGTGGGTTGAGGAGATGATGCGAAAATGCTTTCGGCAGCCGTATGGCTTTTGTGCAACAGCCTGTTCTTTTCCCTGCGCCTTGCAGGAAATCCCGGCTCGTTCCCGCGTCCGCTGTCCGCGTCGGAGGAAAGGAAATATCTGGAGCGCTGCGCAGCCGGTGATATTCAGGCACGCAATGTGCTCGTGGAGCACAATCTCAGGCTGGTGGCGCACATTGTCAAAAAATACTATACGCAGACCGAGGAACAGGATGACCTGATCTCTATTGGTACGATCGGGCTGATCAAGGGAATCTCCAGCTACAAGCCGGAAAAGGGAGCGCGTCTGACGACCTATGCGGCTCGATGCGTAGAAAATGAGATCCTGATGTACTTCCGCAGTCGGAAGAAGTTACAGGGCGAGGTCTCTCTGTCCGACTCCATTGAAACAGATCAGGACGGAAACGCGCTTATGCTCATGGACGTCGTCGGGGTGGACGATACGATGCTCTCCGATCTTCAGGACAGGGAGGACGGAGCGCTGGTTCGCCGCCTTGTGCGGGAGGGCCTGACGGACCGCGAGCGCGAGATCGTTACGCTGCGCTACGGCCTTGGCGGAGGGATGCCGCGCACACAGCGCGAGATCGCCGCAAAGCTGGGAATCTCGCGCAGCTATGTATCGCGCATCGAAAAGCGGGCACTGGAAAAGCTGGAGGAGGCGCTCGAAGGACGGGAATAACACGAAAGAAAAAGCGCCCCGCTTTGCAAAATTCTGCAAAGCAGGGCGCTTTCAGGCAGGGCGGGGGAAAGACCCGGTCAGACCTTGGGGAGCGTGGCGAAGCTTGCCGCAAGCTCCTCGTCGGTGGGAACGTAATCATCCATCTTGCCGTCGTTGAACTTTTCATAGGCGACCATATCGAAATAGCCGGTGCCGGTCAGGCCGAAGAGGATCGTCTTTTCCTCACCGGTCTCGCGGCACTTGACGGCCTCGTCGATGGCGACGCGGATGGCGTGGCTGCTCTCGGGCGCCGGAAGGATGCCCTCGGTGCGGGCAAAATACTCCGCCGCTTCAAAAACGGAGGTCTGCGGAACGGAAACGGCCTCCATCATGCCGTCGTGGTAGAGCTGGGAAAGAATGGAGCTCATGCCGTGATAGCGCAGACCGCCGGCGTGGTTGGGCGCGGGGATGAAGCCGCTGCCGAGGGTGTACATCTTGGCGAGTGGGCAGACTTTGCCAGTGTCGCAGAAGTCATAGGCAAATCTGCCGCGCGTGAAGCTGGGGCAGGAGGCGGGCTCGACGGCGATGAAGCGGTAGTCCGCCTCGCCGCGGAGCTTTTCACCCATAAACGGCGCGATCAGGCCGCCGAGATTCGAGCCGCCGCCGGCGCAGCCGATGATGATGTCGGGCTTGATGCCGTATTTATCCATGGCCGCCTTGGCTTCCAGACCGATAACGCTCTGGTGCAGCAGGACTTGATTGAGCACACTGCCGAGCACATAGCGGTAGCCGGGGGTCGTGGTGGCAGTCTCCACGGCCTCGCTGATCGCACAGCCGAGGGAGCCGGTGGTGCCGGGATGCTCGGCGAGGATCTTGCGGCCGATGGCGGTGGTTTCGGAGGGCGAGGGGGTGACGGACGCGCCGTAGGTGCGCATGACCTCGCGGCGGAAGGGTTTTTGCTCATAGGAGACCTTGACCATGTAGACCTTGCAGTCCAGCCCCAGATAGGCGCAGGCCATGCTCAGCGCCGTGCCCCACTGGCCGGCGCCGGTCTCGGTCGTCACGCCTTTGAGACCCTGATTCTTGGCGTAATAGGCCTGCGCGATGGCGGAGTTGAGCTTGTGACTGCCGGAGGTATTGTTGCCCTCAAATTTATAATAGATCTTCGCGGGCGTTTTCAGTTTTTCCTCCAGACAGTAGGCGCGCACGAGCGGCGAGGGACGGTACATCTTGTAGAAGTCCTGAATTTCCTGCGGAATGAGGTAGAAAGCGGTGTCATTGTCCAGCTCCTGACGGATCAGCTCGTCGCAGAAAACGCCGGAGAGCTCCTGCGCGGTCATGGGCTCGAGTGTGCCGGGGTTGAGCAGCGGCGCGGGCTTGTTTTTCATGTCCGCGCGCAGATTGTACCAGGCCGTGGGCATTTCGCTCTCTTCGAGATAGATCTTGTAAGGGATTTTTTCGTTTGCCATGTTCGGCTCCTTTCTTCCGGGGACGGGAAAAACAAAAACTCCCATCCCACAACAAATAAGCATTTGCTGGGACAGGAGTTGGATCCTGCGGTGCCACCCGGCTTGACGCGCCGTTGGACGCGCCCACTTTCGCACACGAATCATGTGCCGGCCTTTGTTTACGGAGAGCCTTGCTCCGTCGCACATACTTCGGGAGACCGCTCCCGTTTCCGCTTGCCCTCGGAAGTCCATTCCGCCCCAGCTTGTTCTACCGCGCTCCCACCACCCGCGGCTCGCTTTGAGAAAAGGATCGGATCGTACTCACTCTTCCTCAACGGTTTAGCACAGTGTAGCATAGAAGTCCTCACCTGTCAATCGGATAAATATGTGCAATTTCCGCGCTGCCCGGCAAAACGTTTATCCATCGTGCATAAAAATGAAAAAAGAGGCGGCTTTTGCCGTCTCTTTCCTGCTTCTTCACTTTTCTTTGCCTTCCGCACCGGCGTCCGGCGCGGGCGTTTGTGCAGCAAGCTGCTCCGCAGCTTCCGCCTTTGCTTCGGCAAGCAGTCTGCGCTCGCCCTTGGTCTTGCAGCGGCTTTCGTCAAACTGCGCCCAGAGGTCGGGGCGGCGGAGCATCGTGCGGATGTAGCTCTGCTTCCTGCGCCATTTTTCCACGTTGCCGTGGTGGCCGGAGAGCAGCACGTCGGGAACTCTTCTGCCGTGCCATTCGTCAGGGCGGGAATACTGCGGATACTCCAGCAGTCCGTCCCAGTGCGATTCCTCCATAAAGCACTCCTCGCCCGGCAGAACACCCGGCACCATGCGGCACACCGCGTCCGCGAGCGCCATG
This sequence comes from bacterium, assembly GCA_037419475.1. Taxonomy (GTDB): domain Bacteria; phylum Bacillota; class Clostridia; order Oscillospirales; family Oscillospiraceae; genus Hominicoprocola. The sequence goes on from JAXYYF010000061.1 coordinate 27,985, forward strand.
GCGGGGATCTCGCCGCCGGTGACAACAAAGTCGCCCATGCTGATCTCTTCATCCACGCACTCGTCGATGAAGCGCTGGTCAATGCCCTCGTAGTGGCCGCAGACGAGGATCAGGTGGTCGTAGCATTCCTTCAGCTCCCTCGCGACGCTCTGCGTGAAGGTGCGCCCGCAGGGGGAGAGGTAGACGGTATGCCCTCTGGAGCCGGCCTCTTCGCACACGTGCGCCCAGCAGCGGTAGAGAGGGTCGGCCTGCATCACTGCACCGCGCCCGCCGCCGTAGGGATAGTCGTCCACCTGCATCTGCTTATTGGTGGTGAAATTCCGAATCTGGTGAGTTTTGATGGCGATGTACCCGCGCTCCTGTGCGCGGCCGAGGATGCTTGCGTTCATCATTGCGTCCACCGCGTCGGGGAAGAGCGTTAAAATATCAATCCGCATTGGTTTCCAGCCCCTCGATCATTTTGACATAGATCTCACGCTTATCCGCATCGATGTCCGTGATGAAAATGTTTTCCACTGCGGGGATGAGATAGCACTTCTCCGGCCCGCGGACCTTATAGAGCTTGTGGGCAGGGTAGGTGAGCACATCCTCGACCACGCCGATATAGCGGTGGATGAAGTCCTCGTAGACCTCCATGCCGATGATCTCCGCATCGAGAAATTCGCCCTTTTTCAGCTGAACCTCGCTGCGCCGGATGGAGAGAATCTTTGTTTTCAGCCCCTCGGCGGCGGTCATGTCGTCCCAGCCGGGGAAGTGCATGAGCACCATCTCACCCTGCACGCGCCGGTCGGTGGGACGGAACTGCGTGCCGTCCATATAAAGCGCCTTGAAGCCGGCCAGCTGCGCGGGCGTTACGTCCCACGGCTGAACCTTCACGTCACCCTTTACGCCGTGCGTGTTGACGATCTGGCCGACCTCGATGAATTCAGGTGCTGCGGACTTGACCGGTTTACCCTTGGAAAAGATACCCATGGTGGGGGCCTCCTTATATGTTTGAACGTTTTTTCACAGTATAACCGAAAACCGCCGCGAGGGCAAGTGCCGTTTTGCGCCGGCGCTTGACGGCGGCGCGGCCTTTGTGCTATAACAGGGGGCAGAATGAAAAACATGCTCAGGAGGTATGGATATGCTCATTTCCACCAAGGGACGCTACGCACTGCGCGTGATGCTGGAGCTGTCGCAGAATGCTGAGGGCTATATGCCACTGCCGTACATTGCCCAGCGGCAGGAGATTTCGGAAAAATATCTGGAAAGCATCATTTCTATGCTCGTCAAGGCGAAAATGGTGGAGGGCCAGCGCGGAAAGGGCGGCGGATACCGTCTCAGCCGCGCGCCGGAAGACTATTCCGTGGGCGAGATCCTGCGCTGCGCGGAGGGCTCGCTTGCGCCGGTGTCCTGCCTGACGGGGGAGAATACCTGCCCGCGCGCGGGCAAATGCAAATCGCTGCCCGTGTGGGAGAAGCTCGACGAGCTCATCAGCGATTACCTCAACAGCGTCACGCTCTCGGACGTGATGGCACAGAGCGGCGGGGATACCTGCGGCATCTGAGCGGCGCGGTCCGCCGCCGGAAATGCGGCGGCGAAAAAATATTTATAAAACATATTGACAAAGTATGTTTTATGGTGTATATAAAAACATACAAAACAAGTAGGCGATAAACGGACGTGCTCGGCTCAGCTTTGAAACAGGCTGGCATGGAGGATTATCGTGACGATCCTGCCCCGTTGAGTGCGGGAGCCGGAGAAAAGAGAAATGACAAAAGAGATCCACAAGGAGGACTACCAATGACTGTTTACGCGGACAATGCGGCAACCACCAAAATGAGCCGCACCGCCATAGACGCGATGCTGCCTTATATGGAGACGATCTACGGCAACCCCTCCAGCCTGCACAGCGTTGGGCAGCGCGCGGCGGAAGCGCTCGCTGCTGCCCGCGGGACGGTGGCGGAGTGTCTGGGCTGCTCGCCCAAGGAGATCTACTTTACCTCCGGCGGCAGCGAGGCAGACAATCAGGCGATCATCTCCGCCGCCCGCATCGGCGAGCGCAAGGGAAAGAAGCACATCATCTCCACGGCCTTTGAACACCATGCCGTGCTCCACACGCTCAAGAAGCTGGAGAAGGAAGGCTTTGAGATCGAGCTTCTGCCGGTCGGCTCGACCGGCACGGTCACCGCGCAGCAGGTCGCGGACGCTATCCGTCCGGATACCTGCCTTGTCACGGTGATGTATGCCAACAACGAGATTGGCTCCATTCTGCCGATCGCAGAGATCGGCAGGGTCTGCCATGAAAAGGGCATACTGTTCCATACGGACGCCGTGCAGGCGGCGGGCCATCTGCACATCAACGTCAAGGAAGAGAACATCGACATGCTCTCACTCTCCGGCCACAAGTTCCACGGCCCCAAGGGTGTGGGCGCGCTTTATGCCCGTCAGGGCATCCCTCTGACGAACATCATCGAGGGCGGCGCACAGGAGCGCGGCAAGCGCGCGGGCACGGAGAATATTCCCAGCATCGTCGGCATGGCCGCGGCGCTCAAGGAAGCCTGTGGGCACATCGACGAGAACGCGAAGAAGGTCTCCGCACTGCGCGACCGGCTGATCGAGGGGCTTTCCAAGATCTCCCACAGCGCGCTCAACGGCGATCCGGTCAACCGTTTGCCCGGCAATGTGAGCTTCTGCTTTGAGGGCATCGAGGGTGAGAGCCTTCTGCTGCTGCTTGACGCGGCGGGCATCTGTGCGTCCTCTGGCAGCGCCTGCACGTCCGGCTCGCTTGATCCCAGCCATGTTCTGCTGGCGATCGGCCGTCCGCACGAGGTTGCGCACGGCTCGCTGCGGCTGAGCCTGTGCGAGTGGAACACAGAGGAAGAGATTGACCACATTCTCGCCGAGGTCCCGCGCGTGGTGGACTATCTGCGTGACATGTCCCCGATGTGGAAGGATCTTATCAGCGGCAAAAAGCAGTTTATCCTGTAAGGAGGAATAGAAGATGGCTTTGTATACGGATACGGTAATGGATCATTTCATGAACCCGCGCAATGTCGGCGAGATCGCTGATGCGGACGGTGTCGGCGAGGTCGGCAACGCCAAGTGCGGCGACATCATGAAGATGTACCTGAAGA
>JAXYYF010000062.1:0-20089 GCA_037419475.1 bacterium
AGCATCAGGGCGCCTACGGCGTGGTCGTCAACGCGCCGATGCCGAACGAGGTCATTGCGGAGATCAAATCCGTGGTGGATATTCCGGTCATTGCGACGGTCGTTTCCGACCGGTCGGATATCAAGGGCCGCATCGAGGCGGGGACAGACATCTTCAATGTCTCCGGCGCGGCGGAGACCGCGAATATCGTCCGCCACATCCGCGGGCAGTTCCCACACGCAGCCATCATTGCCACCGGCGGAGCAACGGAGGAGAGCATCCTTGCCACCATCCGTGCGGGAGCGAACGCCATCACCATCACGCCGCCGACCACCGGTGAGCTGTTTGCTAGCATTATGAACGATTACCGGGAAAGAAAGCTGTGAAAAAGAACGAAAGAGGCCCATCGCTGCAGCGATGGGTCTCTTTTTTACTGTATGGGTCGGACAGGAGGAAGGAAGCCACGCCAGATGAGCTCTTCCGTGTCGTCTGCTTCGTCGTAAGCGTCATAGGGCGCGGAGCTTCATTTCCAGTGCGGCGAGCGAGCGCACGGCCAGCTTGTTGTCCTCGGCCAGCGTGCTGATGAAGCTGCAGCCGCCGTCGGCACCGAACCAGATCGTGTCGCCGGTGAAAAGGTATCTGTCGTCGATCAGATAGACCATATGTCCCCAGGTGTGACCGGGGACCAGAAAGCATACGATCTTGATATCGCCGATGTGAAAGACCTCGCCGTCGTCAAGCAGAAGCTTTTTGTTGGGGATGGTGACCTGCGGGAACTTATAGAGACCGTAAATGACGCGGCGGCGCACCTCGCCGGTCAGATAACGGTTTTCGACCGCGCCGACATGGCCGGTGTCCTGATGGGTGATGAGAATGTGCTTCACGTCGGCGGGGGAGATGCCAAGCCAGCGCATTTCCCTGCGTTGGAACTCCGTCGCCTTTTTGGACATGAAAGGCTCTCCTTGCGGCGCAACAGAACGAGAGGATGGATTTGTGAACTTTTTGTGTTATTTCGACTTCCTGCTTGACAATAAAAAAAGTTTCCGCTACAATACGCAAAGTTGATAGGTCGCATGCTACGTATTTGAAAAGCGGTGCTTCCGCATCAGATGGCGGACGCGTATGAATCATAGAAACAGCAAGGGAAAAGGAGGCGTTTTGCATGGAACGGCATGCAATGCCAAAGGGTCTGCGCTTTGCAATATTGCAAAAGACCATGCGGCTCCAGATGGACGATTATGTGCGAGATCTCGGACTGACAGGCACGCAGTTCGGTGTGCTCGGCGCGCTCGGACGGATCGAGCATAAAGGCGGCGAGGTGACGCAGAAGGCGCTGGAGGAAGCGGCACATGTGACGCATCCGACGATGACCGAGCTCCTCAAAAAGCTGGAAAAGAAGGGCTTTATCACCTGCCGAACCAGCGAGAAGGATCACCGCTGCAAGGTGATCGCGTCGACGGAAAAGGCGCGGGCGCTGCATCAGGCGATCGGGGAGTTTGACGAGCGCGTGTTTGCCGAGCTCTGTCGGGGTGTGAGCGCAGAGGAGGTCGACACCCTTTTGCGCATCACGGACGTGATGCTGGAAAACGCAAAAAAAATGAATGACGCGCGGGGCTTTGTCCCGTGCGGGAGGAGATGTGAAAAAGAATGATCCGACGGCTTTTGAAATGTGTGCGTGAATACAAAAAGGCGACGATCTGGACGCTGATCCTCATTCTCTGTGAGGTCGCCATTGACGTTATCATTCCTTTTGAAACGGCGAACCTCATCAATGAGGTCAAGGCGGGCGCGGAGCTCGGCGGCATCGTGCGCGTAGGTCTGGTGCTGGTGCTGCTGGCGATGATCTCGCTCGTGTGCGGCGGCGCGGCAGGCTTTACCGGCTCGAAGGCCGCGGCGGGCTTTGCCAGAAACGTGCGCCACGACCTTTTTACCAGAGTGCAGGATTTTTCGTTTGAAAATATCGACAAGTTTTCCTCCGCGTCGCTTGTCACGCGTATGACCACCGATGTTCAGAATGTGCAGATGGCTTATATGATGTGCATTCGCATCGCTGTGCGCGCGCCGCTGATGATGATTTTCTCTATCGTTATGGCGTTTATCATGGGCGGCTCGCTGGCGCTGACCTTTGTGATCATTGTGCCGGTGCTGATTCTTGGCCTCTTCTTCATCGCACGCGAGGCCATGCCCGCTTTCCGTGCGGTGTTCCGCAAGTACGATAAGCTCAACGAATCCGTGGAGGAGAATGTGCGCGCGATGCGCGTAGTCAAGGGCTTTGCGCGCGAGAACTATGAGACAAAGAAGTTCACTGCCGCGAGCGACGATATCCGCCGCGATTTCACCCACGCCGAGCGCGTGGTCGCGTTCAACTCGCCGCTCATGCAGCTGTGCGTCTATTTCAATATGGTATTCGTGCTCTTCGTCGGCTCGAAGCTCATTATCAGCAACGGCGGCACGACCATCGACGTCGGCCAGCTCTCTGCCATGCTCACCTACGGTATTCAGGTGCTTATGTCGTTGATGATGGTCTCGATGATCTACGTTATGCTCACCATGTCCGCCGAGTCCGTCAAGCGTATCTGCGAGGTGCTGGGCGAGCAGCCCGCGCTCACCAATCCCATCGAGCCGATTACGGCGGTGGCCGACGGCTCAATCGACTTTGAGGGCGTAAGCTTCAAATACTCCGCCGGTGCGGAGAAATATGCGCTGGAAAACATTGACCTTCATATTTCTTCCGGCCAGACCGTCGGCATCCTCGGCGGTACGGGCTCGAGCAAGTCCACCCTCGTGCAGCTCATTCCCCGCCTTTACGACGTGACGGAGGGCAGCGTGAAGGTCGGCGGCGTGGACGTGAGAAAGTACGACCTCGACACGCTGCGCAGCGCGGTGAGCATGGTGCTGCAAAAGAACGTGCTTTTCTCCGGCACGATCCGGGAGAATCTGCGCTGGGGCAATGAGAATGCCACAGACGCGGAGATCGAGGAGGCCTGCCGCCTCGCGCAGGCGGACGAATTTGTCCGCTCGTTCCCCGACAGCTATGATTCCCACATCGAGCAGGGCGGAACGAACGTTTCCGGCGGCCAGAAGCAGAGACTGTGCATCGCCCGCGCGCTTTTGAAAAAGCCGAAGATCCTCATTCTCGACGACTCGACCAGCGCGGTCGATACGCGCACCGATGCACTCATCCGTGAGGGCTTCAAGTCCTATATCCCGGAAACGACCAAGATCATCATTGCCCAGCGCGTCGCGTCCGTGCAGGACGCCGACCTCATTCTTGTGATGGACGGCGGCACGATCGCCGCCGCCGGCACGCACGCCGAGCTGCTCAAGACCTCGGAGATCTACCGCGAGGTCTACGAATCCCAGACGAACGGAGGGAAGGAAAATGCCTAAAATGAATCCGCATGCCGATCCCACGCGGCGCGATCTCGGCCCTGCGGCCCTCAAGCGCACGGTGAAAAAGCTTTTTTCCTACTACCCTGTGCTCGCGCCTGTGACGTTCGCGTGCATCCTGTTTTCCTCCATCGTTTCATCCATCCCTTCGCTCTTTACCCAGAATATCATCCAGATCATCCAAAAATGGTACGTCAGCCGCGACTGGGCTGCGGCCAAGGCGGAGATCGTGCCGTATCTGACGGTGCTCGTCGTGCTCTACGCGCTCTCCATCCTCTCCATGCTGGTCTATACGCAGCTCATGGCCTATATGACGCAGGGCTTCCTGCACAAGCTGCGCTGTGAGATGTTCGGCGGCATGCAGAGCCTTCCCATCCGCTATTTCGACTCCCATCAGCATGGCGACATCATGAGCCATTATACCAACGATATCGACACGCTCCGTCAGCTCGTCTCGCAGGCGCTGCCTGCGCTGATCCAGTCCGGCGCGATCGTGCTGGTCGTGTTCTCCATCATGCTCTATTTCAGCCTCTGGCTGACGCTGGTGCTGATCGTCGGCATTGTCGCCATGGTCGCAGTCACCAAGAAGATCGGCAGCGGCAGCGCAAAGTATTTTGTCCGCCAGCAGAAGGCCGTCGCCGCCACTGAGGGCTATATTCAGGAGATGATGGCCGGCCAGAAGGTTGTCAAGGTATTCTGCCATGAGCAGAGGAGCATCGAAGATTTTGACCGTCTCAACGATTCGCTTTTTGAAGACAGCTTCCGTGCGCAGGCGTATGCCAGCGTCCTCGGCCCCATCATTGGCAACATCGGCAATATTCTCTATGTCACCATTGCACTCGTCGGCGGCGTGTTCCTGCTCATCCATCTGCCGAATGTGTCGTTCTCGGGCAAGGCGCTGGATATCTCCATTCTTGTCCCGTTCCTGAACATGGCGCGTCAGTTCACCGGCAACGTCAACCAGCTCTCCCAGCAGATCAACTCGGTCGTCATGGCCGGCGCGGGCGCGCAGCGCGTGTTTACCCTGATCGATGAAAAGGCCGAGACGGACGACGGCTATGTGACGCTCGTCAACGCCGCGATTGCCCCCGACGGCACTGTGGCGGAAGCTGACCACCGTACCGGCCATTGGGCCTGGAAGCACCCACACGCCGACGGCACGACCACCTATACCGAGCTACGCGGCGATGTGCGCCTGACGGATGTAGACTTCGGCTACGAAGAGGACAAGGACGTGCTCCATGATGTGTCCGTTTATGCCGAGCCGGGCCAGAAGGTCGCCTTTGTCGGCGCGACCGGCGCGGGCAAGACAACCATCACAAACCTCATCAACCGCTTCTATGACATTGCCGACGGTAAGATCCGTTACGACGGCATCAACATCAACAAGATCAGAAAGGCGGATCTGCGCCGCTCGCTCGGCCTTGTTCTGCAGGAGACAAACCTCTTCACCGGCACGGTGATGGAGAATATCCGCTACGGCCGGCTCGATGCGGCGGACGAGGAGTGCCGCGAGGCGGCACGGCTCGCGGGCGCGGACGATTTCATCACGCGCCTGCCGCAAGGCTACGATACGGAGCTGACAAACAACGGTGCGAATCTCTCGCAGGGCCAGCGCCAGTTGATCGCCATCGCCCGCGCGGCGGTCGCCGATCCTCCGGTGATGATCCTCGATGAGGCGACCTCCTCTATTGATACGCGCACCGAGTCCATTGTCCAGCGCGGTATGGATAAGCTGATGGAGGGACGCACAGTGTTTGTTATCGCGCACCGTCTCTCCACCGTTAAGAACTCCGATGTCATCATGGTTCTCGACCATGGCCGCATCATCGAGCGCGGCAGTCACGAAAAGCTCATTGCCGAAAAGGGCACCTACTATCAGCTCTACACCGGCGCGTTTGAGCTGGAATAAGCGAAAACAGGGGGCGGCCAAAGCCGCTCTCTGTTTTTCTGCAAAAAGGCTTGCTTTTTTATGGAAAACGGCTATAATAGCTTGAACTGAGCCCCGACGGAGATACTGCTGCCGGGGCTGTTACTCTCAAAAGGAGCAAGGAGTGTGAAGCGCCTATGGACCGCACGCAGACCGCAGCGCGTAATCCGATCACCGAGGGCTGCATTTGGAAGGGTATGCTGCTCTTCGCCCTGCCGATCATGGTCGGCTCGCTTTTGCAGCAGCTTTATAATACGGCGGATGCCGTGATCGTCGGCCGCGCGCTCGGCAAGGCCGCGCTCGCTTCGGTCGGCGGTTCGTCGTCGCGCATTGCCACGCTGTCGGTGAATTTTTTCGTCTCCCTTTCCTCGGGCGCGAGCGTCATTGTCGCCCAGCACTTCGGTGCACGAGACGACCGGCGCGTGCGCCGGAGCATCTGTACCGCGATGCTTTTGAGCGTGGTGTGCGGCATCCTGCTCACGGCAGCGGGCATCGCCTCCGCGCGGGGACTGCTTGAGCTGATGCACACGACGGCGGACACGCTGGACAGCTCTGCGGAGTATCTGCGTATCTTTTTCCTCGGCATGGTGCCGACTTTGGTTTATAACATGGGAAGCGGCATCCTGCGCGCCATGGGCGATTCCAAGCGGCCGCTTTATTATCTTTTTGTCTGTGTTATTGCCAATGTGGCGCTTGACCTGCTTTTTGTGCTGGTGTTTCAGTGGGGCATCCGGGGCGCCGCGGCGGCCACGGCGCTTTCGCAGGTCATTTGCGCGGCGCTGGTCGTGCGCGCATTGCGCCGCCTGCCGGAGGAGCACCGCCTGCTCTATGAACGCGGGGAGCTTGACCGGGGTATCCTTCGCCGGATGCTGCAGATCGGCCTGCCGGCCGGTCTGCAGAGCGCGATGTACAACATTGCCAATATTGTCCTTCAGGTCGGTGTCAACATGCTCGGCACGGACGCCATGGCTGGCTGGACGGCGTTCAACAAGTTTGACGACTACTTCTGGCCCATCTCGAACGCCATCGGCATCGCGGTTATGACCTTTGTCGGCCAGAACTTCGGTGCGGGCAACCGTGAGCGCGTGCATGAGACGGTGCATAAGGGATTGCTGATCCACTTCTCGACCTCGCTGCTGTTCTCGCTGGTGATCTTCACGGGACGCTACCCGATGATGCGCCTGTTTGTCGGCGACGATCCGACGGTCATTGCCATTGGCGCGCAGGTCACGGCGCTGATCGCGCCGTGCTATGCGCTCTTCACGCTTGTTGAAGTGCTCTCGTCCACCATGCGCGGCGTCGGCGACGCGGTGATCCCCGCGTTGCTTACGATGGTGTTCACCTGTCTTGTGCGGCTGGTCTATCTGTGCGGCTTCGCTTTTTCACACATTTCCAACCTGACCATTGCGATCATTTATCCTATTTCGTGGACGCTCACGAGCATTGCGTTCCTGATCTACTATAAATCACGCAAATGGATGCCGAAGGGCTTTTCGTTTTAGCGGAAAAGCGCCCGCTGCTGCGGGCGCTTTTTTTTCACCTTGTCAAACAGCGTGCTCTGCGCTACAATAAACAAAACGCCGCGCGGTGCGGCGGAATGGAGGGACCGTATGCTGCATATCCCAAGCGCTCCGACCTCGGAGCTTTCCGTCCTCTCCTTTGCCGATGCAATGGCGCGCAGCGGGTTGGGGGATGGCTATGATCCGGAGAAGTGGCTCTATGTGCCGGACTTTTACACGGAATATCGATACATTCTCGGCACGCGCGGCGAAAAACCGTTGGTGTGCATCGGGATCAATCCGTCCACGGCGGAGCCGGAGCATCTTGATTCCACGCTCAAATCGGTCGAGCGGGTAGCGAAGAACAACGGCTATGACAGCTTCCTGATGTTCAATGTTTACGCCCAGCGCGCAACGCGCCCGAACGACATGGAGCGCGAGCGCAACGAGACGCTCCACCGCGCGAACATGGAGGCATTTGACTACATTCTTTCGCTCTCGCGGCGACCCGCCGTATGGGCGGCGTGGGGCAATATCATTGAGCAGAGAGACTACCTCAAGGACTGTCTGGCCGATATGGTCGCCATTGGCGAGCGGCACGGCGCACAGTGGTACACGGCGGGGAAACGCTCGGTCAAGGGCCATCCGCACCACCCGCTCTACCTCAAGGCGGAAAGCCCGCTGGAGGCATTCGATATCCGTGCCTACTGCGCACAGTGCCTTTGAGGATGATTCAGACAGATAAGCTTGAGAGGGTTTGACGTGAATACATATCTTCCCACGCGCCAGCAGTGGGCGCAAGGGCCGCGTATCGTCGCCGTCGGCGGCGGAACGGGGCTTTCCACCATGCTGCGCGGATTGAAAAAATACACCAGAAATCTTACCGCCGTCGTCACCGTATCGGACGACGGCGGCGGCAGCGGGATGCTGCGGCGAGATATCGGGATGCTGCCGCCGGGTGACATCCGCCACTGCATGGAATCGCTGGCAAACACCGAGCCGGTCATGCAGCAGCTGCTTACCTACCGCTTTGAGACCGGTTCGCTGCGCGGCCAGTGCTTCGGCAATCTTCTGCTCGCAGCGCTCAACGGCGTGACGGGTTCATTTGAAGAGGCGGTCAGAAGCATGGGCGAGGTGCTCGCCATCAGCGGACGGGTCGTTCCGGTTACGACGACGGATGTGCGGCTGACCGCGACCTTTGAAAACGGCGCCTATGTTGTCGGGGAGAGCAATATTTTCGGCTTTAAAAAGCAGCAGGACTGCCGCATCGACCACGTTTCACTCCTGCCCGAGCATCCGAAGGCTCTGCCGGCGGCGCTTGACGCCATCGCGGAGGCCGACCTGATCCTGCTCGGTCCTGGCAGCTTGTATACGAGTATTATCCCCAACCTTCTGGTGGACGGCGTGGTCGAGGCCATTGCCGCGTCCGACGCGCAGAAGGTCTATGTCTGCAACATCATGACGCAGGACGGCGAAACGGAGGGCTACACCGCTGCCGATCATCTTGCGGCGCTGCTGCGCCATGGAAGGGGCGAGCTGGTGGAGCTGTGCCTTGCCAATTCCTCGCCCATTCCGCCAGAGCTCTCCGAGCGTTACCGCGCCGAGGGTGCGGAGGTACTGACGGTCGACCGCGAGCGCATTGCGGCGATGGGCGTCAAACTCATCGAGCGGCCGCTGGCATCGAAGCGCGGCGATTTTGCCCGCCACGATCCCGACGCGCTGGCCAGCGCCATTCTGGAGCTTTATCGTGAACGCACAGTGCATATTTACGGCGGTGCAGGAAGCTACCGGCTGGAGAAATGAGGGGAATGTGATGATCTCGGCACGGGAATACTGGAACGGACGCTCGCAGGATTATGACGAGCGCATCGGCGCGGCCTATGACGAGGCCTACCGCCGGACGGTGCACTGCATCTGCCGCTATCTCTCGCCCGCTGACAGGGTTCTGGACTTTGGCTGCGGCACCGGCATCGTCACACTGCCGGTCGCGCAGTGCGTGTCGGAGGTATGGGCTGTCGACGTCTCCGACGAGATGGTACGGCGGCTGCGGGAAAAGGCGGAGAAAGAGGGCGCTGAGAACATAACGGTCTCACAGGCCGGCCTGTTCGATGGGGAGCTGCGTCCTGACAGCTTTGACGCAGTGCTTGCGTGCAATGTGCTGCTCTATCTGGGAGATCGGGCAGAGGTGCTCGCGCGCATCCGCGAACTGCTGCGTCCGGGCGGGATGTTTCTTTCTGTGACAGACTGCCTTGGCGAGGGCTTTACGCGCGAGCGGCTGGGGAAGTGGTGGCGCAGATGCATGGGGCGGATGCCGTATGTTGCGTTTGACACCGTGCGGACGCTGGAGGCGTCCGTCGCCTCAGCGGGCTTTGAGGTGATCGAAACGGAAAACCTGTTTCCCGCCCCGCCGAACCTGTTCCTTGCGGCAAGAAAAGCATAAAAAAGAGGACGCCTTCTGGCGTCCTCTTTCGCTTTTTTACTTGTGCAGCAGGGGAGAGAGGGGCTTATAAATCAGGAAGCACAGCGCCACGTCGAGTATACCCTTGAAGAACGTGAAGGGCATGTTGAACACGAGCAGGCACTCGAGCAGGCCGTTGGTCGAGGGACGGATGGCCTGATACATTCCGATGATCGCGTCAAGAGGGAGGTGGTAGCAGACCACATAGGCGGGGTAGACGACGAAGTAATTGAACGGCACGGAGAGCACGGACATGAGCAGCGCACCGGCGACCGCGCCGAGCAGCGCGCCGCGGCGGGACTTGCGGCGGCGATAGATGAAGCCGGCCGTGAAGGAAAAGACCGCTCCCATGATGAAGTTGAACAGCTCGCCGACGTAGGCGGACGAGGTGCCGTGCAGCACGGCGAAGAGCAGGTTCTTGAGGAATGTTACCACGATGCCGTAGACCGGGCCGAGCGAGAATGCGGCCAGAAGCTCGGGAAGATCCGAGATATCAAGCTTGACAAAGGCAGGGATGAGTGCGGGGATGGGAAACTCGATAAACATGAGCACGAAGGCGACCGCCGAGAGCATGGCAGTGACGGTCAGCTTATGCGTGCGGCTGCGGCTGACGGCGCGGGGCGAGGGGATGGCGTTGACATTGGGTTCGGACATAAAAAACACTCCTTTTTTGTTTGAAAACACCCTGGATGCTTTGACTTCTCCAAGGTGAACAAACAATAAAGGAGCACGCAAAAGGCGCGCGGCTTTACCGCACTCATCTTCTTCCATCCAGACTGTAACTGTTGGTCCCGGAGTTGCACCGGGTCAGCGCCTGCAAACACAGACGGTCGCGGACTATACCGCCAGTGGGGAATCACACCCCGCCCTGAAGACAAAGATTCAGTTGTTTTTCTGCGCACAGTATACGACGCTTTTTTCAAAAAAGCAAGAGGAAATTTTATTCTTTACAAAAGAGAACGAATGTTCTATAATGGAAGAACTGCGAAATGGGGAGGGGATGTGTGTGCGCGGAAGACCGGTGAGCTGCTGCTTTACGGGGCACCGCCCGGGAAAGCTGCCGTGGGGAGCTGACGAGAACGACCCGTGCTGTCTGCGGCTCAAGGAACGATTGGACGAGGTGCTTGCGCGTGTCGTGGATGAGGGCTATTCGCACTTCATCTGCGGCATGGCCGAGGGATGCGATCTCTACTGCGCCGAGGCGGTGCTGGCACTGAAAAAGACGCATCCGCAGCTCACGCTTGAGGCGGCTGTTCCCTGTCCCACACAGGCTGACGGCTGGTGCAGCGCGCAGCGCGAGCGTTACCGCCGTATTTTGGAATTATGCGACTATGAAACGATGGTACAGGAAAAGTATACGCGCGATTGCATGCAGCGGCGCAACCGCTACATGGTTGACCACGCCTCGCTGCTCATCGCGCTGCACGACGGACTGCCCGGTGGTACGCGCTACACCATTGAATACGCTCTGCGCCGGGGCGTGGATGTGATCGATATTCCGATCACGTAGGAAAAGCAACAGGACTGCGGAGGAAAGTGCTTCCGCAGTCCTGTTTTCCTTTACAAAGGATGGCTTGCGTGCTATAGTACAAGTATTATATTATGGATAATTCTGCGGAAAGAGAGACGGAACCGTGGCGGAAAAGGGAAAAAACAATGCATCGAAAACGGTCGGCGTCATCATGCTCATCACGCTTCTCGGCAAGGCGCTTGGGCTGGTGCGCGACATGCTTATGGGGCGCGCGTTCGGCACGGGCATGGCGGCAAACGCCTTTTTGACAGCCAGCCGCATCCCCCGCAATTTCTTCGACGCGATCTTTGCCAGCGCCATTTCGGCCAGCTTTATTCCGGTGTTCAACGAATATCTGGAGAAGAAGGGCCGGGACGAGGCCTACCGTTTGGCAAACGCCTTCATCACGGTCACGGCGCTGGCCACCGCAGCGATGAGCCTTGCGGGCATGGCCTTTTCCGGCCAGCTTACAACGCTGCTCGCCGACGGCTTCGACGGTGAAACGGCGGCGCTGTGCTCCTATTTATTAAAGCTTTTGTTCCCGACAGTGCTCTTCACCGGCGTGGCCTTCTCGCTCGTCGGCATTTTGCAGTCGCTCGGGGAGTTTAACATTCCCGCGATGCTCTCGACCGTGTCGAACGGCGTCATCATCCTGTATTATGTTACCCTCTGCGGGCGCTTTGGCGTGGTGGGACTGGCTGCGGCCTTTCTCGCCGGCTGGGCGCTTCAGGTGGGGATCCAGCTTCCGGCGCTGCGCCGCGCGGGCTTCCGGTTCCATCCTGCGCTGCGGCATGAGGGACTGCGGAAGATCTTCACGCTGATGCTGCCTGTGATGGCGAGCACATGGGTCCAGCCGCTCAACCTGACGGTGGCGACGAAGTACGCCACACACTTGAACGGCGGCAGCGCTGCAAGCGCGCTGGAATACGCCAATACGCTCTATACCATCGTGGCGGGGGTTTTCGTGCTTTCCATTGCCAACGTCATTTTCCCGGAAATGAGCCGCATGAGCGCGCGGCGCGAGGACGCGGCGCTCGACGCACAGCTGCGCGGCACGCTCTCAACGATGCTCTTTTTCCTTGTGCCGATGAGCGTGGGACTTGCCGTGATGGCGCGCCCCATCGTTCGTCTCCTTTATGAATGGGGCGAGTGGACGGCGGAATCCACGGAGCTGACTGCCGGTGCGTTGGCCTTTGCCTCCCTCGGCATGGTGGGCTACGGCTTGCAGATGATCCTCTCGCGCGCGTACTACGCCGCGCAGAAGGGGAAGATGCCGCTTATTTCAGGTGTCGTGTCCGTGGTGATGAATCTTGCGCTGTGCGCGCTGCTTGCGCCGCGAATGGGCGTGTGCGGTCTGGCGCTGGCGAGCGCGGTGAGCGCGCTCGTGCCCGCGCTGGTGCTGCTTGCGGCGCTGCTGCTGGACGGACATGCTGTGATGGACCGCGCGTCGCTCCGAGATTTTTGCAAGATGCTCGCCTGTGCCGCCGGTATGGCGGCGGTCGTGCTTGCCGTGCGGCGGGATATCGCCGGCCTTGGCGGAGACGGCGTGGTGGGCCGCGTGCTCGCGGCCGCCTTGCCGACCATTGCGGGCATGCTTGCTTATTTTGCACTTGCACTGGCGTTCGGTGCGGGCGTGATGCGCGCGGTGCGCGATAAGCTTATGGAAAAGGCTGGAGGAAATATGATCGAAAACAGCTTCATTCTCAGCGCTCTCCGTGCGCTTTTCGTGCACGTGAGGAAGCTGTGGTATGCCGGATTTCTTTACCGCGTATGGCTCTGGCTCGCCGTGCACTGCGCGCAGCTGCTGGATGGGAGCCTTATCATCGGATTTTTCCGTGCGGATTGGGACAAAAAACTGCACCTCACGCCGCGGCTCCTGCCGCGTGTGCAGGCGTATTTCGGCACAGACGCGTCCTTTGCCGTCAAATGCCGCGAGAGCATGGTGCTCTGCCTTTTGAAAGAGCGGCTGTGCTTTGCCGTGCTCTGCCTTGCGGTGTTCGCCGTTCCCTTTGTGCCGACGCTGATTTTGCTGCTGCTCATGCTGGCGGCGTTCGCACTGTATGTGCTCAATGTTCTCCTTGGCCGCATTGCCGCAGAGCGGATCGGCCTTGCAGGGATCTTCGGCGTGCTCTTTGCGCTCTGCTATGCACTCTCCGCCGTGTTCGGCAAGGCGTTTCCCGACTCATTGGAGGAAATGCTCATGTTCCTCGGCCTGATGACCGCCGTGCCGGTGTGCGCACGCGTGCTGCGGAGTGAAACGCGGCAGGATATTTTCCTCACGGTGCTGATCCTCTCGGGTGTGCTGACCTCGCTCTACGGTATTTATCAGTATGTCGTCGGTGTGCCGATCGACCCCGCGTGGGTGGATACGAGCAGCTTTGAGGATCTGACCACCCGCGCCTACTCGACCTTCGGCAACCCCAACGTCATGGGAGAGTACCTGATCATCGCCTGCTCGCTGAGTGTGGGGATGTTCTGGAAGGAGCGCCGGCGGTTCCGGAAGTTCTGTTATTTCTGCGCGACCGGCGTGATGGGGCTTGCTCTGCTGGCCACCGGCTCGCGCGGCGCGATGCTGGGACTGGCCGTGAGTGCGGCGGTATTCGCGCTCTTTGCCGAACACCGGCTGCTGCCGTTCGGCATCGCGGCGGTCGCCGCCATGCCCTTCGTGCTGCCGGATTCCCTCAAGGCACGTTTCCTCGGCGCGCTGGCGGGAACGGATTCCTCAACGAAATACCGCATGTCCATCTACGGCGCATGCTTCGGTATGATCCGTGATTACTGGCTCACCGGAATCGGTGTGGGTGCGTTCGCGCTGGTCTACCCGCGTTATGTGTACGCTGCCTCAAATTCCTACCATTCACACAACCTCTTTTTGCAGGTGCTCATTGAGCTCGGCGTGTTCGGCTTTGCGATGTTCCTTCTGCTGCTTTTGACCTGGGCGCAGCGGCTCTGCCGCGCCATTGCACGGGATAAAACGCGGCACCGTTTCCTCACCGGCGTGGTGCTCAGCGGCATGGCCGGACTGCTTGTACAGGGCCTGACCGACCATCTGTGGTTCAACTACCGCATCGTGCTGCTGTTCTGGATCGTCATTGGCCTCGGCCTTGCCTGCGCGAGAGGGGAGGAAAGGAAATGAGAAAGGTCATCCATGTCCTCACGGACAACAACATCGGCGGCGCGGGCCGCTGGCTTTTGAACGAACTGTGCTGCACCGACCGGACAAAATACGATGTAAGCGTTCTCCTGCCGGAGGAGAGCCTGCTGCGCGTGCGGGTGGAGGAGCTGGGCTTCCGGCTGCTCGATGTCCCCGGCATGCGGGATGCCTCGTGGGACAGGCCGTCGCTGGCGGGCATGACGGCGCTTTTTAAGAAGGAAAAGCCCGATGTGGTGCATGTCGGCGCAAGTCTGACGGCGCGCATTGCCGCGCGGCGCGCGCATGTGGGCGCGCTGGTCGTGACAAAGCACTGCCCGGCGGGGCCGGGCGGCTCTGTGCTCGCGCGGAGCGAGCGGGCGGCGGTCGACGGTCTGCTGTCTGACCGGATCATTGCGGTCTCCCATGCAGTTGGCGAGCAGCTTGCGCGCGGGGGAACGCCAAAAAATAAGATCACTGTGATCTACAACGGTATCATGCCGGTTGCGCCCTACGAGGGGGCTGCGCGCGACTCGCTGCGCGAGAGTCTCGGCTTTGACCGTGGACACCTCTGGGTCGGCATCGCGGCGCGGCTGGAGGAGGTCAAGGGCGTGGATCTGTTTCTCGATGCGGCGCACAGGCTGCTTTCGGAGCGGGACGATGTGCGCTTTGCGGTATTCGGCACCGGCTCGCAGGAGGAAAAGCTGCGCAGCCTTGCCGCCGGCCTTGACGGACGGGTGCGGTTCATGGGCTTTTGCGACGAGATCGAGCAGGCGCTCGGCCTTCTGGACGTCGCGGTGGTGTCCTCGCGCGGTGAGGCGTTCTGCCTGAGTGCGGCGGAGGCCCTGTCGATGGGGACGCCTGTCGCCGCCTTCGATGTAGACGGCGTGAGCGAGGTCGTGCGCGACGGCGAAACGGGTCTGCTGGCTCCGGCAGGCGATACCGCCGCGCTGGCTGCACAGATCAGGCGGCTGCTGGACGATCCGGCGCTGCGCGTCCGGCTCGGCGGGCAGGGAAGAGCGCTGGTTCTGCGGGAGTTTACAGCGGCGAAAATGGCGCGGAAGACGGAAGCGCTTTACGACATGCTGCTTGGGAAGAAAGGAAAGTGAACATGAAAAAGAGATTGAATCTGGTGGATGCGGTTCTGATTCTGCTGATCGCGGCGGCGGTCGCCGCCTGCATCCTGTTCCTGCGCCAGCGCGGCACGATCACCACGCGGGACAACACGACCCCCATGCGCTTCACGGTCGAGCTGCGCAAGGTCTATCCCGAAACGATCGACCGGCTGGAGATCGGACAGAACGTCTACCGTTCGACCGATGGCACCTACCTCGGCACGCTGGCGGACTTTTCCTATGAGCCGTACACGGAGACGGAGTATTCCCAGCTTCTCGAGCGCTATGTGACCTATGAATGGGATGGACGGTACTATCTCTATCTGGTGATTGAAGGTCCGGGTTATGAGACGGAGCGGGATGTGGTCATCAACGGCCTGACGCAGAAGATCGGTGACGAGATTTATGTCAAGGGAAAGGGCTATGCCGGCGCGGGCTATGTTGTCGGCGTCGACACGATGGACAGCGCCGGGGTAGAGAACACGGCGGTCGGTCTGGGCGATACGGTTGTGACCTACTCCGTGCGCGTGAGCGGCGTGCGCGATTTCACCGCGCAGGCACTCCACGTCGGGGATCGCGTGTACGATACGACGACCGGCTCTCTGCTCGGCGTTGTTCAGGCTGTTGATGTGCAGCCGGAGTATGTTTATGAAATGGACGCCGAGGGAAACGGAATTGAGGTCGAGCGCGAAGGCCGCCGCTGCGTGTTCCTGACGCTCGAAGGCCACTGCACGGAGACAGAGAACAGCTACTTCCTCGATGGAAAGTGCGAGCTCAAGGTCGGCTCGGAGCTGACCGTGAGCACAAAGACGACCAAGTGTGAGGTGTTCTACCATGCGCTGCTTGACACGAAGAGTGCGGATTAATAAACGGAGGAGAGCGGAATGAGCGGGAAGATCATGATGGTGCTCATGGGGCTTGAGATCGGCGGCGCGGAGACGCATGTCGTCGAGCTCAGCCGCGAGCTCCACCGTCAGGGCTATGAGATCGTCGTCGTGTCCAACGGCGGCGTATATGAGCGCGAGCTGACCGAGGCGGGCATCCGCTGCTACCATGCGCCGCTGCACCGGCGCAGCGTGCCGCTGATGCTTCGCTCGCTGCGCATCCTGCGCGGCATCATTCAAAAGGAAAAACCGGACGTCGTCCACGCGCATGCGCGCATTCCGGCATTTTTGTGCGGCATCCTGCACCGGCAGATGGGCTTTCCCTTTATCACCTCGGCACACTGGGTATTTTATGTCAACTCCTCGCTCCGCCGCCTGACGGACTGGGGGGAGTACACCATTGCGGTGAGCGATGACATCCGTGAGTATCTGAAAAAGAACTACGGCGTGGCGGATGACCGCATCCGCGTGACCATCAACGGCATTGACACAAAGAAGTTCTCGCCCGAGGTGTCGGGGGAGCGTGTGCTGCGCGAGTTTGGCCTTTCGCCCGACCGGCCCACGATCTCCTATGTCAGCCGTATGGACGAGAGCCGCGCGCTTGTCGCGCGCCATCTGGTTGAGATCGCGCCGCGCCTGCGGGAGAAAATTCCGGGTGTGCAGATCCTGATCGCCGGCGGTGGTGATGTGTTTGACGAGATCAATGCCCGCGCGCAGGCGGTCAATGACGCGGCGGGCGAACGGTTCGTCGTGATGACCGGCGCACGCACGGACATCAATGAGATCGTCGCTGCGGGCGATGTGTTCGTGGGCGTCTCCCGCGCTGCGCTCGAGGCGATGGCGGCGGAAAAGCCGGTGGTCGTCGCGGGCAACGAGGGCTATATCGGCCTGTTCGACGAGAGCAAGCTCGCATTGGCGCAGGAGAGCAACTTCTGCTGCCGCGGCTGTCCCGCGCCGACGCCGGAGCTGCTTTATACCGACCTGCTCCATGCCATGTGCGATATGGATGCATCGCAGCGCGCTGCGCTCGGACGCTACGGCCGCGAGGTCATTGGACAGTATTACTCCGTCGCGCGCATGGCGAGCGACTGTGAGTATGCCTACAACATCGTCCGTGCCGAGCATACGCGGGTGCTGGCGTCGGGATACTATGGCTTCCGCAACCTCGGGGATGATGCGATCCTTCTCTCGCTGCGCGACCGCGTGCAGGAGCAGCTGCCCGGCGCGACGCTCGCGGCGCTCTCCAAGCGGCCGGAGGAAACACGGGAGAAGTGCGGCGTGGAGGCCGCCGACCGATTTTCTCCCTTTGCTGTCTGGCGGGAGATGAAGCGCTGCACGCTCTTTTTGAGCGGCGGCGGGAGCTTGCTTCAGGACAGCACATCGACGAGATCGCTCCTTTATTATATCGCTCTCATCCGCATGGCGAAGCGGCGCGGCAAGCGCGTGATGTTCTATGCCAACGGCATCGGCCCGGTGCGGGAGGAGAAAAACAAGCAACGCGTGCGTAAGGCGGCGGAGCTGGCGGACTGCATCACGCTGCGCGATGAAATTTCACTGAAGGAGCTGCGTGACATGGGCGTCGAGAACCCGAACATCTTCTTGACGGCCGATCCGGTCTACGCCATGCGCGGCGGCGACAGGGAAGAAGGCCGCCGCCGGCTGGCGGCGCTCGGCGTTCCGGCTGACCGGCCGGTCATCGGTGTTTCCGTCCGGTTTGCAAAGGGAACGGAGACGCGGCTCGACGAGTTTGCGCGTTTTTGCGACATGGCCGCACGGCGCGCGAGCGTGGTGTTCCTCGTGATGCAGCAGGGCAGTGACGACGCGGCCTGCGGGGCTGTGCGCGCGAGGATGAAGGAGGCGTCGTGGATCGTTGATGCGCCCTACGATCCGCAGGGCATGATGGGAATGCTCGCGTGCATGGACGCGGTGGTGTCCACACGGCTCCATTCGATCATTTTTGCCGCGCGTGAGCGCGTGCCAGTGCTCGGCGTGGTGTATGATCCCAAGGTCAAGGCCGGCCTTGCCTCGCTTGAGATGCCAGCGGCGGGCACGCTCGACGGTTTCGACGCCGACCATGCAATAGAAGCGCTCGATGAAATGCTCACGCACCGCGCGGACTATGCCGCCGTGCTTGAACGCACTGTCGGCACGCTTGAGGAAAAGGCGAAGGAGAATGACCGCTATCTTGCACGCCTGTTGAAAGGCGAGGCGTAAATAGAGAGGCAGATCGTCTCTTCAAAAAAGCTCCGTCAGACTTTTCCGGCTGGGGAACAGTGAACGGATATTAAGAAAAAACCGGAGAAGTGCAATGCACTTCCCCGGTTTCCTTATTTCTGCCGCGCGCGGAAGGTGAGGTATCCTTCGAGCATCAGGCTCGCCGCGACTGCGTCCACCGTTTTTTTGCGCTGCCTGGCGTTTTTGCCGCCGGCCATGAGAATGTTGTGTGCGTCAATGGTCGTTCGCCTCTCGTCCCAGAGCGTAACGGGGAGCCCTGTCGTCTCCTGAAGAAGCTCGGCGAAGCCCTCGGCTTTTTCCGCCCTCGGCCCGCGTGTGCCGTCCATATTAAGCGGATGGCCGAGCACCAGTTCGGTGACGCCGTGCGATGCGATGAGCTTCTGGATCTCCGTCGTGACCGCCTCGGGCCGGTAGGCGGTGATGACGGTGGTGAAGCCGGCGAGCGTTAAAAGCGCGTCGGAAATGGCGATGCCGGTGTGCGCATCGCCGTAGTCAATGGCCATGATCTTCATAAAAATACCTCGCAGATCGATTGTGCGTCTATTATATAGGAGCCGGACGGCGGGCGCAAGGGTGCGGAGCACGGAAAAAGTTGAAATTTTCTTTCTTTCTGCGGAGAATATGCTTGACGAGGGACAAACCATGTGGTACTATTCTATTTACCTGTGAAAGAGGGCTTTCTTTTTGCGCGCACTTTTCGCTTTTCGTGCCGCAGAGAGGCTGTCCGCTCTAAATTTAAGAACAGGGAGGCAATCGGCAGTCTCGCATGCCGAGGACTGTCATAATAAGGAGGTGCCGTTATGCGCGTGAAAGTCACTCTGAGATGTAACGAGTGCAAGCAGAGAAACTACAATACGATGAAGAACAAGAAGAATACCCCGGACAAGCTTGAGCTGAACAAGTATTGCCGCTTCTGCAAAAAGCACACCGTTCATACCGAAACGAAGTAAGTTAGGAAAGGTAGTGTAACAATGGCAGAAGAGAAGAAGAAGGATCACGGCAAGTGGTTCCGCGAAATGAAAAGCGAGCTGAAAAAGGTCGTTTGGCCCACCGGCAAGGATACGGCGAAGAACACCGGCACGGTGCTTCTGTGCTCCCTGTGCGTGGGCGCCTGCATCTGGGTCTTTGACGCCGTGGCTATGCTGGCCGTCAAGTCTCTGCTCGGCGTGTTCGCCGGCTAAGAGGGCGCAGGAAATGGCTGATAACGCGAAGTGGTATGTTGTCCATACCTATTCCGGTTATGAAAACGCCGTCAAGACCGCCATCGAGAAGTTCGTGGCGAACCGCCATCTGGAGGATATGATCCTCGACATCCAGATCCCCATGGAAACGGTGACCGAGGTCACGGAATCCGGCGCGGTGAAGGAGGTCGAGCGCAAGACCTTCCCGGGCTATGTGATGGTCAAGATGGTCATGACGGACGACACCTGGCATCTGATCCGCAATATCCGCGGCGTGACCGGCTTTGTCGGAAGCGCCAACAACGCCATCCCCCTGACGGAGGATGAAGTCCTGGCTCTCGGCATGGAGCGGCGCGAGATCGTCGTGGCTTACAATGTCGGCGATCAGGTCAAGATCACGGACGGCCCGCTGGCCAGCTTCCTCGGTACGGTCGAAGAAATCGAGCCGGAGAAGAACCGCGTGTGCGTCGTGGTCTCCATGTTTGGCCGCGAAACGCCGGTCGAGCTCGAACTCGATCAGGTCGAAGTGGTCAAGGACTAAGCAAGCATCGCCAAATGCGATAAGCCGGTCATCCGGCAAAGTGGGAGAGACGCTGTGCGTCTCGCCAAGGGCGTACTGCCGTTCGGACAGACGCTACCACATTTATAATCAAGGAGGTGCCTAAAATGGCACAGAAAGTTGTCGGCTTTGTTAAGCTGCAGATCCCCGCTGGTAAAGCAACCCCCGCGCCCCCTGTCGGCCCCGCGCTCGGTCAGCACGGCGTCAACATCGCGGCCT
>JAXYYF010000063.1:0-9144 GCA_037419475.1 bacterium
GACCTTGACTGACCTTTGGAATTCGCTTGATTTTTCGGCAATGCTTTCGGCGCTGATGCGCCTGCTTGCCGTGTTTTTGTGCCTGACGGTGCACGAGACCTGCCATGGGCTCGCGGCTTACGCGCTCGGTGACCCGACAGCCAAGCGCGAACACCGTCTCAGCCTGAACCCGCTGCACCATATCGATTGGGTCGGACTGGTGTGCATGCTGGTGCTTGGCTTCGGCTGGGCGAAGCCGGTGCCGGTGGACATGCGCTATTTTAAAAAGCCGAAGCAGGGCATGGCAATCACGGCGCTGGCGGGGCCGGCCTCCAATTTTGCGCTGTCGCTGCTTGCGCTGACCGGTGCGCGGCTTTTGTATTACCAGTCTGGTGCGGTGCTCGATTATGTTTATGATTTTCTGCTGACGACCGCCTATTTGAGCGTCGGTCTCGGCCTTTTCAACCTGATCCCCATTTCACCGCTGGACGGCTCAAAGGTGCTTTTTTCCTTTTTACCGGATGCGGCGTATGAGACACTCATGCGTTACGAAAAATATGGGATGCTCGTACTGATGGCGCTGGTATGGCTCGGCGTGGGTGATAATGTGCTCGGCGAGGCGATCTATAATACGTATGTTTTCATGGTGCGGATCGTTTTCCG
Source organism: bacterium (assembly GCA_037419475.1). GTDB lineage: Bacteria > Bacillota > Clostridia > Oscillospirales > Oscillospiraceae > Hominicoprocola. The sequence continues at coordinate 643 of JAXYYF010000063.1, forward strand.
CGGCATCGTCTGAGTACAGAGAACGGAGAAGCAATGGATAACCCTATTTTCAAGCTGGAGGGCGTTGTGCACGAGCGCTCGGCGGAGGAGCTTCAGGATTTCGAGGGACCGCTCGACCTGATCCTCTATCTGCTCTCCAAAAATAAGATCGAAATTCAGGACATTCCCATCGCCCTGATCCTCGAGCAGTATCTGGCCTATCTCGAACAGCGCAAGCAGCTTGACCTTGAGGTAGCCAGCGAGTTCATTACTATGGCGGCGCACCTGATGTATATTAAAACGCGCATGCTGCTCTCCATTGAGGACGAGGAAGCGCAGAACGAGATGGAGCAGCTGATCCAATCCCTGAAGGAACGCCAGCAGAAGGACACCTATCTGCGTATCCGCACGCTGACCGAGACGCTGGGGCCGATGAGTGAGTTTGGACGCAACACGATGACAAAGAATCCCGAGCCGATGGAGCATGGGAAAATCTATGAATACGACCACGAAAAGGCGGATCTGGTACTTGCCATGCAGGCGGTGTTCGACCGCGCGGAGAAGCTTGCCCCGCCGCCGCGCGCAGCATTTGAACAGATCGTGCAGCGTGAGCCGTACTCTGTTTCCGATAAGGCGGGGGAGATCGTGCGGCGGCTCAAGCACTACGGCATCACGCGCTTTCTGCTCCTCTTCCGCGGCGCAAAGAGCCGCAGTGAGATCGTGGCGACCTTTATGGCGGTACTGGAGCTGTGCCGTGCGAGCGTGATCCGTCTGGCCGGCGGCGAGACGGACTGCACGGTGGACTGCGAACAGGACGCACCGGAATCTTTTACGTTGTGAGGACACTATGGCACTGGAAACAATGGATCTACATGAGGTCCGCTCGGCGATGGAGGGCATCCTCTTTGCCGCTGGCGAGCCGGTGAATATCGACCGCATCTGCATGGCACTTGAGCTGGACAGGCCGACAGCAGAACAGATTTTGCAGGAGCTGGGCGACTACTATTCCTTTGAGCGGCGCGGCATCCGTCTGGTGCGTATGGAGGACAGCTATCAGCTCTGCTCCGCGCCGGATTACGCCGATGTTATCCGCAAGGCGTTTGAGATCCGCAAGAGCGCCAAGCTCTCCCAGCCTGCGTTGGAGGTGTTGACCGTCATCGCCTACTATCAGCCGACCACGCGTGCCTATATCGATCAGGTGCGCGGCGTGGACAGCTCGTACACGATGGGGCTTTTGCAGGAGCGGAAGCTGATTGAGGAATGCGGACGCTTGCAGGTGCCCGGCAGGCCGAGGCTCTATCGCACGACAAAGGAGTTTCTGCGGGTGTTTCACCTGAGCTCTCTGGAGGAGCTTCCGGAGATGCCGGGACTTGAAACGGACGGTCAGCTTCGACTGGACGCAGATGGCGCGATCCTTGACCCCTCTCGGCTGGCAGCCGAGGCGGAGGAAATAAACGGCAAAGCATAAACGGATTCAGGCGGAAGGGGGGAAAGAGGTCTGTGACGGCGCTGAAGGTAATTGGCGTGATCTTGCTGCTCATTCTCATCCTTTTGCTGCTACGCGTGGGTGTGATCGTTGACTTTGGCGATACGCTGCGGGTGCGGCTGCGCATTGGGCCGTTCAGGCGGAAACTTCTTCCAAACGAAAAGGAGAAGAAAGTGGACGGTCAGGTCGGGACAGAGAAAACGGTCGATGAGAAAACGTTGAAGCAAAAAAAGACGCGTGGTCATCCGGAGCTTCCGCCGTTCACCTTTGATGAGTGGAAGGAGCTTGCGGGTGTCGTGTTCGGTACGCTGGGGCGGACGCTTCGGCGTACCTGCCGGCGCACGCGCATCGACCCGTTGGAGGTCGGCGTGATCCTCGCCGGAGACGATCCGGCAGATACGGCGCAGAGCTATGGCCGCGCAAACGCGGCGTTGTGGATGGTAATGCCGAAGCTGGAGGAGCTGTTCTGCATCCCGAGGCCCTCGATTTATCTGGGGCTTGACTTTGAAAAAAAAGAGACATCGGCGGAGGGAACGGTCGGTGTGTCGCTGCGCGTGTGGGATCTGCTTGCGATCCTCTTCGCGCTGGCGTTCCCGCTCGCCGGATGGTTTCTGCGCTATCGAAAAAAGCATAAAAAAGACGCGGCGGGGGCGCTGGCGGATCAGCCGGCGCCGGACGCGGAACCGATAACGGAACAACAGACTGCATAAGAAAGGATCATCTGTCATGGAAAATAATGAGAAGAAAAACGCTGTGACCGAATTGATGGAGGACACGATGGCAAAGATCCGCGAGATGGTGGATTCCAATTCCATCATCGGCGAGCCGATCACAACGCCTGACGGCGTGACGATCATTCCTGTCTCCCGCATGAGCTTCGGTTTCGGTACCGGCGGGACCTACGGTCAGGCCAACGGAAAATTTGGAGGCGGAGGCGGCGCCGGCGTGAAAATCGATCCGGTCGCTTTCCTGATCACCAAGGATGGCCAGACACGCATTATGCCTGTGGCTGTTCCCGCGACCGCAACGGTCGACCGCGTGCTGGAGATGGCACCGCAGCTGATCGACCGCGTGGAAAGCTTTGTGGCAAAGAAAAAAGAGGAGAAAGAATTTGCCTGAAAACGGGCATACTGAGATCATTCTGAAAAAAGGATGATGGATGATGACTCGTACCGTGCAGCAAAGACTATCCGCCGCTCTTGCGGCGCTGTGCCTGCTTGGCAGTGTGAGCGGTCATGCGGCCGCCGTTGTGCCGCAGACCGGTGCAGAGGCGTTTATTCTCATGGACGCCGAAAGCGGGCGCATCCTTGCCGCACAAAATGCGGAGCGGGAGCTTCCTATTGCCAGCACGACGAAGATCATGACGGCACTTGTGGCAATCGAACGCGGAAAGCTTTCAGACGCGGTAACTGTAAAGGAAAGCCACTTGAAAGAAGGGTCGTCGATGTATCTGCGCGCGGGCGAGACGCTGACGCTGGAGGAGCTGCTCTACGGCTTGCTGCTACCGTCGGGAAACGATGCGGCGGAGTGCATCGCCGACTACTGCGGCGGCTCTGTGGAGCGGTTTGTCACATGGATGAATGAAAAGGCGAGGGAGCTCGGCATGACGCATACCTCGTTCGCAAACCCGAGCGGACTTGACGCGCCCGGGCATTATTCCTGCGCGCTCGACATGGCACGGCTCGCGGCCTGTGCGATGGAAGAGCCGACCTTTGCACGCATTGCCTCGACCAGAACGGCGGCGGTGGGGGAGCGGATGCTCGGAAACCACAATAAGCTGCTCACTTCGCTTGAAGGCTGCACAGGCCTGAAAACCGGCTATACAAGCGCGGCGGGACGGACGCTGGTGACCTGCTGTGAGCGTGATGGGATGCGGCTCATTGCCGTGACGCTCAATGACCGCGATGACTGGAAGGATCATGCGGCACTTTATGAACATGGCTTCGCCGGCTATACGCGCCACATCGCCGCCGTGCGCGGCGCGGTCTGTGCGGTCGTTCCGCTGCGCGGCGGGACAAAGGAGAGTGTCCCCCTCAAAGCGGCTGAGAGCTTTGCCTACCCGCTGGCCGAGGGAGAGCGGCTGAGTGTGTCCGTTCGGGTGCCGGAAGCGCTTGCCGCGCCGCTTATGCCCGGTGATGCGGTCGGCGAGCTGATCGTCTGCAAAGACGGAGGGGAAATCGGCCGTGTGCTGCTCGTCAGCGCGGAAACGGTCGAAGAGAAAGAACCGGAAAGGAAAGGGCTGCTGGGTCGCCTGCGCGGCCTGCTTTCCTGAAAAGAGAGGTGTTTTGCTCTGTTAGAGCGTTTACAGAAGCTGATCGCCGCGGCGGGGCTGTGCTCCCGCCGCACAGCGGAGGAATGGATCGCCGCGGGGCGTGTGAGCGTCAACGGCTGTACGGCGTCAGTCGGCCAGAGCGCCGATCTGGAGAAAGATGTGATCTGCGTGGACGGCGTGCCGATCGCGCGGCCTGAGCGGATGGTCTACCTGATGCTCAACAAGCCGCGCGGGTATGTGACGACGCTCAGCGACGAGCGGGGAAGACCGACGGCTGCCGAGTTAGTGGCGGACTGCGGCTGCCGCGTCTATCCGGTCGGACGGCTTGATCTGGAAAGCGAGGGGCTGCTGCTCTTCACCAATGACGGTGCATGGATGCAGCGCATCCTGCACCCGAGTCACGAGGTTACAAAGGTCTACCACGTTACGGTGGCTGGCAGGGTGGAAGACGCGGCGGGAAAGCTTGCCGCCGTGCGGCAGCTTGACGGTGAGCCGATCCGGTCGGCGAAAGTGTGCCTTTTGCGTCGGGGACGCGAGACGGCGGAGCTGTCCATCACGATCCACGAGGGGAAAAACCGTCAGATCCGGCGAATGTGCGCTGCTGTCGGGCTGCATGTCAAGCGCCTGCGGCGTGTGCAGGAGCAAACCTTAACGCTCGGCAGCCTGCCTGAGGGACAGTGGCGCGAGCTGACTGCGGACGAAGTCCGCGCATTTCAGGAAGAGAGATGAGGATGAAACCATGGCAAAGAATATTTTACATACGATCGAGAAGAACATGGGCAGCTTTTCCAAGGGACAGAAGCTGATCGCGCGCTTTATTTTGGAAGATTACGACAAAGCCGCCTTCATGACCGCCAGCCGTCTCGGAAAGACGGTACAGGTGAGCGAATCCACTGTGGTGCGTTTTGCTACACAGCTCGGCTACGACGGTTATCCGAGCATGCAGCGCGCCTTGCAGGAGATGATTCGCGGCAAGCTCACAAGTCTCCAGCGCATTCAGGCGTCGGACGGCGAGCTCAGCGGCAGCGATCTGGTGACGAATGTGCTCCAGCGCGATATGGAAAAGATTCGCATGGCCATAGACCAGACCGACGGTGTGGAGTTCGACCGTGTGGTGGATACCATCCGCACGGCGCGTCATGTTTATATCGTCGGCTTTCGCTCGTCCTCATTTCTGGCGGGCTACCTCAATTTCTATTTCCGCCTGATCTATGATAACGTTACACAAGTCCAGAGCGGTGCGGCAGGCACCTTTGACCAGCTCTTCCGCGTTGGCCCCGGCGATGTGGTCATCGCTATCTGCTTCCCGCGCTATTCCGAGCTGGCGCTGAAAACGGTACAGTATGCCAAGGATCGCGGAGCGACGATCGTTGCCATCACGGACAGCGAAATGTCACCGGTTTACCAGATGTCCTCCGCTTCGATTCTGGTGCGCAACGAAATGATCTCCTTTGTCGACTCTCTGGCCGCGCCGATGAGCATGCTCAACGCGCTGATCCTTGCAGCTGCACACAAACAGGAGGCTGATATTTCCTCGACCTTCGGCGAGCTGGAGCATGTATGGGATCGCTTCGGCATTTTCGGCAAGGTGGAAGATGAATAAGACACTTGTAGTGATCGGCGGCGGAGCCGCCGGCATGATGGCGGCGATCTGCGCCGCACGTGCGGGGGTATCCGTCACGCTGCTCGAGCCGAATGAGCGGCTTGGAAAGAAGCTCAACATCACCGGCAAGGGACGCTGCAATGTGACGAATGATTCCTCGTGCGGAGAGCTGCTGGCGAATGTGCCGCAGAACGGACGCTTTCTCTACTCGGCGTTTACGCGCTTTGATGGGCGCGATGCGATGGCCTTTTTTGAAGAGCTCGGCGTTCCGCTCAAGGTCGAGCGGGGACGGCGCGTGTTTCCGGTCTCCGAGCGTTCGTTTGACATTTCCGCTGCACTGGAGCGCGAGCTACGGCGGCTGCATGTCCGCCTTGTGCGCGACCGTGCCGTTTGCGTGCTGACGGATGACGGCGGTGCGGTATGCAGCGTGAAGGGAGAGAGCGGCGATTACCCTGCATCGGCGGCCGTACTAGCCACCGGCGGCGTGAGCTATCAGGGCACCGGCTCGACCGGCGACGGACACCGCATGGCGGCGGCGCTCGGCCACACGGTCACGCCGCTGTCCGGCTCGCTCGTTCCGCTGCGGGCGGATGGCTGCGCAGAGCTTCAGGGACTGAGCCTGCGCAACGTCGGCATGACAGTGCTTGAAAACGGAAAAAAGATATACTCTGACTTTGGCGAGATGCTTTTTACGCACTTCGGCGTATCCGGGCCGCTGGTGCTCTCTGCCTCGGCGCATATGCGTCATTTCGATAAGAAGAGCTACCGGCTGGAGCTTGATCTCAAGCCGGCGCTGGATGAGCAGCAGTTGGATAAGCGTCTGCTCTCCGACTTTGAAAAGCATGCAAACAGCGACTTCTGCAACGCACTCGGCGCGCTGCTGCCGCAGAAGCTGATTTCCGCGGCGGTGGAGCGTTCGGGCATTCCGCCACATGAAAAGGTCCATGATATCACGCGTGAGCAGCGCGCCGCACTGCGTCGGCTCTTAAAGCATTGGAGCATCGACATTCTTGCGCCCATGCCGGTTGAGAACGCGATTATCACCTCCGGCGGAATCAAGGTCGGGGAGATCGATCCGAAGACGATGGCATCGAAATGGATTCATGGACTTTATTTTGCCGGTGAGCTCATTGACGTGGATGCATACACCGGAGGCTTCAATCTTCAGATCGCGTGGGCGACCGGCAAGGCTGCCGGTGAAGCGGCAGCTGAGTATTTGCTTAAACAATAAAGCAAAAATACTTTACATATAAAACGAGGAAAGAACAGACGATGACACCCGAAAAGCACTACGCCGTCGCGATCGACGGCCCCTCCGGTGCGGGGAAAAGCACTCTGGCGAAGGCTGCCGCCGCGCAGCTCGGCATTTTGTATGTGGACACCGGCGCGATCTACCGCACGATCGGCTGGGCCGTCCGCCATCAGGGAATCGATCCGCATGATGAAGAAGCGGTCGGCGCGCTGCTGCCCTCGCTGCATATTTCCATGCGCTACGGCGAGGACGGCTTACAGCACATGCTGCTGGGGGACAAGGATGTGACGGCGGAGATCCGCCTGCCGGAGATCTCAATGTATGCCAGCGCTGTGTCGGCGTTTCCCGCCGTGCGGGCCTATCTTCTTGAAATGCAGCGCGCCATGGCGCGCAAACACAGCGTTATTATGGACGGGCGAGATATCGGGACGGTTGTGCTGCCGGATGCCGAGGTGAAGGTGTTCCTGACGGCCTCGAGCGAGGTGCGCGCAAAGCGCCGCTGTCTGGAGCTGGAGCAGCGCGGAACGCCGAGACCCTATGACGAGGTGCTCTCCGAATTGGTCGAGCGCGACTACAACGATTCCCACCGTGCCGTTGCGCCGCTGCGCCCCGCGGAGGACGCGGTCGTGCTGGACACCTCCGCACTTGATTTTGACGAAAGCAAGGCGGCGCTGCTCGCGCTGATCCGGGAGAAAATACGATGAAGAAGATTCTCTATGACATCATCTGGGTCATTGTGCAGATCCTGCGCCCGCTGTTCCGCATAGAAGTCAGGGGACTGGAAAATCTGCCGGAGCACGGCGCGCTGCTTTGCCCGAACCATGCGAGCAATCTTGACCCGATCCTCATTGCGCTGTGTCTGCCGATCAACTACCGCCTGCATTTCATGGCCAAGGAGGAGCTGTTTCACAATCCGCTGCTCGGCTGGCTCATCCGCTCGCTCGGTGCGTTTCCGGTCGACCGTGACGGTACGGATATTCAGGCGGTCAAAACGGCGATGAAGGCGATTCATGACGGCGATAACCTGCTCATTTTTCCGGAGGGAACGACCATCCGCAACGGCGTCGGAACACACGACGGCCTGCCCGCGCACGCGCACTCCGGCATTGCGGTGATCGGCGTGCGCGCCGGCGCGACGCTCGTGCCGGTTTTTGCCGATGGGAAAAAGCGGCTGTTTCATAAGACGCGGATCATCTTCGGTAAGCCCTACGTGCCGCAGATCACCGGACGGCGCGGCACATCGGAGGAGATGCAGAAGATCGCAGATGACATCCTGCGCGAGGCCTATGCCCTCGGCGGGCAGAGTGTGGGGGGAGAAAAGCTGTGAAAGTGATCCTTGCGGAAACGGCCGGCTTCTGCTACGGCGTGGAGCGCGCGGTCGCGCTTGCGCATCAGACAGCGAAGGAATGCGGCGGCGCGATGCTCGGCAGTATCATCCACAATGCCAATGTCGTCGCGGAGCTTGAGCGTGAGGGCATGCGCCTGATCGGCACGCCGGAGGAGGCGGGAGCGGGGGAGACCGTCCTGATCCGCTCGCATGGAGAGCGGCGTGAGACGATCGAAGCGCTGGAAAAGCGCGGCGCGCGTGTCGTCAGCGCGACCTGCCCGAATGTTCAGCATATCCAGCATCTTGTGACAAAGGCCGAGACGGAGGGCCGTCAGGTCGTCATCATCGGCGAGCATGAGCATCCTGAGGTGGTCGGCATTGCCAGCTGGTGCGTGCACCCGCTGATCTTCGGAAATGCGGAAGAAGTTGCAAAATGGATCGAAGAAACGCCGGATGTTGCCGCTTTACCCATAACCATGGTTGCGCAGACGACCTGTATTCGTGCGCTTTGGGAAAGTTGCGTTAAAATTCTAAAAAAAGAGTGTACAAATCTGAAAATTGATGATACAATATGCAATGCTAC
>JAXYYF010000064.1:0-7045 GCA_037419475.1 bacterium
ATCCTGATGAAATTCATTCTGAGCTTTCCGGAAATATGCGCCAATATCGTGTGTCCATTTCCAATGTCTACTTGGAATGTGGTGTTGGGCATCGCCTCAACGACAGTGCCTTCCACTTCGATCATGTCGGATTTTGCCAAAGTGTTGATCCCTCCTGGTCTTGATTACCGTGCTCGCCGCGATAAACGGCGAGGGCTCTACGAAGCTCACTGTTTGTGATGTTTTCACTGCTTCTGATCCTTGCGGCAATGCGTTCCGGTCCGGATGCCGCGCGCTGAACGTGTTTACACTTCTTGCGCTTGGGCGCTTCGACCCGTCTGGCCTTGCCGTCCGCCAGCAGAAGAAATTCGTCCTGTCGATCCAGAACGAGGAAAAGCTTTCCCTTTTCTCTGCCGGCCGTCGCTATTACAAGGTCGCCTTTCGCAATGTCCATCCACACGCTCCTATATCTCCGGCACCGTCAGAAGCTCCGGGTCGCCGGATGTGATAAGAACCGTGTTTTCGTAGTGTGCGGCAAGCGAACCGTCCTGGGTTTTGACGGTCCAGCCGTCCGGCATGACCCGGACTGCCGCGCCACCCGCGTTCACCATCGGCTCGACGGCGATCGTCATGCCGCGCAGAAGTCTCGGCCCATGTCCCGGCGCGCCGTAGTTCGGCACCTCGGGCGCCTCGTGCATCTTTCTGCCGATTCCATGACCGACATACTCGCGCACGACGCTGTAGCCGTTTTCCTCAACATACTTCTGCACCGCAGCGGAAATATCCGAAAGACGCTGGCCCTCGCGGGCAAACTTGATACCTTCGAAAAAGCTCTGCTGCGTGACGTCGATGAGCCGCTGCGCCTCTGCGGAGATCTTTCCGCAGGGATAGGTCCCGGCGCAGTCGCCATGGAAGCCGCCGATATACGCGCCCACATCCACGCTGACGATGTCGCCCTCTCGGAGCACCCGGGGACCCGGGATACCGTGAATGATCTCATCGTTCACGCTGACGCAGACGCTGGCCGGATAGCCGCTGTAATTGAGGAACGACGGCTCGGCTCCCTGCGATTTGATGAACTTGTACACTGCTTTGTCGATTTCATGGGTTGTTACGCCGGGCTTTACCATTTCCCCTGCTAATGCACGGGCAGCCGCGGTAATTTTACCCGCTCGGCGCATCAGTTCGATCTCGTGTGCTGATTTCAGAGTAATCATTGCAGCCTCCTTATTTCAGCACAGCAAGAATCGCTTTGGAGGTAGCCTCGACAGAGCCCATATCCTCCACTGGGTACAGAACGCCGCGGGACTTGTAAAAGTCCTTGAGCGGCTCCGTCTCCCTATGATAGACCGTAAGACGGTTCTTCACCGTCTCCGGTGCATCATCCTTGCGCGTGACGAGCTTGCCGCCGCAGACGTCGCAGACGCCCTCGGTCTTTGGCGGAACTGCCTTGATGTGGTAGCTCGCGCCGCAGTGCTCGCACACTCTGCGTCCGCCCATGCGTTCCATGATGGTCTCGTCGGAGACCTCAAGGGAAACAACATGGTCGAACTTGATACCGGCGTTCTCAAGCGCCTCTGCCTGCGCGATCGTGCGGGGCACACCGTCGAGGATGTAGCCCTTCGCACAATCGGATTCGGCAAGACGCTCTGTAATGATGCCGATGATGACCTCATCGGGTACCAGATGGCCTTCGTCCATATAGGTCTTGGCCTTCATTCCCGTCGGCGTGCCATTTTTAATGGCCGCGCGCAGAATGTTACCGGTGGAAATCGTAGGAATTCCAAGCTCCGCAGCAAGGATCGCGGCCTGCGTGCCCTTTCCAGCGCCGGGAGCGCCCAACAAAATCAGTTTCATTTTTTCGCCTTTCTTATTCCAGGAAGCCCTTATACTGACGCATCAGCATCTGGGACTCCAGCGCCTGAACGGTTTCAAGAGCAACACCGACAACGATGATGACGGATGTACCGCCAATGGACAGCGACGCATTGTTGATCGCCCTGCCGACGACCAGCGGCGCAATGGCCACGATGCCGAGGTAGATCGCGCCAAACAGTGTGACCTTGGAGAGAACCTTCGCAATGAACTGGCTGGTGGGCTGACCCGGACGGAAGCCAGGGATGAAGCCGCCGTTCTTCTTGAGGTTGTTGGAGATCTCCACAGGATTGAACTGGATGGTGGCGTAGAAATAGCTGAAACCGATGATCATCAGGAAGTACACGATCAGGTAAAGAACGGACTTCGTGTCGATCGCGCTGTAGATGGAGTAAGCGACGGGGCTGGTATCCTTGTCGGGGGTGCCGACAAAGGCCCAGACCGTGGCAGGCAGAGAAGCGATGGACTGCGCGAAGATGATGGGCAGAACGCCGGACATATTGACCTTCATGGGAAGGGTGGATGCCTGGCCGCCGTACATCTTGCGGCCGACCTGACGCTTCGCATACTGCACGGGGATACGGCGCTCAGCGCCGTTGACGTGGACGATCAGAACGATCAGCGCCAGCATGCCGACGACCAGCAGCGCAAGCCACAGCCAGCCAATAGAGCCGTGCTGCGCAAGATAGTAGTGACCGCCGTTGACCATGGTCGGGACGCGGGCAAGGATACCGGCAAAGAGGATCATGGAGATACCGTTGCCGATACCGAACTCGTTGACCTGCTCGCCGAGCCACATGACGAAGGAAGAACCGGCAACGAGCGTCACGATGATGACCAGAGCGGGCCACACACCGGTAGTCTCAAGGATGTTGTAGTTCTTGCAGATCATATAGTAGCCGAAGGCCTGAAGAAGGGCGATGGCGACCGTCGCGTAGCGCGTGATGGACGCGATCTTCTTCTTGCCGACCTCGCCGCCGTCACGAGCCAGACGCTCAAGAGCGGGGATGGCGATGGTCAGGAGCTGAATGATGATCGAGCTGTTGATATAGGGCTGCACGCCGAGGGCAAAGACTGTGGCCTGAGCGAAGGCGCCGCCGGACATCACGTTATACAGGTTCAACAGGCTGCCGCCGGTGGACTCGATATAAGCCGAGAGCAGCTCCGTGTTGATATAGGGGGTGGGGATCGCGTTGCCGACGCGGAAGATGAGCAGGATCAGCAGAGTGAATACGATCTTCTTGCGCAGTTCGGGGATAGCCCAAGCTTTACGGATCGTCTGGATCAATTAGATCACCTCTGCCTTTCCGCCTGCTGCCTCGATAGCCTCCTTGGCAGAAGCGGAGAAAGCAGAAGCCTCCACATTGACCTTTTTGCTGACCTTGCCGTTGCCGAGAACCTTATAGCCGTACTCGCACTTGCTCAGGATGCCCTTGTCAAGCAGAGCCTCGGCGGTAACGGTCTCGCCATCCTCGAACGCGTTGAGCGCGCTGAGGTTGATGATCTCATAGGGCTTTGCAAAGATGTTGTTGAAACCGCGCTTCGGGGTGCGGCGCGCCAGAGGCATCTGGCCGCCTTCAAAGCCGACGCGGACACCGCCGCCGCTGCGAGCCTTCTGGCCCTTGTGACCGCGGCCGCCGGTCTTGCCGTTGCCGGAACCGGCACCGCGACCCTTGCGGTAAGCCTCTTTGGTGGAGCCGGCGGCAGGAGACAGTTCATGTAACTTCATTAGACAGCTCCTCCTTACTTTTCTTCGGTGACCTGCAGCAGGTAGCCGATCTGGGCGATCTTGCCGCGGGTCTGATCGTTATCGGGCTGCACGGTGGCGTCGCCGATCTTGCGCAGGCCGAGGGAGTTGGCAGTGGCGATGTGCTTTTCCAGTCTGCCATTGAGGCTCTTGACGAGCTTGACGTTCAGATTAGCCATGGTTACTGCCTCCTTATCCCACGATTTCTTCCACGCTCTTGCCGCGGATCTTGGCAACCTGTTCGGGGCTACGCATAGCCTTCAGGCCCTCGAAAGCGGCGCCGACAACGTTGTTGGCGTTGTTGGAGCGCAGGCACTTGGTACGAATATCCTTGATGCCGGCAGCCTCGACGACGGCACGGACAGCGCCGCCGGCGATCACGCCGGTACCGGGGGCAGCGGGCTTCATGAGCACACGGCCCGCGCCGAACTCACCGATGACCTCGTGGGGAATGGTGCTGCCGGACAGGGTCACGGTGACCATGTTCTTCTTGGCAGCCTCCAGACCCTTGCGGATCGCTTCGGGAACTTCAGCAGCTTTGCCAAGGCCGTAACCGACCTTGCCTTTTCCGTCGCCGACGACCATCAGCGCGGAGAACTTCATGACACGGCCGCCCTTAACGGTCTTGGAAACACGGTTGAGGGCAACGAGCTTTTCCATGTATTCGCTCGGTTCACGTTCAAATCTGGGCATTTCGTTGTTCCTCCTTCTTAGAATTCCAGACCGCCCTCACGGGCGCCTTCGGCCAGCTCAGCAACACGACCATGGTACAGGTAACCGCCGCGGTCGAACACGACCACATCGATGCCCTTGGCCTTGGCGCGCTCAGCGACCAGCTTGCCAACGGCGCGGGCAGCAGCCTTGTTGCCGCCGTTGCCTTCGATCTCTTTGTCCAGAGAGGACGCCGCGACGAGAGTGTTGCCCGCGACATCGTCGATGATCTGGGCATAGATGTTCTTCTCGCTGCGGAACACGTTCAGACGGGGGCACTCGGGAGTGCCGGAGATCTTCGCGCGGACTCTCTTATGACGCTTGATACGCTGTGCTTTGGTATCGGGTCTTTTAATCATATCGGCACACCTCCTTACTTCTTAGCGCCGGTCTTACCGACCTTGCGGCGGATGACTTCGTCAACATACTTGATGCCCTTGCCCTTATACGGCTCGGGAGGACGCTTCTCGCGGACTTCCGCGGCGAACTGACCGACCTTCTGCTTATCGCAGCCGGAAATAACGACCTTGTTCTGGGACGGAACCTCGATGGTGATGCCCTCGATCTCGGGCACCTCAACGGTGTGGGAGTAGCCGATGTTCAGGACGAGCTTGTTGCCCTCCTTGGCGGCACGGTAACCAACGCCGTTGATCTCGAGCTCCTTCTTGTAACCCTCGCTCACGCCGACCACCATGTTGTGGAGCAGCGCGCGGGTCAGGCCGTGGAGAGCACGGTTTTCCTTCTCATCGTTGGGACGCGCGACGTGCACGACGCCGGCTTCCTGCGTGAGAGTCATCGTGGGATAAAGCTGCTGGGTCAGGGTACCCTTGGGGCCCTTGACCGTGACAAGGTTGCCCTCACCGATGGTTACTTCGACACCAGCGGGAAGATGCACGGGCATTCTACCAATTCGACTCATTGTTCAATACCCTCCTTACCACACAAACGCCAGGACTTCGCCGCCGACATGAGCCGCACGAGCAGCCTTGTCGGTCATGACGCCCTTAGAGGTGGAGATGATGGCAATGCCAAGGCCGCGGAGCACGCGGGGCAGCTCATCCGCGCCGACGTAAACACGCAGGCCGGGCTTGCTGACACGGCGCAGGCCGGTGATGACCTTGTCCTTGCCGTTGTACTTCAGGGTGATGTGAATAACGCCCTGCGTACCGTCGTCAACGATCTGATAACTCTTGATATAGCCCTCGTCCAGCAGGATCTGAGCAATGCTCTTCTTCATGTTGGAAGCGGGGACGTCAACAGTGTCATGACGGGCACTGTTCGCGTTGCGGATGCGTGTGAGCATATCCGCAATGGGGTCAGTGATATGCATAGTGTAAATCCTCCTATTTTAGAGTTACGGAGTTTCCTCCGTTTCGGTCACGAGGTATCACTGTCAATTTGGAGCGCACCCACACGCGTGTGACCACGCGTAATTGACAGTGACCTTTCGCGATCCTTATCGCCAGAGCGTCCATATCACAACGCTCGTGGTTAAGAGTTCATCGGAGAGCAGGCTCTCCAAAATCGGTCCTTCTTGAGATTTTTTCGTTAGGCGAGGCGGCGGGACACCGGCGTACTTTGTGTACGCCAAGTCACGCCAACGAAGCATAGCGGAAAAAGATCAGAAAGAAGCCTTGCGAACGCCGGGGATCTCACCCTTGTAGGCCAGCTCGCGGAAGCAGATACGGCAGACGCCGTAGTCACGCAGATAGGCGTGAGGGCGGCCGCAGATCTTGCAGCGGTTGTAGCGGCGGGTGGAGAACTTAGCAGGAGCCTGCTGCTTGAGAATCATAGATTTCTTAGCCATTGTCTTTTCCTCCTACTTAGCGTTCAAACGGTGCGCCGACCTGGGAGAGAAGCTCGCGGGCCTCCTCGTCGGTCTTGGCGGTGGTGCAGATGACGATGTCCATACCGCGGATCTTGTCGATCTTGTCGTACTCGATCTCGGGGAAGATCAGCTGCTCCTTGATGCCGAGGGCGTAGTTGCCGCGGCCGTCGAAAGCGTTGGCGCTGATGCCGCGGAAGTCGCGGACACGAGGAAGCGCCACGTTGAACAGGCGGTCGAGGAACTCCCACATCTTGTCGCCGCGGAGGGTAACCTTCGCGCCGATGGGCATGCCCTCGCGCAGTTTGAAGTTCGCAACGGACTTCTTCGCCTTGGTGACGACGGCCTTCTGGCCGGTGATGGTGGTCAGGTCACGGACGACCGCCTCGAGGACCTTGGCATTCTCCTTGGCCTCTCCGCAGCCGACGTTCACGACGACCTTCTCGATCTTGGGAACCTGCATGGTGGAGGTGTAGCCGAACTTCGTAAAGAGAGCGGGCGCCACTTCCGCAACGTACTTGTCTTTCAGTCTTGCCATAGTGTAACGACTCTCCTTTCTTACAGTTCAGCGCCGCACTTCTTGCAGACGCGGGTCTTCTTGTCGCCCTCGACCTTGTGGGCGACGCGGGTGCCCTTGCCGCACTTGGGGCAGACCACCTGCACCTTGGAGGCATACAGAGCGGCTTCACGCTCGACAATGCCGCCGGTTTCGCCCTGCTTGCGGGGCTTGATGTGGCAGGTCACCTTGTTAATGCCCTCGACCACGACCTTGGCTTCGCTGGGAACGGTGCCGAGCACCTTGCCCTGCTTGCCCTTGTCCTTACCGGACAGGACGATAACGGTATCGCCCTTCTTCACATTCATAGCCATTTCTTCAAGCCCTCCTTACACAACTTCGGGAGCGAGGG
>JAXYYF010000065.1:0-7167 GCA_037419475.1 bacterium
AATACGATTTATTCAGACAAATTTTGGTAGCAATAGACATGGAAAAGACCTCCTTGTGAACTCTTTATAATTCTATTGTAACGAAAGCAAACGTGTTATGTCAAGCCGTTCATCCCTGAGACGTGAAAATTTGACAAAAAGTTCCCATCCCCCTATACTATGAAGATGGCTGCGCGGAGAGGGGGAGCGGTATGGAACGGCGTATTTCGGAGGGCTATACCCTTTTGCTGGTCACGGTGTTCTTCCTTTTTCTGCCGTTTGGCGGTTATGAGCGCATGATGGAGGGAAAGTATCATTGCTTTCTCATCCTGTCTATCGGCTATCTGCTGGCTGTGATGCGCACAGGCGCACGGCGGGAGCTTCGCCCGCATGGCACGGCGGATCTGATGGCGCTTGTGTATCTCGCCGTGACCGTTCTCAGCGCAGCGCTTTCGCCCTGCGGCGCCGCCGTCCTGCTTGGCGGGACGAGGCGGGATGGGCTTTTGACGGTCGTGCTTTACGTTTTCTGCTTTCTGCTGCTCGCGCGGTATCTGCGCCCCGGCCGGCGGCTTTTGTATGCGGCGGCGTGGAGCGCAGCGCTGTGCGATCTGCTCGTGCTGATCCAGCTTGCGGGGAAAAATCCGCTGCGGCTTTATCCGGCGGGACTGAATTATTTTGACGGTGATTCCGCCTATCTTGGCTTTTATGCGGGGACGGCGGGAAACATCGATTTTACGGCTTTCCTCCTTGCGCTCTGCGCTGCCGCTATGGCTGCGGCGCTCGTGTGCGGATGGAGCCGCCGGCTGTTTGTGCCGCTCATGCTGACAGTCTGGACACTTGTGCGCTTACAGGTTGCCGCAGCGCTGCTCGGCCTTGCAGTGACGGCTGTGGTGAGCCTGCCGCTGTTGTTTCCGCGGAGAAAAAGGGCGATGTGGGCGCTTGCGGCGCTGTTCACTTTGGCGGCATTGATATTTTTATGGTATTATCCCGGCAGCGGCGGGACGCTCACAGAGCTGCATCTTCTCCTGCGCGGCAGGGCCGGCGCGGGCTTCGGCTCGGGACGGCTGGGACTGTGGCGCGCGCTTGTGCCGCTCATTGCGGAGCATCCCCTGCTCGGCGGCGGGTGCGGCACGCTGTATCTGCGTGATGTGGAGCCGTTTTACTGGTATCACGGCGGTGAGACGGTGCATGCCGCCGTGACAAGCGCGCACAACGAATATCTCGGCATCCTCCTCGATCAGGGGGTAATGGGGCTTGGGACCTTTCTGACGCTGCTTGCGTATGCCCTGTTCAGGGCATACCGCCGGGCGGAGGATGACCGCTCGGCGGTCGCGGGCACGGCGCTTGTGTGCTATGCGGTCATGACATTCTTTACGCCTGCAAGCTGTATCACAGGCGCGTATCTCTGGCTGCTTCTCGCCGTTCTTGCGGGGAGGAGCGCGTAAAAAAGGAAGGAGAGCTGCTTTGGCTCTCCTCCTTTTTTTACTTTTTGAGCGTCAGGCGGAAATCGCCGCCCTCGTCTGCGCAGACCACGCGGTAGCCCTGCTTTTGAGCAAAGCGGGTGACGTTCTCTACGCAGATCCGGCTGTCTACCAGAACCTCGAGTGTGTCGGGTGAGCTCTTTTTCACCTCGTTCTGCACCATCACCACAGGCATGGGGCAGGAATAGCCTCTTGCGTCGATCATTTTGCGGCGGCCTCCTTTCTCGGCGTGTTCCAGAGGGCGATGACCAGCAGTACAACAAGGCCGAGGATCACGGCAGCCTTACCGGCGCCGGAGATGCCGCCGACCACGAGCTGACCGGCTTCATTCTTGCTGTCGGGGTTGCCCGCAAGGCCGAAGTTGTGCGCAAGGGCCGCGCCGACGAGCATGCCGAACACGGCCACGGCGCTGTCGCCGCTGCCCTGTGCGGCCAGAATAAGCTGACGCAGCGGGCAGCCGCCGAGAAGCACGCTGCCCCAGCCGACGAGCACCATGCCCAGCAGATTCCACAGGTGCGCGCTGTGCGCGATGGGCTGAAGGGCAAAGCCAAGGCTGAACTTATTCATTGCAAGATTGCCGATAAGCGTGACAACGAAGATGGCCACGAAGCCGTAGAGCAGATGGAAGTCGCCCAGCATTACGGCGTCGCGCAGGCCGCCGACCATGCACAGGCGGCTCTTCTGCGCCAGCGCGCCGACGGCGAGTGCAATGACCAGCGCGATCCAGAACGGCGCGTGCATGGAGCCGGGGCCCTCCTCAGAAGCCTTAAAGAGCGCGGGAACAGTCAACACGAGGATCAGAAGCGCGGCCATCACGGTCGGCAGCACGCTGCCCTCAGAGGTGCCCACCTCATACGAGCGCTTGAGCGAAAAGCCGCGCTTGAGGCAGGCAATGCCGATAAGGATGCCGAGGAAGAAGCCGATCAGGCCGGCGAGCGCGTTGAGATCGCCGCCGCCAAGACGCAGCACCATGCGCAGCGGGCAGCCGAGGAAGGCCAGCGCGCCGATGACGACGAAGGCGCCGATGACAAAGCGCAGTGCGGGGGAGGAGCCGGCGCGGGCCTTGAACTCCCTACCGGCGACGCTCATGAGAAATGCGCCGAGCACAAGACCGATGATCTCCGGACGGACATACTGCACCTTGGCCGCGCTGTGCAGACCGCATGCGCCGGCCGTGTCGCGCAGAAAGCAGGCGATGCAGAAGCCCATGTTTTTCGGGTTTCCCATCGCCGTGAGCACCAGTGCCGCGACGCCCACAGCAGCGCCGGCGAGCACAACGCCCCAATGGATCTTTTTCATTTTCTCTACTCTCCTTTTCTTTTCCGTTATTCTCGGAAAAAAATATTGACAGCTTCAGTATAAAGACGGCAGGTCAAAATGACAAATGGGTTTATCCGAAGAAAGCGGGGATATCATCGGATTTTCCGATGATATCCCCGCTTTTCTGTCGTTTTGCGTCAAAGCAGGAGCTCGTAAAAGCCTTCAGCCTCCAGCCCCTCGGACGCGGCGAGCGCTTCCAGCGATGCACGGTCAGCGATCTCCGCGCGCCAGGCCATGCCGCAGTCCGCGGTCAGCGCGCGCGGCACCGGAATGAGCCGGCCGGCAAGCCCGCGCGCGGTGCAGAGCTTTTCCATGCCGATAGCGGCGGCCGTGGTGTGGAAGGTGATGACCAGCCATTTTTTTTTCTCTCTCATCGTGCCAGCTCCCGAATTGCGCGGACGGCGGCGTCGGCCTCCTCCGCCGTGTTGTACCAGCCGAAGCTGAAGCGCACGGCGCCCTGTTCCTCCGTGCCGAGCGCGCGGTGCAGCCGCGGTGCGCAGTGCGCGCCGGAGCGTGTGGCGATGCCGTAGTCCTCCGCGAGCGCGTCCGCGACCTCGCTGGAGTCGTGACCGGCAAGGTTGAGCGCGACGACTGCTGTGCGCTCATGCGTGAAATCGCCGTAAACCGTTACGCCCGGAATATCGCGCACACCCTCGTAGAAACGGCGCATGAGCGCCGTTTCGTGCGCGTGGATGGCTTCGACGCCGGTCTCCGCGATGAAATCCAGCGCTGCGCTCAGCCCTGCGATGCCGTGGCCGTTGAGCGTACCGGCCTCCAACCGTACCGGAAGCTGCTCGGGCTGACGTTCGGAATAGGTCTGTACGCCTGTGCCGCCGACCTTCCACGGACGGATGCCGTGGTCCCCGCGCAGACAGAGCCCGCCCGTGCCCTGCGGGCCCATGAGTGATTTGTGGCCGGTGAAACAGAGAATGTCGATGTACATGCGCTCCATGTCAATGGGCAGCACACCCGCGCTCTGCGAAGCGTCCACAAGAAACAGCACACCGTGGCGGTGTGCGATCTCGCCTGCGCGCGCAAGATTGACCGCATTGCCGGTGAGGTTGGAGGCGTGCGTACACACGATGGCGCGGGTGTTCGGGCGCAGCAGACGCTCAAAATCCGCGTAGTCAAGATTCCCCTGCCGGTCCGCGGGTACAAAGTCCAGTGATACGTCCCGCTCATCGCGCAGACGGTAAAGCGGGCGGAGAACGGAATTGTGCTCAAGATCGGTGGAGATCACATGGTCGCCTGCGCGGATAAGACCGTTGATGGCGATGTTGAGCGCCTCGGTCGAGTTGGCTGTAAAGACAACATGGTCAGCCCGCGGGCAGCCGAACAGTGCCGCCGCCTTACAGCGCGCGTCATAGATCGTGCGCGAGGCGGTCAATGCGCCCTCGTGCGTGCCGCGGGCGCTGTTGCCGAAGCTGCTCATGGCGCGCACCACCGCATCGACGACCTGCGGCGGCTTGCGGATGGTGGTCGCGGCATTATCGAGATAGATCATGGCCTTACGGACGCACAAGACGGTCGGCGGCGCTCATTTTCTCAACGATGACATACATGTTCGTCACCGCTCCGACGGCGAGCTTTTCCGTCAGTCCATAAAAGTTCAGGCAGGTGCCGCAGGTGAGGATCTCCACACCCTGCGCGGCCATCGCCTTGAGATCCTCGAGCGAGGCGGAACCCTCACAGCTCAGCTTTGCGCCGCCGTTGTAGCACAGAACCGTATCCGGCAGCGCCTCCTGCTGGCTCATGGCATATACAAAGGCTTTCATCAGTGCGCTGCCAAGCTCATCGTCACCGCTTCCCATCTTGTCCGAGGAGAGTACGACAACGGTTTTCGGCTTTGCGCACGGCGCGCAGACAATCGACTCAGGGGCTTCGACCGGCGCGTCTCCCCTTGTGATGACGACACGGTATCTGCCCTCACCGAGCTGTTCTGAGTGCACAGCGGCATGAAGAGAGTCGGCTAGACGGGTGAGATTTTCCACAGCTGTTGCGTTGTCAACCAGCGTTTCCACGCTGCCCGCACCAGAGAGCTGCATGAGCGCATTGCGCGTTTTTACCACGGGAACCGGGCAGACGTCGCCCATTGCATTGACATGGATCATAAGAATTGCTCCTTCCTGAACGGCATTGCCTTAATGTGTTACCCTTACTATAGCAGAGCGTCGGACATTTGAAAATGGATTTTTCCGTTTCTTTCGGCTTTATGATCGGATTTTCCGATAATAAACCGCTGCCCAGCGTGAAAGAATTTGACAAACTGGCGGCCAGTCTCTACAATAATATAAGATTTACAGGAGAGGAGCAGAAGCATGGACAGTGTGAATCTTCGCGCGCTTGAGATCTTTGTAGCCGTCGTGGATGCGGGCAGCTTCACGGAAGCGGCGAACCGTCTTTATCTGGCGCAGTCGACGGTGAGCGATAATGTCCGCTCGCTGGAGACCTCGCTCCATGCGGTGCTTCTGCGCCGCGAGTCCAGACGCCGCCTGACACTCACGTCCGATGGCAAGCGCGTGTATCAGTACGCGCAGGACATCCTTGCCAAGTGCAGTGCGCTGCGGCTTGATGTGATGGGCGATATGGCGCGCGAGCTTTCGCTCGGCGCGTCCACCGTTCCAGCGCAGTGCCTTCTGCCGCAGTTCATCACAGCCTTTTCCGCTGCCCATCCCGACAGCTGCTGTACGCTTTTGTGCGGCGACAGCGCAGAGGTCCAGCAGTGGCTGCTGGACGGAGATGTGCAGCTCGGCTTTGTCGGCAGCGCCGACGACCGGCAGGAGCTGATCTATGAACCGGTCGCCAGAGACCGCCTTGTGATGATCACGCCGAACACGCCGCGCTTTGCCGCGCTTCTGGCAAACGGCACACCGGCGCGCGAGCTGTTCACCGAACCGCTGATCTTCCGTGAGCACGGCTCGGGCACGCAGAAGGTGATCGACAACTATCTCAGCGACATCCGGCTCGGTCCGCACATCATCCACACGGCTGCCTACGTGTCCGATGCAGCTGTTTTGCAGCGGCTGGTCGCGCAGGGAGCGGGTGTGTCGATCCTCTCCTCGCTTGCCGTGCGCGAGCAGGTCAAGAGCGGCAGGCTGCTCCAGTTCGAACTGGGCGAGCAGCCGCCGGAGCGCAGCATCTATATGGCCTGGCGCAAGAAGAGCTCCATGAGCGCGCTGGCCCGTTCCTTCGCCGAGCTTGTGAGGGAGCAGGTCAAAGCGTCCGTGTGAAAAAAATAGTGTATGCTCTGGAAAGGAGGGAGACGGCAATGGATGAGGCCCGTGATCTTCGGCTCACGCGCATGACCTCTGCCGCCGGGTGAGCGGCAAAGCTGGGGCCGGGTGCCCTGTCGAAAATTCTGGAGGATCTTCCGAATGTGTTTGATCCCCGGCTGCTGGTTGGCTACGACAGCAGTGATGACGCCTGTGTTTACAGCGTGTCGGATGACGTGGCCGTTATTGAAACGGTAGACTTTTTCACGCCCATTGTAGATGATCCCTACCTCTTCGGTCAGATCGCCGCGGCGAACGCACTTTCGGATGTATACGCCATGGGCGGCGTGCCGAAGCTGGCGATGAATCTGCTCTGCGTGCCGAGCTGTCTCCCGCTCGATATGGTTCGTTCCATTTTGGAGGGCGGGCATGACAAGGCTGTCGAGGCCGGCTGTGTGATCGCGGGTGGACACACCATTCAGGATAACGAGCCGAAGTACGGTCTGTGCGTCACCGGTTTTGTACATCCGCAGCACATCCTCAAGAATGTCGGCGCACAGCCGGGCGATGTGCTTGTGCTGACCAAACCGCTCGGTACCGGCATCATCACCACTGCGCTCAGGGCGGAGCTCGCCTCGGCGGAGGCGCGCGATGCAGCTTATGAGAGCATGGCGATGCTCAATGCAAAGGCCGCACAGGTGGTGCGCGAGGTAAAAAACGTCCATGCATGCACCGACGTGACCGGCTTCGGACTGCTGGGACACAGCTATGAGATGGCGAGCGGCTCGAACGTCACCATCCGCCTGCACGGCGCGGCTTTGCCGCTCCTGCCGCAGGCGGAGGAACTGGCAGATATGGGAATTATCCCCGCCGGCGCGTACCGGAACCGCGACTATGTTAAGCCTCATCTGCGTGAGCTCGACGGTGTGCGGCGCGTGAGGCTCGACCTCGCCGCCGATCCGCAGACCTCGGGCGGGCTGCTTGCGGCGCTTCCGCGCGCGGATGCGGAGGAGCTGCTTGCCAAGCTTCGCGCCTTTGCGCCATGGAGCGTCATTGTCGGCGAGGTTTACCCGCGGGGAGAAGCAGAGCTTGAATTTGAATGACTAATGGGAGGCTTTGTATAGGGGAGAGAAGAGGGCCTGCGAGGTACCCTCTTCTTCCTTTTTTGCCGGAAA
>JAXYYF010000066.1:0-2523 GCA_037419475.1 bacterium
ATTCCCTTGAGCGTGCGGCAGGCACGCGGATACTTAAAGACCATTCTCGGCGCACCAAACCCGCAGCCGGAAAAAGAGACCCGGCAGGAACCAGAGCGCGAGGACAAGCCGGTGCTCTCCTGCAAGGAGGTCTGGATGCGCTATGCCCCCACAGAGCCGGATGTCCTGCGCGGCGCGGAGTTGCAGCTATATAAAGCGGAACACCTGTGCCTGCTCGGCGGCAACGGCGCGGGCAAAACGACGCTGTTATCGTGCCTCATTGGAACGGCAAAGCCGCAGCGCGGAAAGATCAGGCTCCAAAAGAATTGCCGCCTTGCCATGCTCCCGCAGCGGCCGCAGGCGCTTTTCACGCAGGACGATGTGCTGTCCGATTCATTAGAGGTTGGAGAAGAGACAGATGCGCGCGCGTGGGCAGAAAAGCTGGAGCTGACCGGACTGTTGGACCGGCACCCGTTTGATCTGTCCGGCGGCGAATTGCAGCGCGCGGCGCTCTGCAAATTATTGCTTCGGAACGCCGACGTGCTCCTGCTCGACGAGCCGACAAAGGGCCTGGACGCCTACGCAAAGGCAGAGCTGGGAGCGATCCTGAAGAAATTGAACGCGGATGGCGTGTCCATTTTGACTGTAACGCACGACCTGGATTTTGCCGCGAGCTTTGCCGACCGCTGCGCAATGATGTTCGACGGACGTGTAATCTCTGCCGACGAGCCGCACCGGTTCTTCTCCGGAAACCGCTACTACACAACGGATGCAAACCGCATCGCGGGCAACTGGTTCCCGGATGCTATCACCTGCGAAGAAGTCGTGCGAAAGTGCCGGGAGGCGGGCGGATGAAGCGGATCTTTGCCAGCCGCCGTACGAGATGGGCGGCGATCGTAATTCTAATTGTATTACCGGCAATGCTTGCCGCGTATTCCGTTTTTGAGTTCCGAAGGCCCAGCAGCTTTGGAGAAGACCACGGCTTTCTCAACTTCTTCGCCAACAACTCCGACTGGATCCTGGGGCTGCTGTTTTTGGCGATTTCGGCGGTTCCGTTCCTGCTGGTCTTCGAGCGTAGACGGCCGCAGGCGCGCGAGCTGGTGCCGATCGCAGTCATGTCCGCCCTCGCGGTCGTGGGCAGGACAGTGTTCTCCATCATCCCGCTGCCGAACTTCAAGCCGTGTAGCGCGATCATTATGATCACGGCCATCGTGTTTGGCCCCGAAACGGGCTTTCTGACCGGCGCACTGACCGCGTTTGTGAGCAACTTCATCTTCGGGCAGGGACCATGGACGCCGTGGCAGATGTTTACCTGGGGTCTGCTGGGCTTTTTGACCGGGCTTATGAAAAACGCTGGGCTGTTTCCAACCGTGGGGCATATCGTCCGCCATCCGAAGCCGCGCTTCACAAGCCCAAAGTGGGACAAGCTCCTGCCGCCCGATACCGGGCGCGGCGATGTGCTGGCGCTGCTTCGCAGGACGACCGAGCGCGCGCCGTTAACGCTTTGCGTCTGGGGCCTGATCTCCGGCTTCGTCTACGGCTGGATCATGAACCTCTATTATATTCTGGGCTATATCCGCCCCATCACGTGGCAGACGGTCGCGGCGGCGTATGTGTCGAGCTTCTTTTTTGATCTGAGCCACGGGATCTGTACGTTTCTGGTTCTGTGGGCGCTGGCGGCGCCGTGGAGCCGGAAACTCGAGCGTGTGAAAGAGAAATTCGGGCTTGTGGCTGAGCAGAAAAACTACACCATGCCGCAGGCGGGCTGAAAAGAGGATGAGAGATGGAAGAAACGAAAAACAGAGCCGCGCCGGTCATCCGGCTGCGGGATGTGCGCAAGGAATACGTCGTCGGCGACTCGCACATCCATGCCCTGGACGGCGTGAGCCTGACAGTCAGCCCCGGCGAGTTCGTCTGTATCTCCGGACGAAGCGGCTCCGGTAAATCGACGATGCTCAATATGCTGGCTGGTCTTGAAAAGCCGACCTCGGGCGAGATCGTCATTCTGGACAAGCACATTGAGAACATGAGCGAGAGTGCGCGCATCCGCTTTCGGCGGCAGTACATCGGCTTCGTGTTCCAGAGCTACAATCTGATGCCGCAGTACACGGCAGTGGAGAACGTGGAGCTGCCGCTCATGCTGCGCGGCGTCGGGCGGAAGGAACGACGAAGACAGGCGCTTGCCGTTATGGAGCAGGTCGGCATCGTCTCCCACGCGGAGCACAAGCCGTCCGAGCTCTCCGGCGGCCAGCAGCAAAGAGTCGGCATTGCGCGGGCGCTCATTACAAAGCCGCCCATCGTCTTTGCCGATGAGCTGACCGGCAACCTCGATACCAAAACAAGCGCGGAGATCATGGATCTGCTGACCGGGCTGTTTCGCAGCAGCGGCACGACCTTTATGCTCGTCTCGCATGACCCCGATATGTCGCAGTATACCGACCGGACAATTCATCTGCTGGACGGAAAAATTATCAGCGAAGAAACAAACCAAAGCGTGAGGAGATAGAAAGTATGAGAGTTCAGAGAATCTGCAGAAGACTGGTT
>JAXYYF010000067.1:0-22467 GCA_037419475.1 bacterium
TTCTTTCAAAAAGCTCAAGGACATTCACTTTACGGTCGTCAATGGGGAAAACGCCGCAATGGTCGGCCTGACGTCGGATGATGCGGAGGATATTTTTGCCGCCGGCGCGGATGTCATCACACTCGGCAACCATACGTTCGGCAAAATGCAGATCCGCGACTATCTGGATGAGTGCCCTTACATTCTGCGTCCGGCGAACCTCGGCGGGCGCGTCCCCGGACGGGGCTGTGCGGTCTACGACTGCGGCGCGGCGCGCATCACGGTGATGAACCTGATTGGCCGCTGTGATTTGAATTTCCACGCCTCCAATCCCTTCATCATGGCGGATGAGCTGCTTCAGGGGGTGGAAAAGCCGACGTTTACGCTGGTAGACTTCCATGCGGAGGCCACAAGTGAGAAGCTTGCACTGGCCTACTATCTGGATGGCCGCGTGAGCGCGCTTTGGGGCACGCATACCCATGTGCCGACGGCAGATGAAGAGGTGTTCCCGAATGGAATGGGCTACATCACAGACCTCGGCATGACGGGCGCCGTGCGCAGTGTGCTCGGTATCGAGCCGAAGCAGTCGGTGGAGACATTCCTCGGCGGTCTTGCGGGACGATATCGTGCGCCGGAGGGTGCGTGCAAGATGCAGGGAGCGATCTTCTCGCTCGAGAGTGAAACAGGACGGTGCGTCGGCGTGGAGCGCGTCGATGTGCGATAGAGAAAAGAGGAAAACAAAGATTGTCCATTGAAAAAGTAAGAGCCTATTTTGAACCGCTCGGTCTCGCAGACCGCATCCGCGAGTTCGATGTGTCCAGCGCCACGGTCGAGCTGGCGGCAGTCGCCGTTGGCGTAGAGGGGGCGCGCATTGCCAAATCCATGAGCTTTAAGCTTGGCGAGGAGCCGATCATTGTGGTCGTCGCAGGCGACCAGAAGATTGACAATGCGAAATATAAGGCGCAGTTCCACATGAAAGCGAAAATGCTGACCT
This sequence comes from bacterium, assembly GCA_037419475.1. Taxonomy (GTDB): domain Bacteria; phylum Bacillota; class Clostridia; order Oscillospirales; family Oscillospiraceae; genus Hominicoprocola. Next base: position 974 of record JAXYYF010000067.1, read on the forward strand.
TCGACGAGGCCTGCGCCTTTACCGGACATGCCCCGGGCGGTGTGTGCTCGTTTGCCCTGCCGGAGAATGTCAAAACCTACCTTGATGTGTCGCTCAAGCGCTTTGCGACGGTCTTTCCGGCGGCGGGCAGCAGCAACAGTGCGATCGAGATGACCTGTGAGGAGCTGGAGAGATATTCTTCCAACTTCTCCGGCTGGGTCGACGTCTGCAAGCCGAAGGAGGGATGAGATGACCGTTCGGATCCTTCATGCCGCCGACTTCCATCTGGACAGTGCTTTTGGATCGCTCAGCGCCGAGCAGTCGAAGCAGCGGCGGCGTGAGAGCCGCATGACGGCGCAGCGGCTGGCAAATTTTGTTAATCAGAATGAGATAGATGTTGTGCTGCTCGCCGGCGACCTGTTCGACAGCGCGGAGGTCTACCGCGAGACGGTCGAGCAGCTGCTCGACGCACTCGGTTCGATGCGCGCGCGGGTGTTCATTGCGCCGGGCAACCATGATTTTTACTCGGCCCGCTCACCCTATGCGGCGCTTTCGTGGCCGGAGAATGTGCATATTTTTAAAGCGCCCTCCATGGAGCGCGTGGAGCTCCCAGAGCTCGGCTGCGCCGTGTACGGCGCGGCGTTCACCGCGCCCGCACAGGAGACGAGCCTGCTTGCGGACTTCCGTGTACCGGATGATGGACTGACGCATCTCGGCGTGCTCCACGCCGAGGTGAATGCTGCGGAGGCGCGTTACGATCCCATCACGCGCGAGGAGATCGCCGCGAGCGGCCTTGATTATCTTGCCCTTGGACACACGCATGAATACGGCGGCGTTCTCAAGGCTGGAAATACCGCTTACGCCTATTCCGGCTCCATTGAGGGGCGGGGCTTTGACGAACTGGGTGGACATGGCTTCCTTACCGGCACGGTGGAAAGGGGGAGCGCGAAGCTTGCATTTGTTCCCTTTGCCCGCCGGCGCTATGAAGTCCTGACGGTGGACGTCACCGGAAAGACGGCGGAAGCAGCGCTGCGTGAGGCGCTGCCGGAGGATACGGCGCGCGACCTGTACCGCGTTATCTTTACTGGCGAGACGGATGAACGCGGCGTGGATGAGCGCACGATCATGGAGCGCTTCGATCCCGAGTTTTTCCATCTGGAGTTGCGGGATAAAACGCGGATCGGCGAAGACGTCTGGGCACGTGCGGCGGAGGATTCACTCCGCGGCGCATTTTTGCGCGAGCTGCGCGCAAACTATGACCATGCAGACGAGAGCGAACGGCAGACCATCGAGCGCGCGGCGCGCTTCGGCCTTGCCGCGCTCGACCACCGGGATCAATAGGAGGGAGACTATGCAGGTCATTTTCTCAAGAATGGAGAAAGAGGATAAAACGCTCTGCGTTGGGCTGCGGTGCGGCGGATTCACCGGTTTTGCCGCGATCCGCTGGGATCTGCGGCATCTGCTGCGTTATGGCGGCTGTGCCGCCGCGGCGCTGGCCGTGGGTGCGCGTATGCTGCGCAGAAGATGAGAAAAGCCGTCTGCTCCTTCGGGCAGACGGCTTTTTGCTTGATCCGGCGCATGAAACTGCCACTTGTCCAATGCGGGAAAAGATGGTACACTATACGCGCTAAACTGTCCGAAGGGGGAAAAGCGGAATGGGACTTTATCAACTTGCCCGCCGTGTCAATGCACAGGTGAAAAAAGTGAAGAAATACCGCAGCGGGAGGGTGCTCTCGCCGGTGCGGCGCATTGAGCGCGTCTATCCGCCTGTGGAGGGACGCTTTGTCGCCATGACCTTCGATGACGGCCCTACCACGCTCCCGACAACATCTGATCCCGCAAAGGGACTGACCGACTCGCTGCTTGATACGCTTGCGCGCTATGGCGCGAAGGGAACCTTCGACGTGATCGGCACGACGGCGGACAATTATCCTGACGAAGAGGGCCGGCTGGGCGATTTTACCTGGAGCGGCGTGCACTTCGACCACTATCCCCGCTATGACGACGACACAATGGCCGGCGCGGTCAATCGACCGGAGCTGATCCGCCGCATCCTTGCCGAAGGACACGAGATCACGAGCCATACATACTCCCACCGCCTGTGGGGGCCGATGCGCGCGGTGTATGGAAAGCGCACGCACTTTACCTCGCTCGGCGAAGTGACGGACGATCTGCACCGGCTTGACAGCTATCTTGCTGAAGAGTTTGACTATCATGTCCGGTTCTCCCGCCCGCCGCATTACATCGACCGCATCCCCGACGGCGCGGATTCCTACGACGCTTACCGTGTCATGGGCTATCAATATCTTGCCGCCAGCTTTGACGGCGCTGGCTGGCAGCCGCTGGAGAGCTATGAGGCCGAAGTGGAGGCGATGGTCGAGCCGCTGCGCCGTGCACTGGAGGAAAACCCTGACGCGCTCAATGGACAGATCATCTTCCAGAAGGACGGCTGCAACATGAACGAGCGCACGCCTGTGGCCGATGCGCTGGGCCGTCAGCTGGAGCTGCTTACACAGTACGGCTACCGCGTCGTCACGGTGTCGGAGCTGCTTGCGCTTTCGCCCTTTGAGGATCTGCCAAATAACTGTGCGCAGATCGACGATATCCGCTATCTGCTCGCGCGCGGGCAGGTCATTGGCTACCGCAGCAATATCTTTGCGCCGGAGCGGCGGCTGACGGCAGATGAATTTATGGTCATGGCCGCGGATCCTGCGCTGTTCCGCGCGGAGCGGGCTATGAAGCTGGGAGAGATCAAGCACCTTGCGCGCGAATATGCCGCCGTGCATGGCCTGACGGTGAAAAAATGCAGCGGCGATGAGCTGCTTGCGCTTGCACATGCGCAGGGGATCGACGTAAAGGCGGATGGCCTGCGCGGAAAACCATCGCTCACGCGGCTGGAAGTGATCCCGCTGCTGCGGAAGATCGTGGAGAAACGTGTATGAAACGAGTGATCGTGACCGATATGCAGTACCGCATGGCGCTTGCGCCGATGCGGGAGCTGGCAGAAAAAAATTACCGCGTGACGGCGGCAGAGCTTTCAACGGTCGCCCCCAAGGCGCGGCTGGGCTTTTTCTCGCGCGATGCGGCGGATACCCTGACGCTGGGGACGGACGATGAGGGCTTCTGCGCCGCCGTCGAGCGCGCGGCGGGAGGAGACCGCCCGACGCTGCTGTGCGTCAACCGGAAGAGCATGGTGCTCGCCATGCGCAGCCGGGAACGTCTGGAGCGCTGCGTGGATCTGCTGCTTCCGAGCGAGGAGGCGATGCAGACCGCTGACGACAAGGGAAAAATGTACGAGGTCGCGCGGCGCATCGGTGTTCCGACCCCGCTTACGACCGCGCTATCTGCGCACGAGAGCGTGGAGAAAATGGCGCGCGCGGTGCGTTATCCGTGCATCATCAAATACCGCAACGGCGAAGCGCTGGGGCTCAAGCCTGCCGAGCGATATACCGTCGTGCGCGACGAGACGGCATTTCTTGCTGCCTACACGGCAATGAATGCGGTCGATCCCGACCCCATCGCTTCCGATTACATCGAGGGCCACGACATCGGCGTTGCGGTGGTGATGGATAAACACTGCCGTCCGGTGAGCGCGCTGTGCTACGAGAGCCTGCACGAGTACCCGCTCGCCGGCGGGCCGACCTGCTCGCTGCGCACGGTCTGGTCGCCGGAGCTGGTAAAAATGGCCTGCCGCCTGCTTGAGGAGATCCGCTTTACAGGCCTTGCCATGCTGGACTTCCGCGGCACGGTGGAGCAGCCGTACTTTTTAGAGATCAATCCCCGCGTATGGGGCAGTGCGATGATCGCGCCGATCAGCTCCAGCCCGCTCTTTGAACGCTATGTGCTCGCCGCACAGGAGGCGGCGCAGCCGCTCGATACGGAGCGGATGCGGCCGGAGTACCGTGTGGGACAGAAAATGCGCTTTACGCCGCAGACCTTTCTCTGCTTTGCCGCGCTGATGAAGCGCGGTGGCCGGATGGAGACACTGGGGGCTTACATCAAAGGTTTTTTTGATCCCACCGTGCGCGACGGACTCTTCACGCTGCGCGATCCAAAGCCGTATTTACATTATCTTATCAATCTGCTCGGGCGGCTGAACGCTTGAAAGCCGCGCCTGCGGCCAAAACGGAAAGGAGGCATGACATGGCGGAAAAGAAACGCTCGATCCTTACCTCGGCGACGCTCATTGCTGCGGTGATGCTGCTCTCCAAGCTGCTGGGCTTTGCTCGTCAGGTGGTCATTGCTTCCGCTTTCGGCTCGGGCGGCGAGACGGATCTTTACTTTGTCTCGAGCGACTTTATGATAAGCCTTTCGGGCGCGCTGCTCTCGGCGTTGAGCACGGCGCTCATCGCGCGCTATATCGAGATCGCGGTCAAAGATTCCAGACGCGCCGCCAACGCGGTCGCATCACAGATGCTCTCGCTGTTCCTGCTCATCGGCGCGGTCTGTATTCTGCTTATTGATGTTTTTGCGCCGCAGATCGGCCGGGTGCTCGCTCCGGCGGTCAGCGGAGAAAATGCGGCGCGGCTGGTGCGCTATCTGCGCTTTTTCTCCATCACTTTTATTTTTACGGCGTTTCAGTCGATCTATGCCTCGGTGCTCAACGCGAACGACCGCTTTGTGCCGGGCAAGCTCTACGGCATCGTCTATAACCCCATCGCCATCGGCTGTGTGCTCTTTCTCTCTGGACGCTATGGCATCCGTGTGCTGCTCTGGGCCTATCTTGCGGGCAATATTTTGCAGACGCTCCTGCTCCGCTGGTGCAACCGCGGCGTGTTCAGCTTCCGCCCTTCGCTGAATTTTCGGGATGAAAACGTCCGATACCTTGTCCGCCTTTCGATTCCGCTGTTGCTGAGCAACCTCTTCATCCAGCTCAACGGCATTGTGGATAAGGCGCTGTGCTCCTATCTCGGCGAGGGCTTTGCCTCCGACTATCAGTACGCCTACACGCTTGAGCAGTTTGTCACCGGCACCATCACCGCGACGCTCAGCCTGATCCTGCTCTCGCGGTATTCAACCTATGTGGCGCAGAACGATACGGAGAGTCTGGTGCGTGAGTTCCATAATTCCGTCGGCGGACTGGTGCTGTTTCTTGCGCCCATCGCGCTGCTTACCTGTATTTTCGCCTATGATATCGTCAGCATCGTCTATCTGCGCGGCGAGTTCGATGCTTCGGCGGCGCGGATCACCGCACAGGCGCTTGTCGGCTTTGCCGTGGGCTTCCCGCTTATCGCCGTGCGTGAAATGTTCATCCGGCTGCATCTTGCCTATCAGAATACGCGGATGCCGATGCTGGCCAATGTTGCGGCAGTGGCGCTCAACGCGGTGTTAAGCATTGTCCTCGCGCAGTTTATCGGCATTCTCGGTGTTGCGCTGGCGACGAGCCTGAGCGTGCTGCTGACGATCTTCCTGCTCAACCGTTCGGTGCGGCAGTATATCCCGCAGCACCGCTTTTTCCAGTTCCTGCCGATCTTGGCCCGCACGGCGGTAGCCTGCGCATTCTCTGGCGCGGCGGCAGTTTTTCTGCGCGGCGCGCTTCCGATGGGCCTGCTCCCGCGTTTTATGGTCACAGTCGTGTGCGCGGCGGCGGTCTATCTGGCAATGCTGCTGGCACTCCGCTGTCCGGAGCTTACCGGGACGCTTGACTCTGTGAGGACAAAGCTTGACAAGAGACGGGGAAAACCGTAAAATATTCATCTGTCAATACACCCGTCGGCACGGCAGGGAACGGTTCCTGTTGGCCGTCCGGCGGCGGAAATAAGAGGAGAAAAATCAACATGGCACAGGACAAGAAGGTCGAACAGATCACCAATATGGAGGACGATTTTGCCCAATGGTATACTGACATCTGCCGTAAGGCGGAGCTGGTGGAGTACGCCAGCGTCAAGGGCTTTACCATTCTGCGCCCCTACGGCTATGCGATTTGGGAGAATATCCAGCGCATCATGGACGGCGAATTTAAAAAAACCGGTCACGAGAATGTGGCGATGCCTGTTCTGATCCCCGAGAGCCTGCTGAAAAAAGAAGGCGAGCTGGTCAACGGCTTTGCGCCCGAGGTCGCGTGGGTCACGATGGGCGGCAGCGAAAAGCTGGAGGAACGCCTTGCCTTCCGCCCAACATCGGAGACGATGTTCTGCGACCACTGGCACAATGTGCTTCAGACCTACCGTCAGCTCCCGATGCTCTATAACCAGTGGTGCTCCGTCATCCGCTGGGAAAAGACCACGCGTCCGTTCCTGCGCAGCCGCGAGTTCTGGTGGCAGGAGGGTCACACCATTCACGAAACCGCCGAGGAGGCTAAGGCAGAGACGGAGCAGCAGCTCAAATGCTACGCCGATTTCTTTGAAAATGTTCTCGCCATTCCTGTCGTCCCCGGACGTAAGACTGAAAAGGAAAAGTTTGCAGGCGCCGAGGCGACCTACACGGTCGAGTGCATGATGAAGGACCACAAGGCGCTTCAGGGGGCGACCAGCCATTACTTCGGCGATAAGTTCTCCCGCGCCTATGACGTGACCTTCGCCGGCCGCGATAACAAGCTCCAGTACCCCTTCCAGACCTCGTGGGGCTCCACCACGCGTATGATCGGTGCAGTCATTATGACACACGGCGACAACAACGGCCTTGTCCTGCCCCCGCGCATCGCTCCTGTGCAGGCAGTGGTCATTCCCATCGCGGCACACAAGAAGCCCGAGGTCGCCGAGGCGGCCAAGAACATCAAGGCGCGTCTGCTCGCCGCCGATGTGCGCACGAAGCTGGATGATTCCGACCAGTCCATGGGCTGGAAGTGCGCCGAGTACGAGATGCGCGGTGTGCCGCTGCGTATCGAGATCGGCCCGCGCGATTTGGAGAACGGCCAATGCTGCATTGTCCGCCGCGACAACGGCGAAAAGACCTTTGTCGCGCTCGACACGCTGGAAGCATCGGCCAAAGAGCTGCTGGACAAGATCCATGACAACATGCTTGCCAAGGCCAGAGAAAATATGGAAGATAATACCTTTGATCTCTCTACCTGGGAGGAAGTCAAGGAGATGGCCTCCGGCCGCGGCGGCTTTGCGCGCACCAAGTGGTGCGGCAGTCTGGAATGTGAGCTGGGCATGAAGGAAAAGGCGGGCGTGTCCTCCCGCTGCATGCCGCTCAAGCAGTCCGGCACAAAGGGCAAGTGCGTGTTCTGCGGCAAGGAAGCCACGACCGACATTTACTGGGGCGTTGCTTATTAAAAAACATGCATGGAAAAAGTTCCCGTATAGGGAACTTTTTCTTTTTTCCGTCCGTCCAAAGGAGTACAACACCCAAGGAGGTATACCGACATGAAAAAGTATCTGGCATTTCTGCTTTGCCTGTTGATGCTCGTTGGCTGCGCGCAGACGCTGCCGGCACAGGGAAACGACGATCCTCTCGGGCCGGGTGCGATCGATCACGAGGAGGGCGCGAAATTGCTGAATCAATACACGCTGGCCGCCGCCGGGCTGCCGGAACTGCCCGCGCAGCCGAGCGAGGAGGAGCTTTACGCCGCCTATGAAAAGCTTGACTACGAGAGGATGGGAGAGGAGGCCTACGGCAAGGCACAGGAGGCGCTTTGGGACGATTTTGACGCGCGCTCCACGGCCTATGCCGATGCAGTGAGAGCACTGCGGGGCGATGGCGTGGATGCGTCGATGACGCCGGCTCTGTTCGGCTACAGCACCAAAACGGTCTCCAAACTGCTCGGGGACGAGGAAACGGAGAACATCGTCTATTCACCGGCGAACCTCTATCTTGCCCTTGCCATGCTTACAGAGACGGTGGATGGGGAAACGCGTGCCCAGCTCCTCGACCTCCTTGGCGCGGAGGATGAGGAGACCGTCCGCACGACGGCGAACGCGGTCTGGCGCTCGCTTTATACGGACAGCGCCAGCGGAAAAACGCTGCTCGCAAATTCTCTCTGGCTGAGCGATACGCAGACGTATCGGGCAGAGACGGTCGGGCGTCTGGCGGATGACTACTATGCCTCCGTTTTCAGTGTCCCGATGGGGAGCGACGATACCAACAAGGCTGTGCAGGCGTGGCTGAACACCAACACCGGCGGGCTTCTCGCGGATGCGGCAAAAAACATCGAGACGAGGTCTGAAACGGTGATGCTTCTGCTCTCGGCGCTTTATTTCAAGGATCAATGGCGCGACGAGTTCTACGCCGCGGCCACGAAGGAAGATACGTTCATAGCCGCAGACGGTACAGAGCAGCGTGTGGATTTCATGCATAAGACGCAGGACCATGCCAATTATGTACGCGGAGAGGGCTATACCATTGCAGAGCTTTCGTTCCGCGGCGGAGAGAGCATGATTTTTCTTCTGCCCGATGAGGGGACGACTTTGACGCCGCTGCTGCATGGGGATGCGGCACTGGCCGATCTGTTCAACGGCGTATACCAGAACGACAAGGCGCAGACGGCAAAGCTCGTCTGGAGCGTGCCGAAGTTCGACGCCGGCTCCGATCTGGAGCTGACCAGTGTACTCAAGTCCCTCGGTGTGACGGATGTATTCGACGATACGCAGGCGGACTTCTCCCCGCTTGCCGATTTTGACGAGCCGGTGGCTGTCACGCAGGTGCAGCACGCCGCGCGCGTGAAGCTTGACGAGGAGGGCTGCGAGGCCGCGGCGTTCACCGCCATCATAGCAGAAGCGACGGCGGCCATGCCGCAGGAGCTTCCGGTCGTGGAGATGGATCTGAACCGCCCCTTCGCCTTTGTCATCACCGGTGTGGACGGTCTGCCGCTGTTCGCTGGCATGGTCAATACGATGGAATAAGCAAAAGAGAAAAGGACGCTCTCAAGAGCGTCCTTTTTGCTGTGTCCGAAAATAGGCCCTGTCCCATTCGGCGCTGCCGATGACGAGCGGTGACTCGACCGTGAGAGCGCTTTTCCCGCCGCGGCGCGCTTCGACCAGAACCAGCGAGGGCGCGGCTTCCGGCGCGGAGGCGACAAAGCGCAGCCGCTTCGGTTCCAGACCGTTGGCGCGGAGTGTGCAGAGCAAATCAGCCAGCCGCTCGGGCCGGTGGACGAGCGCGAAGCGCCCGCCCCAGCGCAGGATCCTCGCCGCCGCTGCGCAGACGTCGGCAAGTGTGCAGTCCGTTTCCTCCCGCGCGGCCTGCCGGACTGCGTCCGGTGCGCTGAGGCCGTGACCGGCAGGGAAGTAGGGCGGATTGGAGACGACGTAGTCCATGCTTCCTGCAGCGGGGAGAACTGTGCGATCACGCAAGTCGCCGGTGCGCAGCACAACGCGCTCTGCCCAGCCGTTAGCGGCGTAGGTTTTCTCCGCCAGAACGTTCGCCGCACCGTTCTGCTCCACGCAGCAGAGCGTGAGCGATGCCTCCCGCGCAAGCAGAAGTACGCCGAGCAGGCCTGTCCCGCTGCCGAGATCGCATACGTGTTCACGCTTTTTCGGCGCGGCAAAATACCCGAGGGCGAAACTGTCGGTCGTGGGGGTGAAGAGCGCGGTGTCATAATAAAAGCAAGGGCCGTCCGGCCAGAGATGGTCGATGCGTTCCATGAGATGTCCTCCGTCTGGATAAAAAATAAGGACGCGCCGAAAGCGCGTCCTTATTTTTTTAAGTACTTACTCCTGAGAGATCGCACCGTTGGGGCAGGTATCCGCGCAGGAACCGCAGTCCAGGCAGGCACTGGCATCGATCTGGTACTGGGAATCACCCTGAGAGATCGCGCCAACGGGGCAGGCGTCTGCGCAAGCACCGCAGCTAACGCAGGCAGAACCAATGTGATAAGCCATTAGAAGCACCTCCATTTGATTGATACGCCTATTGTACACGCCAATGTTTCAAAATGCAAGAGGAACTTATGTGAGAATCTTCCGCTTTTTGCCAAAAAATTAACAAATCGTATCATGAGTCAGGGGACAGAAAGGGAAACCCATATGTCTAAAACCGTGATGGATGGGAGAGAATGTCAGCAGAAGGAGGTATGCATGATGGCGGATAAAAAATTTGACCCACGCGCGGAAAATGCACTGCGTTTGGCGCAGGAGGCGGCGGGGGAGTTGGGGCATGGCTATGTTGGCTGTGAGCATCTGCTGCTGGGACTGTTGCGCGAGGATGTCGGTGCGGCCTACCGTGCACTGACTGAGGCGGGGATCGAGGAAAACGCACTGCGTGAGCAGATCGTTGAAGCATCAGGGCGGGGGCTTTTCGGCAGCGCGCCGACACAGGGGCTCACACCGCGGGCACGCAGCGCCGTGGAGCTGGCGGTGGCGGAGGCAATGCGCTTTTCCAGCCCATGTATCGGCACAGAGCATCTGCTGCTGGGACTGCTACGCGACGGCAGCAATATGGCCGTGCGGCTGCTCACAGCCTCCGGTGTGGAGCCGCGCAGGCTCTACAGCGTCGTGGTGCAGAAGATGAGCGAAACGCCGCGCCCAGCGGCGAAGGAGGGCGGCAGAATGAAAAGCGAGAGCGATGGCAAACGAGGACACGGTCTGGCGGAGTTTACCCGCGACCTGACCGCACTGGCGCGCGCGGGACGGCTCGATCCGGTGATCGGACGGGAGCGGGAACTTGACCGGACGATCCAGATCCTCTCGCGCAGAACGAAAAACAATCCTGTTCTGCTTGGCGAGCCGGGCGTAGGGAAAACGGCGGTCGCCGAGGGCCTTGCGCAGCGCATTGCCGACTCGGAGGTGCCGGACGAGCTGCTTGACAAGCGCGTACTCTCGCTTGACCTGTCGGCAATGGTGGCGGGGACAAAATATCGCGGGGAATTTGAAGAGCGTGTCAAAAGCCTTTTGGAGGAGGTGCGCCGCGACGGCAAAATCATCCTGTTTCTCGATGAGCTGCACACCATCGTTGGGGCCGGCAGCGCCGAGGGGGCAGTGGACGCGGCAAATATTATCAAGCCCGCGCTCGGACGCGGCGAGATCCGCGTTGTGGGGGCGACGACGCTCAGCGAATACCGAAAGTACATTGAGAAGGACGCGGCACTTGAGCGCCGCTTTCAGACCGTTATGGTGGGCGAGCCGACAGACGAGCAGGCCCTTGCCATCCTGCGCGGGCTGCGCCCACGCTACGAGCAGCACCACAGCCTGACGATTACGGACGAAGCGCTGCGCGCCGCAGTTACCCTTTCGCGCCGTTATCTCCATGACCGGTTTCTGCCCGACAAGGCCATCGACCTGATGGACGAAGCGGCGGCGCGGGTGCGGATGGAGGTGCGGAAGGACTCGTCGGAGCTGCGGGCGGTCGAGGGAAGGCTTGCTGCCGTGCGGCAGCACAAGACGGAAGCGATTGCCGCGCAGGATTATGAAAAGGCTGCGCGGCTGCGTGAGGTGGAACAGGACTTTCAGGAGCAGGCCGGTCAGGAGCGCGAGAGGCTGCACACTGCTGCAAGCGAGAGAAACGGAGCGGTTGGCGCGGAGGAGATCGCCGGTGTGCTCTCATCCTGGACGGGGATCCCTGCCGCGCGGTTGACGGAGGACGAGAGCGCACGGCTGATGCATCTGGAGGAGGAGCTGCACGTGCGCGTGGTTGGGCAGGCGGAGGCGGTTCGTGCCGTGGCGCGCGCCATTCGGCGCGGGCGTTCCGGTGTGTGCGACCCGCGCCGCCCGGTCGGCTCATTCCTGTTTCTCGGCCCCACGGGCGTGGGAAAGACGGAGCTGTGCCGCGCGCTGGCCGCGGCCGTATTCGGAGACGAGGATGCAATGGTGCGGCTGGACATGTCGGAATATATGGAGCGGCACACGGTCTCGCGCCTGATCGGCGCACCGCCGGGGTATGTCGGCTGCGAGGAGGGCGGACAGCTGACGGAGAAGGTGCGCCGCCGGCCGTATACGCTTGTGCTCTTCGACGAGATCGAGAAAGCGCATGAGGACGTGTGGAATATTCTGCTGCAAATTTTAGAGGACGGCTTTGTAACAGACGCGCAGGGGCGGCGCATCGATTTCCGAAGCACGGTAATCGTAATGACCTCGAACGTGGGGGCAAAGCTCATCACCTCGACCGCGCCGCGGCTCGGCTTCCTTTCGGAGGGGGACGGCGGCGCGCAGGATGGGCATGTGCGGCAGGCCGTGCTTGAGGAGCTGCGGCGGACCTTCAAGCCGGAATTTCTCAACCGGATCGACGAGACCATCCTTTTCAAGCGCCTGACGCGGACGGACACAGAGGAGATCGCGAGGCGGATGCTGCATGCGGTGAGCGAGCGTGCGGATGCACTCGGTATTACCCTGACATTTGACACTGCGGCGGTTGAATGGCTGGCGGAGAAGGGATACGATCCAAGCTACGGCGTGCGCCCGCTGCGGCGGGTGATCCGCACCGAGGTCGAGGACGCTCTGGCGTCACTGCTGCTCTCCGGACAGCTGCGCGCCGGCGAGAGCGCAAGGGGCATTCTGTGCGATGGGGCGTTTCAAATCGAATGCGCGATTCCGATGGCTGTAGAAGAATAATACAGCATATTGCACAAAATACAGGCGGATATCTTCTGAAAATAGGAAATATTCACATCTTGACTTTAAAGCTTTAAAGGTCTATACTGCGAAACAGAAAGAACAAAGTCCGCAAGGACAGAAAGGAGCCCGCAATGATGTATACCGCGAGTGGCAGCTATTCCTATTACTTTACCGCGTTCCGCTTTGCGGGCCGCTATTTTACCATGCCCTTCCGATACCGCCGGTGACGGACGCATTTGCAGATCCACGACGTAAGCAAAGCGATCCTGTCCGACGGACGGGATCGCTTCAATTTTATTGGTTTGAAGAAAAAGGAGAAAAAAGATGAAAAAGAAACTGACTGCTCTGCTGCTCTCCGCAGCACTGTGCCTGAGCCTCGCGGCCTGCGGCCAGAAGGCTGAGACCCCCGAAACGCCTGATACGTCCGAGCCGAGCGGCGACGCCGTGACCTACACCGTTGGCATCTGCCAGCTTGTCCAGCATGCGGCGCTCGATGCGGCGACTCAAGGTTTTATCGACGCGCTCAATGAGGCGCTGCCCGGACAGGTCAAGATCGAAGAGAAGAATGCTTCCGGCGACCCGAACAACTGCTCTACCATTGTCAACGGATTTGTTTCCGAGGGCGTGGATCTCATCATGGCAAACGCTACGGCGGCGCTGACCGCCGCGGCCTCCGCGACGAGCGACATTCCTATCCTCGGCACCTCCATCACGGCCTACGGCGTGGCGCTGGACATTGATGATTTCTCCGGCACCGTCGGCGGCAACATTTCCGGAACCTCCGACCTTGCGGATCTTTCCGCGCAGGCCGATATGATCGCCGAATGGTTCCCTGATGCGCAGAAGGTCGGTCTCCTGTTCTGCTCCGGCGAGCCGAACTCCCGCTACCAGATCGAAGAGGTCGCCAAGTGCCTTGAGGCCAAGGGCATTGAAACCAAGGAATTTGCTTTCACCGATACCAACGATGTTTCCTCTGTCACGCAGGCCGCCTGCGACTGGTCTGATGTGATTTATGTTCCCACCGATAACACCGCTGCCGCCAACACGGAAGCGATCGCAAACGTCACCGTTCCCTCCAACACGCCGGTCATCGCCGGCGAAGAAGGCATCTGCACGGGCTGCGGCGTGGCGACACTCTCTATCAGCTACTACGACCTCGGTGTGACCACCGGCAAGATGGCCGCCAAGATCCTCACCGGCGAGGCTGATATCTCCACCATGCCGATCGAGAACACCACCGCAACGAAGAAGTACAACGCAACTATGTGTGAGACGCTCGGCATTGAGCCGAAGGAGGGCTACATCGCCATCGAAGCGTAAGCGAAATATCCCGATGGGAGAGGGGCTCGTCCCCTCTCCCATAACGAAGTGTTTGGAGGAAAAGAAGAATGAGTTTCCTGACGTCTCTGCTCAACGCGCTGCCCGGCGCCGCAGCTCAGGGCCTGATCTGGGGCATCATGGCGATCGGCGTCTACATTACCTACCGTATTCTTGATGTCGCCGACCTGACGGTAGACGGCTCTCTTGCAACCGGCGGCGCGGTCTGCGTCATGCTGATCCGCGCGGGCTGGAATCCGTGGCTGGCGCTTTTGTGCGCAGTGCTTGCCGGTATGCTTGCCGGCCTTGCCACAGGCCTTTTTCATACCAAGTGCGGCATTCCGGCGATCCTCGCCGGCATCCTGACACAGCTGGCGCTGTACTCCGTCAATCTGCGCATTATGGAGAGCAAGGCCAATCAGGCGATCAGCGTGGATAAGTACAATCTGCTCGTTTCCCAGCGCTATGTGCGTACAGTTTCGCCCGTGGGCGAGCTGCTGACGAAAAATCCGCTGCCGCTGCTGCTGCTCTTCACCGCTGCGGTGATCGCGCTGCTCTACTGGTTTTTCGGCACAGAAAAGGGATGCTCCATCCGCGCCACCGGCGCAAACCAGAACATGGCCCGCGCGCAGGGCATCGACACCAGCGCCAACGTGGTGCTTGGCCTGATGCTTTCCAATGGACTGGTTGCGCTCTCCGGTGCGCTGCTCGCCCAGTATCAGGGTTCGAGTGATGTGCAGATGGGCCGCGGTGCTATCGTCATCGGCCTTGCCGCCGTCATCATCGGCGAGGTGGTGTTTGGCAAGCTCTTCAGCAACTTTGGCCTTCGGCTCTTTGCCGTTTCCATCGGCGCGATCCTTTACTACATCGTGCTGCAGGTTGCGCTCCAGCTCGGCTTGAATACCAACGACCTCAAGCTCGTCACATCGCTGATCGTGGCGGTGTTCCTCGCCATTCCGTACTGGAAGGACAAATATTTCCGCGTGTCTGTCAAGATCAGTGGTACGGACGTGAAGATTGGAGGCGGCCCCAATGCTTGAACTGAAAAATGTCTACAAGACGTTCAATCCGGGAACCATCAATGCCAAGACCGCACTCAACGGACTGAACCTGACGCTCAACGACGGTGACTTTGTCACCGTGATCGGCGGCAACGGCGCGGGCAAATCCACGATGCTCAATGCCATCGCGGGTGTATTTTCCGTGGATTCCGGCTCGATTGTCATTGACGGACAGGATGTGACCCGCCTTTCGGAGCATAAGCGCGCCGCGCTTCTCGGACGCGTATTTCAGGACCCCATGATGGGCACGGCACCGACCATGATGATCGAGGAAAATCTTGCGCTTGCTGCCCGCCGCGGGCAAAGGCGCGGGCTGAAGTGGGGCATTACCGCAGCCGAGCGCGCTGATTATAAGGAGCTTCTGCGCAAGCTTGACCTTGGACTGGAGGACCGCCTGACAAGCAAGGTCGGACTGCTCTCCGGCGGACAGCGGCAGGCGCTGACGCTGCTCATGGCCTCGCTCAAGCAGCCGAAGCTTCTGCTCCTTGACGAGCATACGGCAGCGCTTGACCCGAAGACAGCGGCCAAGGTGCTCGAGCTCTCCGATCAGATCGTCAATGAGAACCATCTGACTACGCTGATGATCACGCACAATATGAAGGATGCGATTGCGCACGGTAACCGCCTGATTATGATGGACGCGGGCCGCGTGGTCGTGGATATCTCCGGCGAGGAGAAGAAGAAGCTCACGGTGCCCGATCTGCTCGCACTCTTCTCCAGCGCCAGCGGTTCGACCGAGGCAAACGATAAGCTTCTGCTGTCCTGAGCCGCGCGCCGATCCTTTCCTTGAAAAACAGGGGATAACCTGTTAGAATACCGTTGGCCGGTGGTTTAGCCTCCTCCCGGTCAGCGGTATTTTTTCATAAAGAGCGGTGCAGACCGGGAAGCAGCTGCCGCTTTTGATTTTTTCAGGCAGGGGGACAGGAGACGATGGATGCCATTCAGGTCAAAGGCCTTGTCAAGACCTATACGACGCAGAGCACGGATATTATCTTAAACGGCGCGAAGCGTCCGGCCACAACGCGAACGGTGCTCCATGGCGTTTCGGTCGATTTTCCTCTCGGAAAGCTGACGGCCATCCTTGGCCGGAGCGGCTGCGGGAAGAGCACGCTCCTGCGGCTGATCGACGGCACGAAGGACGTGCCGGATGCCGGCGAGATCATCATGCCGGACGGCTGGCGCTGTGCGCTGCTCTCACCCGACCCCTATGTCATCACGTGGACGTCAGTCGAACGTAATGTTGCCATGGCGGCGGGCGCGGGGCGAACGCCGGAGGAACGGCTGGAGCTTGCCCGCAGGCTTGTGCGGCTCGTGCGGCTGGAGGACTATGCCGATATGACGCCGCTGGAGCTTTCGACCGGCATGCGTCAGCGGCTCGGCCTTGCCCGTGTGCTGGCCAGTCAGGCGCAGGTGCTGCTGATGGACGAGCCGTTTGCCTCGCTCGATTTCATCACGCGCGGCGAACTGCAGTCGGAGCTTCTGGAGATCCAAAAGGAGCTGAGGAAAACGATCCTTCTGGTCACGCACCAGCTTGACGAGGCGCTGCTGCTGGCACAGAAGATCGTGGTGCTCCACGCCGACAGCTCCGTGCGCGAGTGGGAGCTGGAGTTCCCTTATCCGCGGGATCTTGCCGGCCCTGCACTTGTACGGCTGCGTGACGAGATCACGGAGGAGTGCAGAAAAGGCTGAAAAAACACCGCCTGACCTACCTGGGTCAGGTGGTGTTTTCATGAATATTATACGCCGATGATGAGCGGCACGAGCAGCGCGGAGAAAAGTCCGGAGCTCATGCCGAGGGCGAAGGAATAGGGAACCGTTTCGGGGTTGCAGGTGCGCTCGACAATGGGAAGACAGACATCCATCGCGGCGGTACCGGGCATGGCCGCAGCTTCGATGTAGCCGATTTTTGCCGCAGCCAGCGGCAGCAGGATGATGCCGCATGCTTCACGCAGAATGTTGTGCAGAAAGGAGATGGCACCCGCCACATCATGCCCGGCGGCGGTGATGACGGTTGGAGCCATGGAGTACCAGCCGAAGCCCGCGCTGATGGCGAGCCCCTCACGCAGCGTCACAGGGGAGAGAAGCGAATAGACTGCGCCGCCGAGCAATGCGCCGAGCGCGGAAAAGACCGGCGCGAGCAGAACACATGGTCCGGCTCCGCGCAGCATGGCGCGCAGCCGACCCTCCAGCCCAAGGTTGAAGCCGACAAGCGCAAGGAGAACACACAGCGCAACGGTCTGGCAGTTACCGGAGACGGACTGAAAGCAATCGAGGTCTGCAAACAGACGGGGAACGAACAGCCAGCCGCACAGCATCCCGCCCACGACCATGGCGAAGATGCTCAGCGAGGAGCGGATGGCGGCGCTGTCTGTGGCCGGAGTGCCGTCCGGCTCGTTCCTGTGCCGCTGGCTGTCGGCGGGCAGCGCGTGGCGGTCGATATGGAGAAGCCTGCGCGCGAGCAGAACGCCGAGCATGCTGCCGGCAATGACCAGTACGGTCAACAGAACGGCCTGTATGCCGATCGTGCCGAGATGCGAGGTAACCTTGCGGTCCGCGCCCATGCGCAGGCCCATGGTAAAGACCAGAACGAAAACCGAAACGCTCAGAATACAATTCAAGAAACCAAAACGGTCGGCATAGCGGCGCAGCCGCACTGCCAGCAGGCAGCAAACAATCATGATCGACCAGTAAAAGACGAGCATAGCCATAGGTGTATTCTCTCTTTCAAAGAAAGAGGGCGGCGTAAAACGCCGCCCTCCGTTTTATTGCCGGAAAGCTCTGCGGTCAGGCAAGGGTCTTGACCCATGCGCTGTATTTTTCAATGTTGGCGTCGCGCTCGTGCGCATCCACACCCTTCGTGAGGATATAGACCTTGATCTTCGGTTCCGTGCCGGAGGGGCGCACGACGATGTGCGTGCCGTCGGCAAGCTCAAAGCGCAGGACGTTCGAGCCGGAGAGCGCCATCTTTGTTACCGCGCCGCTTACGGAGTCGCGCACGGTGCCGTCGGAATAGTCCTTGTACTGCACGACGTTTACGCCGCTGATCTCCACCGGCGGATGCTCGCGCAAAGACTGCATGAGCGCGGCCATTTTCTCCAGACCGTCTAGACCGGGCATGACAAGGTTGTGCGTCTTTTCGCCGTACCAGCCGTACTTTTCATAAAGGGCCTGAAGCGCGTCGAAGAGCGTCATGCCCTGTGCGTGATACCACGCGGCCATCTCCGTGAGCAGCAGCGAGGCCGTTACGGCATCCTTGTCACGGACGTAGTGGCCGATCATGTAGCCGTAGCTCTCCTCATAGGAGAAAATGACGGTGTTTTTGCCCGCACCCTCCAGCTCGTTCATCTTCTCAGCCATGAACTTGAAGCCGGTGAATGTATCATAGCAGTCCAGACCGTTGGCCTCGGCAACGGCGCGCGCCATCTCGGTGGTCACGATGGTTTTGAGCGCGGCGGGCTTCACGGGCAGCTTGCCGGCGCGCTTCATTGCGCCGATGAGGTAGTCGAGCAGCAGCACGCCGGTTTGGTTGCCGGTGACCGGCTCGAACTCTCCCATTTTGTTGCGTACCATGATACCCACACGGTCACTGTCGGGGTCGGTGCCGAGAATGAAGTCAACGTTCTTCTCTTTTGCCAGATCAATGGCGAGGTAGAAGCCCTCGGGGTTCTCCGGATTCGGGGAGACGACGGTGGGAAAATTGCCGTCAATGACCATCTGCTTCGGCTCGCAGTAAAGGTGCTTGATGCCGAGCTTTGTAAGCGCCTCGGGTACGAGCTTATAACCGCAGCCGTGGAAGGGCGTGTAGACAAGACCAAAGCCGTCCGCGACCTTTTTGACCGTCTCGTAGTCGTTGACCATGTCCATGACGTTCGCCATAAAGCGGCGGTCGCAGTCCTCGCCGAGCAGCTCGATCTTCCCCCCGGCTACGGCAGCGTCATAATCCATCGACTGCACGCCGGTGAAAATGTCGATTTTCTCCAGCTCAGCGGCGATGGCGGCGGCGTGCTGCGGCGGCAGCTGCGCACCGTCCGCCCAGTAGACCTTATAGCCGTTATATTCCTTGGGATTGTGACTGGCTGTGACGTTCACGCCGGCCTGACAGCCATACTCGCGCACGGCGAAGGAAAGCTCCGGCGTTGGACGCAGCGACTCGAACAGACGCACATGAATACCGTTTGCCGCCATGACGCAGGCGGTCTCGCGCGCAAACTCGGACGAGTGATTGCGGCAGTCCATGCAGACCGTGACTCCCTTTTCCATGGCCTCTGCGCCCTCGGCGCGAATGACATTGGCAAAGCCCTGCGTCGCCCAGCGGATGACGTGACGATTCATGTTGTGAAGACCGGTGAACATTGTGCCGCGCAGTCCGGCGGTGCCGAACTCAAGCGGGCCGTAGAAGCGGGCCTTGATCTCTTTGTCATTGCCCTCAAGGGCCTGAAGCTCGGCGCGTTCTTCCTCGCTGAGCGCGGGGGAGGCAAGCCATTTTTCATATTCCTTGCGATAATCCATTGTGTGACCTCCTTGAAAAAGTTGGCGTTACTTATGATATTTTGTGCCGCACTCGATCTGATACGCGCGGTAGATCTGCTCGAGCAGCATGACCCGCGCCAGATGGTGCGGAAAGGTCATGGGCGACATAGACAGGCGCAGATCGGCGTGCGCTTTCACGCGTGGGTGCAGTCCGAAACTGCCGCCGATGAGAAAGGTGAGCTGAGAAGCCCCGGCAGAAGCAAACTGGGCGAGCTGTTTGGAGAGCGCCTCACTGCTCAGCTCCATTCCCTCGATGCACATGGCAATGACCGTCCCGCTGCGGGGGAGCCGTTCTTCGATAAGCGCGGCCTCTTTGGCGAGCGCCTGCTCGATCTCGGCGGGCGATGGGATGTCACCGAGCCGCTGCTCGGGAAGCTCGATGA
This sequence comes from bacterium, assembly GCA_037419475.1. Classification (GTDB taxonomy): domain Bacteria; phylum Bacillota; class Clostridia; order Oscillospirales; family Oscillospiraceae; genus Hominicoprocola. The sequence continues at coordinate 20,672 of JAXYYF010000067.1, forward strand.
TCTCTAATTTGCAATGGCGCTGCAAGCGCTTTTGGTATTCCGCGACGGCGGCGGCGTAGAACGCTTCTTTCAGTTTGCCGACGCAGAGAATGGTGACTTTCTGCATAGATGAACCTCGCTTATCTCGTCGCGCGGTGCGACGCACAGACGAACGGACAGTCCGGCGGACTGCAGTGCGCGGGCCACGGCGTACTCCGCCAGCTCGGGCGTGTTGTTTTCCTTGGAGAGGTGTGCGAGCAGAATATCGCGCGCACCCGCTTTTACCGCGTTGAGCGCAAATTCAGCCGCCGCATCATTGGAGAGATGGCCCTCCCGGCCAAGGATGCGGCGCTTGAGAAAGTAGGGGTATGGGCCGTTTTCCAGTGCGGCGATATCGTGATTCGCCTCAAGCAACAGAGCGTCTACGCCCAGAAGCGTCTCTGCCGCCGCGTCAGTCACAAAGCCGGTATCCGTCAGAAAGCCGAGTGAGCCGCCGGCAGTGTCGATGCGGTAGCCGACCGGATCGGCCGCGTCGTGTGAGGTGGAAAAGGAGCGCACCGTGCAGCCGGCAAACGTGAGCGTATCACCCGCCGTAAAGGGCGATACAGGGCAGGTGAGAATGTGGGCCGCGCCGCGGGTGACGTAGACCGGTGCGGCGCACTTTTTTGTAAGGGTGGCAAGGCCGCTGATGTGATCGGCGTGTTCATGCGTGATCAAAACGGCGGTGAGGTCGCCGAGCGTCAGCCCCAGCATGCGCAGGGAACGCTCAATGCGGCGGCAGGAAATGCCCGCGTCGATGAGCAGTGTTGTTTTGCCGGCACGCACAAGCGAGCAGTTGCCGCTTGAGCCGCTGGCGAGTGTGTAAAATTCCATGGGATAAATCTCTTTTCTGTTCTTACCTTTTAGAATACCATATCAGACCGCCCGATGACAAGGGGAAAGACATTTTTTGCCGTTGGAAGGAGCTTTTGCCTCAGCGGCACGGAACAAAATAAAATGTTGTGCATATTACACATACTTCGCGGTAAGATAACGAAAATTTTCTACAAAATGAAAATTTAACGACATCTTTACAGAGACATCAAATTCATGTATACTAAAAATAACAAATTGGAATGTGCGATTTACAAAAAATAGGAAAGGAGAACGCACGATGCAGGACAGAGTACAGGAATTTGAAACCGCCCTTGAAGATTTTCTCGGTGATGAAGATCTTCTCATCGGACATGGAAAAAGCATACCGGCGCAGATCGCGCTTCGCATCCGCAATGTCATGGTCGTGCTGGCTGTGATCCTATTTCTTGTTTCCCTCAGCGCGACGAGCTATTCTGTGCTTCGCGCAGTCGGATATATCCTCGGTGCGATCGCTTACGTCTGCGAGATCTTTGTACTGACGGATTGCTTCAAGGTCAAGATCCCGCACAACGAGTTGTTTATGCCCTATTGCTTCGGACCGCTGTACCTCATCATGGGAATCGGCTATCTGGTTCATTGAGAAACTGAAAACGAAAAGCACCGGCGAAAGCCGGTGCTTTTTTTATTTCTCACAGAAACGGAGCATTAGCCGATTTGGCGGACAGAGGGCTCGTCAGCCTCCTCAACGTATTCGATGTGAGCGCCGAGCGCGCGAAGCTTGCTGACGATATTCTCGTACCCGCGCTCAATGTACTGCACGCCGGAGATCTCACTCACACCGTCAGCCGCAAGCGCTGCGATCAGCATGGCGGCGCCTGCACGAAGATCGTAAGCCTGAATGTTGGCGGGGGTGAGCTTTTCCACGCCCTCGACGATGGCGGTGCGGCCCTCGACGCGGATCT
>JAXYYF010000068.1:0-1465 GCA_037419475.1 bacterium
GCGAAGCACGAAGCTACTGGATGGAACTATTGCAGGACGTGCTGCAACTATCTGACACGAACAATCCGAAAACCGTATGTTTCGAACGGAAACACCTCCCATGCCTGAGGGCATGGGCCTGCCTTGTCCGCATAGCGGCACGCGCATCCGGAGAAAACGAAAGGATCATCATCATGATCGCCGTCATATGCCTGTTCGCGGGGTTCGCCGCGGGCTTCTTCACCGCATCCCTGTGCATGGCCGCCCGTCGGGGCGATCGCATGCGGCCGGACGGGCGCTGACCGGGGACGTATACGCGGGGCATGGAAACGTGCGATACGGGACGGGGGACGGCCTTGGAAAGCGAATTCGAACACATGGCGAATCTGGTGCTCGTCATACTGTGCGTGGCGGGCGGCATGCTCATGTGGCAGACCCATGGATGGCTCATGGCCGTCTCGTCCGTACTGTTCGCCGGCTGCGGCCTGCTGCTGGCCGTCCACTGGTGCGCGATCCACATGCGCCGCATGGGGGAGGACGGCCGATGATGCGCCCGTCACGACTGTCCGCCTCCTACGCGAGCCTCCTGCCCGCGTTGAACCGTCTCGGCTACCGGGCGGACGTGAGGGAGGCGTCCGTCTACGGTTCGCGTTGCATGGTCGTCGTGTCGGGCGCACCCACCACGCGCGTCCTCAACGACGGCTCATGGAAGCGCGACGACGGCATGAGCGGTCCCGATCCGGCCGGCCTGCTCGCCCTGTACCGCGACGAGCGCGCCCATATGGCCGTGAGGAACCTTGCACGCCATGATTTGAAGGGCGTGGCCCGCGACATCCTCGTCGCCGACGGCATACCCGTCGGCGTGATCCTGGACGCCGCGGAGCATGACGGCGGGCTCGCCGTCTCCTACCGGCGTGTCAAAGGCGTGCCCGAGGACACGGTGATAGACGATTGGATGGCGCGCGCCAAGGCCGCGCCCGCACTGTTGGAGGAGATCGCTTGAACGAGGAGCAGTTGGAACGCCTGGCCGAGGCGCACAGGGCGGGCATGAGCGCCACCGAACTGACGGCGAGGACCGGCCTGCCATGGCGGACGGTCGCCACGGCGATCCGCATGGTCCGTGACAGGACGCGCGGCCCCGTGCCCCGTCTCGAATTCATCGAACCGACCGTGCGCCGGTGACCGGGAGGGGGCACGGCATGAAAGGGTCCGACTGGAGGGGGCGCGCCGCATGCTCGCGGCTGGAGCCCGACATCTTCTACCCGGTCGGAGACGGGGCGTACGCGCGCGAGATGACCGAGATCGCGAAACAGGCGTGCCTGTCCTGCCCGGTGCGGGCCGAATGCCTCCGCCAGGCGTTGGAGACGGACGAACAGTACGGGATCTGGGGCGGCATGACCCCGGAGGAACGGCGCGATCTGGCGCGCCGGAACATGCGGCGCCGTCGCATCGACGCCGCCGTCCGGATGCGGGGCCTCGCGCGCTG
>JAXYYF010000069.1:0-2863 GCA_037419475.1 bacterium
TTCCTGTTTCCCGCTGGAAACGGCGCTGGTATTTGAAAACGCCATTGAGCGCCTTTATTACGCGGACAGCTACCGCATCGGGAACGCCACGCTGCCGCAGAGCCGCGTGCGGGCAAAGCTGCGGCGGCTGGACGGCATGATCCTGCGGGAAGTGGAGCATAAGCTGCGTGAAAATCGAGAAGAAAACGTGAAGAACAGCACGGCCTACATCATGGCTGTGCTGTTCAACTGTATTGCCGAGGGTGAGAGCGACCTGCTGATCGACCCGTATCTCAATTCGCTCTCCTCTACGGCGTGAAGGAGGAGATCCCTATGCTGCTATCCGATCAACAAAAGTACATCATTTCCGTGCTCAAGCAGGTCAAGTATATACGTCTGCGGCAGCTTTACGCACTCACCGTCCGGCATTACCGGAAGGAGCGATTTGAGATCTCGCAGCACCGAATGGATGTTATGCTGCGTCAGCTTCGGACGGGGACAAACTTCGTGTACTTTCAGGAGGATGTGGTCTGCTACGGCAAGCGCGCGGTGGACGAGCGCTATCTGGAGGCCGTTGACGTCATGCTGGAGCTGACGTACTGCGAGCCGGAGTTCTTTTCCTGCGAACGGCTGGAGCCGCCCCGCCTGCTTCGCTTCACAGGGCAGACCAGGAAGCTGTCCTTTCTCCACACAGTCGCGTGGATGGATACCCCGTACCGCATTATGGCGATACAGCGCATGAAAGGGGAGAGGCTTATCTGGATCTCGGACCGGTCGAACGGTTACGGCATCGAGCTTCCCCGTCACCATATTCTCGCCGTCCGTCAGGAGGACGGCACCCATCGCTTTTTTGGCTCGCAGGAGCCAGAAAAAATATAATGCCAGGAGGATACGAGTATGGCAAGAAAAAAGATCACCCCGGAAGAGGAAGTTCCCAAGACCGTCGCGCTCGAAGAAAGCACAGCGGCAGACGTCGGCGACATGACGCAAAATGACCTTCCGTCCGGCGAAAGCGGGACGGCAGAGGACTGCGGGACGGAAGCTGTTCCCACGACGGAGCCGGCCGAGGATGCCGACGATACGAGCGTGGGCGGCGACCCGCCAAAGGAGGACAGGGAAGAAAACCTTGCGGAGACTGCTTCGGCGGAAATGTCAGCGGCAGATATTTCTGCCGAGGAGAAAGTGACTCCCGCGCCAAAGGAAGAAGCGTCTGCGGCGGAAGAAGGTGCATCTCGGGCTGAACCGCCCGATGCGATCTCCGCTGCGGTGGAGAGCGTGTTGGATGCCCGCAGCAAAGATACGGCGGGGCCTGAGACCAAAAGAGATGCCGATGGCGTAGATATCACGCCCGGAAAGCTTCCGGAAATACACGAAGCGCACGAAGCCGCATCGGAACCGCCGGAGTACAGCATAGATCTTTCTGAAGAGCCTGAACCTGTGCCGGCAAGGGATGCAGCCTCGCCTGACGCCGAGGAGGATGACTGGGGCTTCCGGGAGCCGCGCAGGGAGGTGACCGAAGAGGAGGCGCCTGCGCAGCCCACGTCAATCGTGCTGCCCGTACGACCTGCGCCGTCCGTGCCGTCTGTGCAGTCCGTGCGGACAAAGGCGGCTGTAAAGAGCGACAGACAGCTCTTCTTTGAGCTGAAATTCAACGAGCTTGACCGCGGTTTGACGCCGGAGGAACGGCAGGAGTGGAACTCCATCTACGCCTCCTACCGCGGCCGCAGCGCCCTTGCCGGTACGATTATCGGTGTGGATCCGCGTTCCAGTTATGTCTGGAACCCGCGGACGGAGAAGAAGGAAAAGCTCACCATGTACTGCGCCATCGTGGTCCCCTACCGCGTGCGTATCATGATCCCCGAAACGGAGATGTGGGAGGAGGGTGAAGAACGACCTGATTACGTGCTGCAAAATATGGTCGGCGCAAAGATCGACTTCATTATCATCAAGGTCGAGCGTGAGGCGGGCTTCGCCGTTGGCTCCCGTCGCCTTGCGAGCCGTAGCCAGCGGTACTTCTTCGCCCACCGTGAGGACCTGCATAGCATTGGAGCGCGTGTGAAATGCCAGCTTATGGCGGTGGGTCCCCGGCGCTGCCTTGCAGAGTGCTACGGCCATGACATTGACCTTACCCAGCGCGAGATAAGCTATACGGCAATTCCCGACCTGCGCAACAAATACCACGCGGGCGTGGAGCTCGATTGCATCGTCAAGGTCTATGATCCTGAGAAGGATGAACTGATTATTTCCGTTAAGGAGATAGAGACCAATCCCTTCCTTGGAGCAGAGCTGCGCCATCCGGTAGGGTGTCGCCGTCTCGCAGTCATTTCCGGTAAGTATGGTGGCGGTGTGTTCTGCAACCTGCCCGATGGCGTGGTCTGTATGTGTAACTACTCCTACCAGCATGAGGACTCCGATTTCATGGTGGGCGAGAACGTAATGCTGGTCGTCCAGCGTTATGATGATGAAAAGCTACAGGTGTTCGGAAAGATTATGAGCAAGTGGTAACAAAAGGCCCATGTGTAGGTCGCCCATTGGAGCGCTTTAAGCCTGGTTCATAGATTTCGACCGCAGCCAGATTGCGGCTTGGGAGGAGTTGATGTGTTGTACTATGTCAGTGGAGGTGCGGCGGCGCTGACCTGCAGCCTGCTATTTGCCTGAAACAGTATTTGATGGTTTGCAACAAAATGTCGGCTATGTTACGAGATTATTACAAAGTGAGGTTTCCTCTTGAAAAAATTTTTTTAGTAGTGTACGATGAGCCTGCAAATGAAGGTGGGCAGGATATGTTCCCGGTTCAGTTACGGGAACGGCATGCCACGGTAAGTGGATCGAGAAATATCTGAAACATCCGAGTTTGCAAATACAATCCGCTTATATGGGGATA
>JAXYYF010000070.1:0-24182 GCA_037419475.1 bacterium
TGTAGTGATTGGAGGAATTGAAGGTGAAGCTGCGCTCACCGGAGGCACTGTAGAACGAAACGGCGGATTTATATCCGCTTTTGTCTGTCACGAGCGCAAGCAGATCGGAGCTGTTGAGCTTTACCGAGATCACGCCGTTTCCCGTCTCTGCGCTCATGTCGCGCACAAGCCCCTTCTCTCCGAGAATATAGAGTGATGTGCCGCCGACGCTGTAGACCGCGGCGGTCTTTCCGCCGATGGCGATGGCGGGAGAGTCCAGCTTGACCTCCTGCGCGTAGACCACCGTACCATCGTTGGCCAGCACGCTCATGCGCGTGGTGGAGACGACGATCAGCCGCTCGCCGAGCAGCGCATAGCGGTTTGTGCGGTCATTATCATAGACGTATGTATTTCCGCCTGCTGCGTCGGATTTATTATAGTTGAGCGCGCGGCGCAGGCTGTCGAAATTGGAAAGGTCCAGATAGGCCGCGGCCATCACCGCCAGCAGCACCACGGCGAGCGTCAGTCCCAGCACAAGGATCCGGTGAAGCGTGCCGTGCCGCTTCGGTGCGGCGCGCCGCTCCTGAAAATCCTCGCGGGTGAGGTTTTCCCTGTCAGTCATTGAGCCGTTCATCCTCATACCAAAGTCTTGTCATGTACAGCCCTCCCGGCGGCACCGTGGGGCCGGCAAGCGTGCGGTCGCCGGAGTCGAGTATTCTGGGAATGTCCTCCGGCGTGAGCTTGCCCTCGGCGGCGTAGAGCACCGTTCCGGTGATGGCGCGCACCATGTTATAAAGAAAGCCGTTCGCGCAGACCTTGAGCTCAAGCAGCTCGCCGCTGCGCGTCACGCGGCAGTAGTACACCGTGCGGACGGTGGTCTTTGTCTCCGTGCCGACCGAGCGCACAGCGCGGAAATCGTGCGTTCCCTCAAAGGCCCGCGCCGCCTCGTCCATCACGGCCTCGTCCAGCTTTTTGGGGTAGAAGTATGCGCGATTGACATAGAACGGATTCTTGATGCGCGAATTATAGATGCGGTAGGTGTACTCCTTTTTCAGGCACGAGCCGATGGCATTGAAATCATCCGCCACCTCGACCGCCTCGCGCACCACGATGTCCTCGGGCGTATGCGTGTTGACCGCAAAGGGCAGGCGCTCAATGGGGATGCGCGAGGATGTGTGGAAGTTCGCCACGTAGCGCTCGGCGTGAACGCCCGCGTCCGTGCGTCCCACACCGGTGAGCTTCACCTTCTCGCCGCAGACCATCGAAAGGCCGCGCTGGAGTGTCTCCTGCACGCTCGCCTCCGTGCGCTGCATCTGCCAGCCGTGGTAGGCCGTACCGTTATACATCAATTTTAGCGCAATGTTTCGCATGATATATGTCCTTTTTTTGAACTTCAGGAAAACTTTTTCAGAAGAAACATCCCGGCGCACAGCACGCCGTAGAACGCAAGCACCAGATAGTCGCGCGTTTCATAGCGCAGGACATGAAGCTTGGTGCGCCCCTCGCCGCCGTGATAGCAGCGGCACTCCATCGCCGTCGCCAGCTCGTCCGCACGGCGGAAGGCGCTGACAAACAGCGGCACAAGCAGCGGGATGAGCGCCTTGGCGCGCTGGATCAGGCTTCCGGATTCAAAATCCGCGCCGCGCGCCTTCTGCGCAGACATGATCTTGTCCGTCTCCTCAATGAGCGTGGGAATAAAGCGCAGGGCTATAGACATCATCATCGCCAGCTCATGCACCGGAACGCCGATCTTCTTGAGCGGGCCGAGCAGGCTCTCCAGTCCGTCTGTCAGACGGATTGGGCTGGTCGTATAGGTCAAGAGGAATGTCCCCATGATGAGCAGCGTGATGCGCAGAATCATGGCGATGGCCGTGATGATGCCCTCACGCGTGATATGGAAGATGCCGAACTGCACCAGCACTGTGCCGGGCGTATAAAAGAGGTTGAGCACCGCCGTGAACACAATAATGATCATCACAGGCTTGAGGCCGCGGAAAAGCGCCCGCGCGCCCACCTTGGAAATGCGCACCGCAACGATCAGAGACAGGATCACGAGCGTGTAGGCGGGCACGCCCTTTGCCGCAAAGATCGCAATGATATAAAGAACCGTGGCGAGCAGCTTCGTGCGCGGGTCGAGGCGGTGGGCCAGCGTATCGCCGGGGAAATATTGGCCGAGCGTAATATCCTTCAGCATGTGGTCCCTCCCTTCCGCCGCGCAAGAAGGGCGGACTTGAGCTCTTCAACGGTGTAGACCGCCGTGTCGATGTCCATGCCGCGCGCCTTGAGCGCCATAGCGACGCGTGTGACCTGCGGCACGTCCAGCCCCGCCCTGACCAACTCGTCCGCGCGGGCAAAGACCTCGCGCGGCGTGCCGCTCATGAGCACGTGGCTGTCGGAGAGCACCGCGATGCGGTCGGCGTTCCGCGCGATCTCGTCCATCGAGTGGCTGACGAGCACGACCGTGTTGCCGCGTTCCTTATGATAGGCGCGGATGTGCGCGAGCAGCTCCTCCCGCCCCTGCGGGTCGAGACCGGCGCTCGGCTCGTCGAGCACAAGCACCTCCGGCTCCATGGCGATCACGCCCGCAATGGCCACGCGGCGCTTCTGTCCGCCGGAGAGCGCGAAGGGCGATTTTTGCAGCAGCTCCTCGCTCAGGCCCGCAAAGCGCGCCGCGTCGTGCACACGCCGGTCGATCTCCTCCACCGTCAGGCCCATGTTGCCGGGGCCGAAGGCGATGTCCTTATAGACAGTCTCCTCAAAAAGCTGATACTCCGGGTACTGGAACACCAGCCCCACGCGGAAGCGCACATCACGGATCTTCTTCGGTTCGGCCCAGATGTCTTTCCCATCGAGCAGGATATGGCCGTCCGTCGGCTTCAAAAGGCCGTTGAGATGCTGAATGAGCGTCGACTTGCCGCTGCCCGTGTGGCCGATGAGGCCGAGGAACTCGCCCCGGTAAATGTCAAGCGACAGGTTTTCCACCGCGCTGCGGCGGAAAGGCGTTCCCTCGCCGTAGGTGTGCGTTAAATTTTCAATACGAATGATTTCGTCCAAGTCGTTTATCCTCTTTTTCGCCGTTATCCAAACTGCTTCATCAGTGCGTCGGCGCACTCATCGACGGTCAGCGCCGTAAGCGGAAGGTCACAGCCCTCCGCGCGCAGCTCATACAAAAGCTCCACCGTGTCCGGCACGGTCAGCCCCATGGACTTGAGCCGCTCGACCTCGGTGAACACCTCGCGGGGCGTTCCGTCCATGGCGACGGTTCCGTCGTTCATCACGATCACGCGGTCTGCGTGCTCGGCCTCGTTCATGTGGTGCGTGATGAGCACGACCGTGATACCCTCGTCGCGCCCCAGATGCTCGATGGTCGAGATGACCTCGCTGCGTCCGATGGGGTCGAGCATGGCGGTCGCCTCGTCGAGCACGATGCACTGCGGGTGCATCGCCAGCACGCCGGCGATGGCAATGCGCTGCTTTTGTCCGCCGGAGAGCAGATGCGGCGCATGCCGCGCAAACTTTTCCATGCCGACGGTGCGCAGCGCGTCGTCCACGCGCCGCCGGATCTCTTCCGTCGGTACGCCGAGGTTTTCCGGGGCAAAGGCCACATCCTCTTCCACGACGTTGGCGACGATCTGGTTGTCGGGGTTCTGGAACACCATGCCCACGCGGCGGCGGATCTCCAGCAGCATACTCTCGTCCGCCGTGTCCATTCCCTCAACATACACCTTTCCTCCCGACGGCAGAAGCACCGCGTTAAAGGTTTTGGCCAGCGTGGACTTTCCGCTTCCGTTATGTCCGAGGATAACGGTGAAGCTGCCGCGCTCAATAGTGAGCGTTACGCCGCGCAGAGCCAGCGTGGGCTGCGCGTCCTCCTCGCCCGCCGGATAGGAATACGTCAGATTTTCAGTTCGCAGCATGGTTGACATAATTTTCTCCATTGATCGTTTTCCATTTCTCACTCGCACTGCCAGCGGCCGGTCGCGCCGCAGGGCAGTGCAAGGCCAGTCTCTGTGACCGGAAGGCCCAGCTCGTCCCACGTCACCCTGCCGCCGTACTTCTCCGCGACGAGCAGATGCAGGATGTAGCCGAGCACAGAGGGCGCAAGACCTGTGGTGTAGGAATTGATGATGACGAACAGCGGTTTGTCGCTGAGCACCTGTGCGCAGAGCTTGACGAAAGGGAAGAGGTTGTCCTCCAGCTTCCACACCTCACCGCCGGGGCCGCGGCCGTAGCTCGGCGGGTCCATGATGATCGCGTCATAGGTCTTTCCGCGGCGGATCTCCCGCTCGACGAACTTCGCGCAGTCGTCCACGATCCAGCGGATCGGCGCATCGGCAAGGCCGCTGGCCTTGGCATTCTCCTTCGCCCACGCGACCATGCCCTTTGCCGCGTCGACGTGGCACACACTCGCGCCGCTCTTGGCACAAGCGACGCTCGCCGCGCCCGTGTAGGCAAACAGGTTCAGCACGCGGATCGGGCGGCCCGCATTTTCGATTTTTTCGCGCGCAAAGTCCCAGTTCACCGCCTGTTCGGGGAAAAGGCCGGTGTGCTTGAAGTTCATGGGCTTGCACTGGAACGTCAGGTCGCGGTAGTGCATCTGCCACTGCTCCGGCAAACGCTCCTTGTCCCAGTGGCCGCCGCCCGAGGAGGAACGGTGATAGCGCCCCTGTGCGTTCTTCCAGCCTCGGTTCGCATGCGGCGTCTCCCAAATGGCCTGCGGATCGGGGCGCACCAGAACCTGACTGTCCCAACGCTCCAGCTTTTCACCGCCGCCGCAGTCGAGCAGCTCGTAATCCTTCCATCCGTCCGCGATCCACATAGGTTTTCTTCTCCTTTTTGCGCAAAGCGCCGCATATTAAATCAATGTATTATACTATAGAAAGGACGCCCGCGTCAATTGGAAAAAGAAGCGTTGTCAAAGCCTTTACAATATGTTAAAATTTTAAAGACAATCTTTTGCGCGGAAACCTTTTTCCGTCTAACGGAATACCAACAAAGAGTGAGATGACATTCATGGACAAAATTCTTTTGCATTCCTGCTGCGCGCCGTGCTCGGTCTACTGCGTGGACACGCTGCGCGGCGAGGGGATTGAGCCGGTGTCGCTGTGGTTCAACCCGAATATCCATCCGTGGACAGAATATGACATGCGCCGCTCGACACTGCTCGACTACGGCGAGCGTGAGCACGTCGAGGTGCACATTCTTGAGGACTACGGTCTGCGCAGCTTTGTCCGCGCCGTCGCCGCAGACATCGACCACCGCTGCGCGCATTGCTACACCATTCGTCTCGGCACGGCGGCAAAGTACGCGAGTGAGCACGAATATGCGGCCTTTACCTCGTCGCTGCTCATCTCACCCTATCAGAACCACGAGCTTTTAAAAGCTGTGGGCGAGACGATGGGAAAAAAATACGGCGTGGAATTTCTCTACCGTGACTTCCGCCCCGGCTTCCGCGAAGGGCAGGCCAAGGCGCGCGAGATGGGGCTTTACATGCAGAAATATTGCGGCTGCATCTTCTCGGAGGAGGATCGCTACGCTAAAAAGATCAACCGAGCAAAGCAGCGCTTTGCCGAAGAATGAGCAAAATTCAAGTAAAACGGAGGACGCGAACCATGAAACGACTGCTTTCCACGCTTCTCGCGGCGCTGGCGCTCTTTGCCCTCGCCGGCTGCGGGACGGAGCCGAACACCCCCGCCGAGCCGGAGAGCACGGAAACCTACCTCACAGACGCAGACGTGCCGCTGGACGCTTGCGCGCTCGCGCTCGCCGTGCCGGACTGCCTCGACGCGCAGCAGCAGCTGCTCTACCGGCAGGCCGCCGCGCTCTATGACGCCATGTTCGGCGGAGAGACAACCGGCATCGACGATGCCTTTCCCGCGCCGTCCGGTGTCTCAGACGAGCACAGCACCTACACACCTGAAGGCTCCGAATACATCTACGTCAGCTCCTCGGGCCGATATCAGAGCTGGGCTGACCTTGACCGCGTAGTACACGGCGTGTTCACCGACCGTCTCTGGACGGAGCTCAACGGCACTCCCATCTACATCGAGCATGACGGACAGCTCTACATTCTCGACGCTTCCTACGGCGACCAGTATTATAACCCTGTCTTTCCCGACGAATTTACGCTTGTCGAGCAGACGAACGAGCGCATCGAGTTCACGGTAACGGCACACTATTCCTACCCCTATCCGCATCAGGGCGAGAGCTATGAAGAGCGCGATGAGCGGATGAAAACAAGCTTTGAGTTCACGCTCACCTTTCCCATTGTACTGCTCCGCACGGACGAGGGCTGGCGCTTTGATGTGTTCTGCACCGGCACAGCCGCCGAGATGCACTGCCCCGACGCGGTGTTCGATGGCGTCACAGAACCGGATTTCTACGGAGATTCTTACAGTGCCGGCGCGTGAGCGCGGCATCCCCCTCACACAGGCCAAAGGAGCCTGACGGTATCTGCCGTCAGGCTCCTTTTTCGTCTTCCGTCCATCACAGACACAGCGCGTCGTGTACGGCGCACAGCGCCGTGTCCGCGTCCTCCGCGCGCACGAGCAGCGTCACGCGCTGCTCGCCTTCCTCAACGCCGAACACCGTACCCCCCGCACTCTCAACGCCCATGACTGCCGCCCGGACTGCCGCAAGCGATGGGAGCGAGGAGCCGATAGCCGTCACGCGCACCACCTCTCCCCCACCGCTCCGGCTGCGCGTCACACCGGTCACGCCGCCGCAGTCCGCCTCCGGCGCAATGCGCGTACCGATGCTCTCCGGCTCGCACGAGCGCACCTCCAATGCAGTGCCATAACGCGCGGCCAGCGCGACCGAGCGGTCGTGGAGCACCTGCGCGCCGCAGGCGGCCAGACGCAGCATGTGGTCATAGGAAATGCGTTCGAGCCGCCGCGCCGTCGGACACACACGCGGGTCGGTGGTGTACACGCCGTCGACATCGGTGTAGATGATGCAACGCTCCGCGCCGAGGAAAGCCGCCAGCGCCACAGCGCTCGTATCGCTGCCGCCGCGTCCGAGCGTGGTCACGTCTCCCATCTCATCTATGCCCTGAAAGCCCGCTGCGAGCACGACTCTGCCCGCTTCAAGTTCACGGCGGATGCGCTCTGCGCCCACAGCCGTGACGTTCGCTCCGCCGTGCACGCCGTCGGTCAGGATCGGCACCTGCCAGCCCGAGAGCGGCACCGCTGGCACACCGAGCGTGTGGAGCGCGATCGAGCCGAGGGCCACGCTGGCCGTTTCGCCGGTGGCGAGAAGCGCATCGAGCTCGCACGGCGGCACGTCGTCCGTCAGCTCGTGGGCGCGCGCAAGCAGCTCATCCGTCGTATCGCCCTGCGCACTGAGCACGGCAATGACCTCGTCTCCCGCCTCCCATGTGCGCTTGACGATCTCCATGGCGCGCAGCAGGTGCGTACGGTCGCGCACACTGCTGCCGCCGAATTTCTGTACGATCAGGCTCATGTCAGATCCCTTCTCCAACTGCAAAAAAATGGATCGGCAAACCGCAAAGCAGTCTGCTGATCCATTGTATGCCATAGAATAGAGAGGGGTTCAGCCCGCGAGGATCTCAAACTTCACCACGCCCGCCGTCTCCGCGGCGCAGGCGATGAGCTCCTCAAGCGACTCGCGCATGTCGCTCGTCTCTGCCGAAATGGTCACTGCGGCGCAGCCGTTGGTCGGGATGCTCTGGTTGATGGTGAGTATATTCGCGCCGGAACCGGCAAAAATAGAGAGGACATTGCTCAGCACACCGGGGTTATCCTTGAGCAGCGCATAAAACGTAATGATGCGGCCGGTTTTCATGTCGTTGAAGGGCTGAACACTGTCGCGGTACTTATAAAACGCACTGCGGCTGATGCCGACCTGCCGCGCAGCCTCGCCCGCTGTGGATACCTCGCCCGCATAGAGCATCCGCTTGGCCTCAGCCACCTTCAGAAAGATTTCCGGCAGCGCATCCGCTGCGACCAGATAAAACTTTGTCTTTGCGCCCATTATTGTTCACACTCCATGGTCAAATGTCTTTTCACCGATGATTGCGGATTGTATCATAATTTTGTACGGATAGCAACCGCTTTTTTCACCATATCTGTATTCCGTAAGGAGGCGTCGGCTTGCACTCTGCACAAAAAAAGGATTTTCTCATCACACTCGCCTATGCTGCGTCACTTCTCGCGCTCGCCTACCTTTTCTTCCGTTACCTGTTCTGGTGGCTCCTGCCCTTTTTTCTGGCATTTGCCGCCGCGGCCGCGATGGAGCCCGCCATCCGGTTTTTACAGCGGCAGTTTCATTTTCAGCGCGGCTTCTCCGCCGCGGTGCTGACACTTTTCCTGCTCTTTCTGCTCGGCGGACTGCTTTCGCTGCTGCTCTCCTCACTTTTCTCCGAAGCCGAGAGTTTTCTCACCCTTGCCCCCCGCGTGCTGGGCGCACTGCCGGAGTACACCGCGCAGCTGACCGCGCGGCTGGAGGCCTACTGTGCGCTCTGCCCCGAATGGTTGCAGGCATTTCTCACAGAACAGCTCTCCGATTTCTCCGCCCGGCTTGGCGAGCTCCTCAGCGCTCTTCTCGGACGGCTGCTGAGCGCGCTGGCAGCACTCGCCGCCTCGCTGCCGCGCTTTCTGCTTGCAGGTGCGACAACGGTGCTGGCCGTCTTTTTTCTCTCGTCCTCCTACCCCGCGCTGCTCGCCGCCGCGCGGGAGCGCTTGCCGCGCGAAGCGCGGAAACGCGTGCTGCTCTGGCGCGGCTGTCTCACCCGCTCAATCGGCCGGTGGCTGCGCGCACAGGCGGCTCTGTGCTTTTTGACGTTCTGCCAGCTTCTCCTCGGCTTCTTTCTCCTGCGCGAGCGCTATGCGCTGCTCGCCGCCTTCCTCATCACACTCGTCGACGCGCTGCCGGTGTTCGGCACCGGCACGGTGCTCATCCCATGGGCGCTCGTCAAGCTTCTCGCGGGCCGCGTTCCGCGCGCAGCCGCACTGCTCGCGCTCTACCTTTGCACGCTCACCGTGCGCAACATCATGGAGCCGCGCCTGATGGCCGCACAGGCCGGTCTGCCGCCCATCGCGTCGCTTGCCGCCATGTACCTCGGCTTTTGCAGCTTCGGCGTGGCAGGAATGATCCTCTTTCCCTTTTTCCTCCTGCTCGCCTCCCAGCTCCGGCACGCAAAAAAGGAAGGCTCGATCTGAGCCTTCCTTTTTCATTTTCCTTATGCCGCATTGCTCAGCAGCCAGTCGAGGAACGCCGCATTTTCCGATGTTCCGCCCGCCCGCTTCTCCTCCGCGGCCGGCGCGTCGCCCGGTGCATCGGGATCGGACGGCCCCTCAGGATCGGCAGGCACCCATGTGCCGTTTTCGTCGAAATAGCCGTTATCCGGCTGCTCCGGCTCGGTGTAGCGGTGCACGCCGCACGTGCCGCGCATCGTCAGATCCACCAGCACATTCTCACTGTCGTTCGCTGTGATAGCATTGCCCTCGGGAATGACAAAGCTCGGATCTGCCGCCTTCATCGCCGCATATTCATCCTGCTGGCTTGCGCTCAAGGGGGTGAGCAGAATGCTGCGCTCATAGCCCCAGCCGTTCGTCAGGTTCTCCGTCGTGAAGTCGATCGCGTTGACTGTCTTTACGCTCTCCGTCGGGCAGTATTCGCCGGCAAGCTTGCCGCTCTCCGTACAGATATTGATATACACATGTCCGTCGCATGTGAGCGAGGGGGCATAGTCCTTGTCCACCCACACAGTCTGAACATCCTGACACAGCGGGCCCTGCAAAAGGCCGGTGCGCGTGCAGGCCGTCACCTGCACCATGTTGTTCGGCGTGCCGGTAAAGTCCTTGTTCGGCAGATTTTCATGGACCTTGCTCATCACCAGTTTCCACAGGTTCGCCGCCGGGTTGCCGGAGGCCGAAATGCGGGCGTTGTGATCGTAGCCGATCCAGACCGCCGCCGTATAATACGGCGTGTAGCCGACAAAATAACGGTCGTGGTTGTTGCTGGTCGTACCGGTCTTGCCGGCGATGGTCATACCGGAGAAGGCTGCGCCCGTGCCGGTGCCGCTGCGCACGACATTTTTGAGCATCTCATTGATCGTGTAGGCAGTGGACTCCTTCATCGCCGGCCACGATTCCTGCTTGTTCTCCAGCACGAGATTGCCGTTGTTGTCGCGCACCTCGATGTACGTGCGCGGTTTGGTGTATACGCCGTCGTTGGCAAAGGCGGAATAGGCCGCCGCCATCTCCACCGTGTTCACGCCGCGCGTAAGGCCGCCGAGGCCGAGCGCGGCGGAGTTGACGTCGTCGTTGACAAGCGTCGTGAAGCCGAGCTTCTGCGTCATAAACTCATAGGAGGCCGAAGCGCCGAGTTTTTCAAGCACACGCACCGCCGCCGTGTTGGTGGATACGCGCAGCGCCTCACGCAGCGTAATGAGGCCCTTGTAGCCGGAATACGAGTTTTTCGGCCAGCCCTTTTCCGTACCTGCGTCGTTTTCCATCATGCGCACCGGATAGTCGTCGATCACCGTCGCGGTATTAATCGTTCCGTTATCAAGCGCAGGTGCGTAGGCCGCAATCGGTTTGATGGCACTGCCGCATGGGCGGGAGGCCGTGGCATAGTTGAAGAGGAAGCGGCCCTCTCGCTCGCCGATGCGTCCGGCCATGGCGACGATGTTGCCCGTCTCGTTATCGATCACCGTCATACCCGACTGGAGCTGCTCGCCCTTGGACGAGGTGTAGGGCAGATTGCTCTGATCGCCGTAAACCTTTTCAACCAGCTCCTGCATTTCGGGATCAACGGTCGCGTAGATCCGGTAGCCGCCGGTGTAGAGCAGCTTCTGCGCCGCCTCGACCGAATAGCTCTTTTCCGTATGCAGCGCATCGACCACATCGAGAAACACCTGCTCGACAAAGTAGGAATCGTATGCCTCCGTGACCGTTTCGACCGGCGTATCACTGCCGTTGTCGGAGGCAACGTAGTCGCTGTCCCAGACAAAGACGAGCTTTTCATTCATCGCCTGCTCATACGCCGCGTCATCCAGATAGCCGAGCTCATGCATCTTGCCGAGCACAGTCTCCTGACGCTCCTTATTCTTCTCGCGGTAGGTCTTGCCGCTGTTGAGCGTACCCTGACGTGAGGGATCGTAGAGCGAGGGGTACTGCGTGATGCCGACGATCGCCGCACCCTCTGCCACGTCCAGCTCGCTGGCATGCTTGCCGAAGTAGTTCTCCGCCGCAGCCTCGATGCCGTAGGATTTGTTACCGAAGTAGACGATGTTGAGGTACATCGTCAGGATCTCTTCGCGCGAGTAATTCTTGGCAAAGCGCAGCGCCTGAAAGATCTCGGTGATCTTGCGTTTGATGGTCGGCTCGTTGTTGCCTGTCAGGTTTTTGATGACCTGCTGAGTGATCGTCGAGCCGCCGCGCTGGTTCCCACCGCCGGTGAGCATGGTAAACACGGCCTTGCCGGTCGATTTCCAGTCCACGCCGTGGTGCTGGAAGAAGCGCTCGTCCTCAATGGACACCAGCGCCTGCCAGACATGATCCGGGATATCGGAATACTCGATGCTCGTCCGATCCTCCGAGCCGTGGATCTTCGTCAGCTCCACCCATTCGCCCGTCATCTTGTCCTGATAGTAGACCACAGAGCTTTGATTGAGCGTATAGGCGCTCGCGTCGATATCGAGCAGCGGCTCGAGCGTCGTGTGGACGTACTTCATGAAAATACCGAAAAACATCAGCGACGTCACGACGCCGATGGCCAAAACCGTGCCGACGATCTTGAGCGCCGTGTGTCCGGCATTTCTCCTTTTATGCTTTCTGTGAGGCGCATGAGTGCTCTCGCGTCGTTCTTCCATGATGCGCCACCTCCTTTTGAGAATTGAAGAGCGGCTGACCGCTCCGTATCCGTTTGTTTCCTATAGCAATAGATAGTTTATTGTAATACAAAACCCGAAGGATGTCAAACTTGCATTGTGCGTGAAAATGCGCTATACTGCCTGTATCGCAAATCTTAAACTTTGGAGGAGGACACCCCCATGAGCGAAGAATACGGCCCGAATTTCGTCACGCTGACGGACGAGGAGGGCAATGACATCGAGCTGGAATACATCGACGCGCTTGAGCACAACGGCACGACCTACATGGCCTTTTTCCCCGTTGTAGAGGAGGGCGCGGACGAGAACGAGGACGAGTACGGCCTCATCATCCTCAAAAGCGAGATGGTCGACGGCGAGGAGATGCTCTCCAACGTCATGGACGAGGAAGAGCTTGACGCCGTATACGACCTCTTTATGGAACAGCTGATGGACGACGAGGAAGAATAATTCTCCCTTTCGACGAATTTTTTCCGTCTCCCGGCCTACAATAGAAAATACCCTGCGTGGTGCGTGATAGGCTCTTTATAAACCCACATTTCGTCATAAGGGACGCCAGTACGTTCCGGTGGTTTGCAGGCCTCCCGGCTGCCCTTTGCGGCTGGACGTTGGAAGCAGTAAAACCGGACAGAGGCGACCCACCTGTTCCAGAAGGTGCAGGTTTTGACGGGGTCTACACGGCCAACGCGGGGTATCGTTTTTCTGCACAAAAGCGGCGCGTCTCTTTCTCCGTTTTGTCAAGGCCGTTTTCACGGATTTTGACGAATTTTCCATTGAAATTGTTCCCGCTTTCCTGTAAAATGAATCTACAATCCAAGATTGATAGCTGTAACGAAGTGCTGCGCGCACGGGCTGAAACTATCACTCCGGCAGAAACGCTGACGTTTCGGGCGAGTGAGACTCGCTTGAAGCGTCTTTTGTTTTATCCGAAAAGTTAGTCAGTTAAAACCATTTAACCAAGGAGGAACTGCTTTATGAAGCTTGTCACCAACGGACGCCTTATCACCCGCGACAGCGAGGGCTGCGGCTATTATGAGCACGGCGCGGTCGCCTACGAGGGCACAAAGATCGTTGAGGTCGGCGAGGAGGCTGCGCTGCGTGCGAAATATGCGGACGCGGAGATCGTGGATGCAAAGGGCGGCGTCATCATGCCCGCCTTCATCAATGCGCACACGCACATCTACTCCGCCCTCGCCCGCGGTCTTTCCATTGCCGGCAACAACCCCACAAACTTCTATGAAATCCTCGACGGCACATGGTGGGCCATCGACCGCCACCTGATGATGGACGGCACCCGCGCCAGCGCCACCGCGCTTTACCTCGACTCGATCAAGCAGGGCGTGACCACCATCTTCGACCACCACGCCTCCTATGGCGAGATCCCCGGCACACTCCACACCATCGCCGAGGAAAGCAAGCGGCTCGGTCTGCGCTCCTGCCTGTGCTACGAGGTCAGTGACCGCGACGGCGAGGAAAAGTGCCTTCAGGCCATTGCCGAGAACGCCGACTTCATCACCGAATGTGAACAGCGCAAGGATCCCATGCTGGCGGCCATGTTCGGCGGCCATGCGCTCTTCACCATTTCCGACAAGACCTTTGACCGCATGGTGGCGGCCAACAATGGCCGCACGGGTTATCACATTCACGTCTCCGAGGGCATGAACGACGTCTACGATTCCCTCCAGAACTATGGCCGCCGCCCCGTCCAGCGCCTGCAGGATCACGGCATTCTCGGCCCGAAAACCATTCTCGGCCACTGCATTCACGTCAACACCGCCGAGATGGAGATCATCCGGGAAACCGGCACGATGGTCGTGAACAATCCGGAGTCTAACATGGGCAACGCCATCGGCATCTGCCCTGTCCTCCAGCTCTATAAGCGCGGCATCCTCCTCGGCATGGGCACCGACGCCTATACCAACGACATGCTCGAGAGCCTCAAGGTCGCCCTATGCTCCCAGCGCAGCCAGAATTGCCTGCCGAACGTCGGCTGGTGCGAGGTCACGGACATGCTCTTCAAAAATAATGCGAAGATTGGCGCGAAATACTTCCCCGATGAGCTCGGCGTGCTCAAATCCGGTGCAGCGGCAGACATCATCGTCATGGACTATAAGCCCTTCACGCCGTTCTCCGACGCGAACATCGACGGCCACATGATTTTCGGCATGACCGGCCGCCAGTGCCAGACCACCATCGCCGCGGGCAAAACGCTCATGCTCGACCGTCAGCTCGTCGGCATCGACGAGGAGGCCGAGAACGCCCACATCCTCGAGGCCGCCAAGAAGCTCTGGGGCGACCTGAACCACTGCGAGTATTAAGCACAGGAGGAAATCACAATGTCTGAGAAAATGTATCCCATTCCATTCGCGTCACTGATGAACTGGGTCGTAACCGAGTACGCCCAGAGCGGCGACATCTTCGGCGTTCACAAGAAGTATGAAGCGAGCGGCAAGACGCTTCCCATCTTCGGTGAGCGCATCGAGACGCCGTTCGGCCCCGCCGCCGGCCCGAACAGCCAGCTCGCGCAGAACATCATCGCCGCCTACTTCGCCGGCGCACGCTTCTTTGAGGTCAAGACCGTGCAGAAAATGGACGGTGCGGAGCTGGCCGCCTGCGTACCCCGTCCGTGCATTCTCGCCGCCGACGAGGGCTACAATCAGGAGTGGTCCACCGAGCTGACCGTCCCACAGGCGCAGGACGAATACATCAAGGCCTGGTGCGCGCTCAAGGTCATCTCCAAGGTTTATGGACTCGGCGATCCCGACGGGTTCGTGTTCAATATGTCCGTCGGCTACGACCTCGAGGGCATCAAGGGCCGCAAGGTCAACAGCTACATCGACAACATGATGGACGCGAGCAGGACCGCGCAGTTCAAGGAGTGCAAGAAGGTCCTCGCCGAGCTGTTCCCCGCCGAGCGTGACTTCATCGCGCATATCTCTCCGCGCGTGTCCCGCTCCGTCACCGTCTCCACGCTCCACGGCTGCCCGCCGCAGGAGATCGAGCGCATCGCAAGCTATCTGCTCACGAAGAAGCACCTGCACACCTTCGTCAAGTGCAACCCCACCATTCTCGGCTACAAGACAGCCCGCAGCATCCTCGACTCCATGGGCTATGACTACATTGTCTTTGACGAGCACCACTTCAACGAGGATCTCCAGTGGGAGGACGCCGTGCCGATGTTCGAGCGTCTGCAAAAGCTGGCGGACAAGGAGGGGCTGGAGTTTGGCCTCAAGCTCTCCAACACCTTCCCCGTGGACACCACGCGCGGCGAGCTGCCGAACGAGGAAATGTATATGTCCGGCCGCAGTCTCTTCCCGCTGACCATTGAGATGTGCAATCGCATCTCCCGCGCGTTCGGCGGCAAAATGCGCATTTCGTTTGCTGGCGGCGCGGAGTATTTCAACTGCGATAGGCTCTTTGCCGCAGGCATTTGGCCCATCACCGTCGCCACGACGATCCTCAAGCCCGGCGGCTATAACCGCCTGCGCCAGATGGTCGGGAAGGTCGAGCCGATGGAGTACCGCGCCTTTGCCGGCACGGACTCCGCCGCCATCTCCGCCCTTGCCGCCGCAGCGCGCACGGACTACCATCACCTGAAGCCCATCAAGCCGCTGCCCAGCCGCAAGTCCACCGAGCAGGTTCCCTGGCTCGACTGCTTCACCGCACCCTGCAAGGGCGGCTGCCCCATCGAGCAGGATATCCCCGAGTACATCGAGCTCTGCCGCAAGGGGCTCTATGGCCCCGCGCTTCGACTTATCACGGAGAAGAATGCTCTGCCCTTCATCACCGGCACCATCTGCGCGCACCGCTGTCAGGGCAAGTGCTCGCGCAATTTCTACGAAGAAAGTGTCCATATCCGCGACACCAAGCTTCTTGCCGCCGAGAAGGGCTACAGTGCCCTCATGGCCTCCATCAAGCTGCCCGAGCGCGTCGAGGGCAAGCGCGTCGCCATCATCGGCGGCGGCCCGACCGGCATCGCCGCGGCCTACTTCTGCGGCCGCGCGGGCATTGAAACGACTATTTTCGAGCGCGAGCGCAAGCTCGGCGGCGTGCCGCGCTATGTCATTCCCGCCTTCCGCATCTCCGACGAAGCCATCGATAAGGACATCGCCCTGATGATGAAGTACGGCGTGGAGGTCAAGTGCGGCAAGAGCGCCCCCTCCGTCGCAGAGCTCAAGGAAATGGGCTATACCCACATTCTTCTCGCCACCGGCGCATGGAAGGCCGGTAAGCTCGACATTCCCGGCAATGTGCAGGGCGTCATCGAGTGGATGAAGAAGGAAAAGAAGCAGGTCAAGCCCAACCTCTCCGGTCACATCGTCGTGGTCGGCGCAGGCAACACCGCCATGGATGCCGCGCGCGTGGCCAAGCGCATGGGCGCACACGCCACCATTCTCTACCGCCGCACGAAGAAGTTCATGCCCGCCGACGAGCACGAGCTCCAGCTCGCCATCGACGAGGGTGTGGAGTTCATCGAGCTGGCTGCGCCTGTTGCGCAGGCCAAGGGCCAGCTTCTATGTGACCGCATGGTGCTCGGCGAGCCCGACGCGTCCGGCCGCCGCAGCCCCATGAAGTCCGGCGAGCAGTTCTCCATTCCCTGTGACCTCGTGCTCTCCGCCGTCGGCGAGCAGGTCGACTCCGACCTCATGTCCGCCAACGGCATTGAGATGGAGCGCAAGGGGCCCGCGTTCCAGACCAACATCGAGGGCGTGTACTGCGCGGGCGATGCACACCGCGGCCCCGCAACCGTGGTCGAGGGCATCGCCGACGCCGCACGCTTCGCCGAAGCCGTGATCGGTGCACCGTATGAGTACGAGATCCCTGCGCAGGCGTTCATTACCGAGTCTGACGCTGTTGCCAAGCACGGTATCCTCAAAATGTCCGGCAAGTGCGAAGGTGAGCGCTGCCTGCAATGCTCCACCGTGTGCGAGAACTGCGTCGATTCCTGCCCGAACCGCGCAAACGTCGCTATCGTCATGCCCGACGAGAGCCACCAGATCATCCATGTGGACAAGATGTGCAACGAGTGCGGCAACTGCACGCAGTTCTGTCCCTACGCCAGCGAGCCCTGCCACGATAAGTTCACCCTCTTCCAGACGGCAGAGGATATGAATGAAAGCAAGAATCCCGGCGTTCTCTTCCTCGGCGGCAAGCACGTCCGCGTCCGCATGGCGGACGAGCGCGACTATGATCTCTCCACCTCCGACAATGACCTGCCGGTCGATATCGAGGCGCTGATCTTCACGCTGCGCGATAAGTACAGCTACCTGTTCGCATAAAAAAACGGCTCCGCCGCCCAGTAAAAAAAGCAAAAGCCGCTCGTTCCCATCGGGAACGAGCGGCTTTTCTCTTTCTTCACTTTTGGGGGAAGCGGACGGTAATCTCCGTTCCCTTCCCGCACTCGCTTTTGAGTTCGACCGTACCGTGATGGTACGCTACGGCATGCTTGACGATAGAAAGGCCCAGTCCTGTGCCGCCGCTGGCCTTGGAATGGCTCTTGTCCACGCGGTAGAAACGCTCAAACACGCGGCTCTGGTGTTCGGGCGGGATGCCGATGCCGGTATCCCGCACCGTGAGGCAGACATTCGTCCCTTCCGCAAAAGCCGTCACATCCACGCTTCCGCCGTCCACATTGTACTTCACCGCGTTGTCACAGAGATTGTATATGACCTCGTACAGAAGCCGCCGCACGCCTGTCATCTGCGTGCTCTCGCCGGATACCGTAAGCGTCACATTCTTCTGCTCCGCTGCTGTCCGAAGGCTCTCCGCCGCTTCCCGCGCAAGCGGAAGCAGATCGACGGTCTCCTCCGGCAGCTCGCCGCCCTCGTCAAGCTCCGAAAGACGGATGATGTCACCGATGAGCGTCACAAGGCGCTGCGCCTCGGCGCGGATGTGGCCGACAAAGCGTGGGACATCCTCCCCCTTGACCATGCCGTTTTCCAGCAGCTCGGCGCTGCCGATGATGCCTGCCAGCGGCGTTTTGAGCTCATGCGATACATTCGCCGTGAACTCGCGGCGGCTGCGCTCGGCAAAGGCCTGTGCCGTCATGTCGAAGGCCAGCAGCACCGCGCCGGCCGGCCGGCCGGCCGACTCGATGCGGCTGAAATCGAACTGGTACTCCCGGCCGCCGCGCTCGACGCGAACCTCGCTATGCCCCTCTGTCATTGCCGCGCGGAGAGCGAGGCTCATCGAGCGTTCCCGGTCCACCGTCAGGAAATCCTGACCGATGCATTCTTCTGTCACGCCGAAGATCGTCTGCGCGGCAGGGTTGATGCTCAACACCGCGCCCTTTTCATCCAGCAGCACGAGACCCTCGTTCATGCCGGAGGTGATCTGCGTAAATTCATCCGTCCTCCGCCGCAGCTCGGCCAGCTGAGAATCGATCTGCCGCCGCTGGCGGTCGATGCGCCGCAGAAGCGGAGAAAGCTCCTCATATGCGTCGTTCTCCAGCGGATGCTCAAGGTCGAGCGCGTTGAGCGGCTCGACAATACGCCGGGAAAGACGGCTCGCCATCACGCCGGAGAGCACCAGCATCACGATCACGACCAGCAGAATCGGCTGGAACGCGCCGAGCAGCAGTGCCCCCATGGACGCGCGGCTGACGGAAATACGCAATACTGTGCCGTCTGTCAGGCGCACGGCGCTGTAAAAGGTTTTTTGCAGCAGCGTCGCACTGTAACGGGTCGATGTGCCGGAGCCGGTCTCCAGCGCCTCGCGGACCTCCTCGCGCGCCAAATGGTTCTCCATCACCGCGGCGTCCGCCTGCGTGTCAAACAGCACCGTACCGTCGGCAGCGATCCATGTGATGCGGAAGCGGTCAGAGTTGATCCGCGCCAGATAATCTGCGCCGTCCGTCTCCACGCCGGCCGCCGCAATACTCAATTCATCGCCGAGCTGGTGCTCCTGCATACTCTCAAAAAAGCTGTAAAAGCAGCCCATCACCAGCAGCAGACTGCACGCAAGCACGGTCACGCCGGCAGTGAGGATGGATTGAAAGATCTTTTTCGTCATTTCTTCTCTGCCTCCCACCGGTAGCCCACACCGCGCACCGTTTCAATGCGTCCACCGTATGCTCCCAGCTTCTGGCGCAGGGTGCGGATGTGCATATCCACCGTGCGCGTTTCGCCGCAGTAGTCCACGCCCCAGACCTTTTCCATCAGCGCCTCGCGCGTAAAGGCCATGCCGGGATGCGAGAGGAAGAGACGCAGCAGCTCAAATTCCTTGTATGTCAGCTCCACGCGCGCGCCGTCCGCCGTCACCGTGTGCTCCCCTAAATCGACGCTGAGGTCGCCCTCTTCCAGCAGCTTTGGCTCTGCCGCCGGCTTGCAGCGGCGCAGCACCGCCTTGACGCAGGAGACGAACTCCATCACGCCAAAGGGCTTGGTAAGGTAGTAGTCCGCGCCAAGATCGAGACCCTGAACCTTATCGTACTCCGCGCCCTTGGCCGTCGCCATGACGACCGGGAGCTCGGAAAAGCGCCCGCTTGCGCGGATGCGGCGCAGCAGCTCAATGCCGTCCGTGCCGGGAAGCATCACGTCGAGCACGACAAGCTCCGGCGTTTTCTCCTTCTCCAGCGCCTCCCAGAAGGCGTCGCCGTCGGCGAAACCCTTCGCCTCAAAGCCGGTGGATGTGAGCGCGTACACCTCGATATCCCGGATGCTTGCGTCATCCTCCACGCACCAGATCATCCCTCTTCCCCCTTGTGAACGCCGGTGACGGAGAAAATGACCCACTCGGCGATATTCGTCGCGTGGTCTCCGATGCGTTCAAAATATTTTGCGATCATCAGCAGATCGAGCGCATACTCTCCATTCGCCGGATCATGCGCGATCCGGTCAATCAGCCGCGCCTTGACGCGCGCGAACTGGTCGTCTACGATATCGTCCGCCGCAATGACCTTTTCCGCCAATATTGTATCACATTTCACGTATGCGTCAACGCTTTCCGTCACCATGCGGATCGTCGCGCGCGCCATCTCGCGCAGCAGATCGTTGTCCTCAGCCTGATGGCCGCGAAGAAAGCTGATGATCTCGGCAATATCCTCTGCCTGATCGCCGATGCGCTCCATATCCGTAATCATCTTGAGCGCAGCGGAGATCTGACGCAGATCGCGTGCGACCGGCTGCTGCTGAAGCAGCAGCCGCAGGCAGAGGTTCTCGATATCTCGCTCCTTCCGGTCGATCTCGCTGTCGAGCGGTGCCACGCTCGCGGCCAGCTCCTTGTCGTCCTCCGTCAGTGCACGGCTCGCGCGGGCAATGACCTCCTCGCACAGCGCACCCATCTCGATCATCTCGTGGTTGAGCAGTGAGAGTTGTTCGTCAAATTTGTTTCTCATAGGATCAAAGCTCCATTCTGCCGCTCTGTATCTTCCGTAGTCTGTTCTCCATCGAGCGGCAGATGGAGCTTTTCGCAGGTACCGCGATTGCCGCGGAAACGGCGAGCGGTACGCATGAAATCAATTTTGGATAATTGGCATTGTCCAATTATCCAAATCTCCCCGTGATGTAGTCCTCTGTCCGCTTGTCGGCAGGTGCGGAAAAGACCTGCTCTGTTTTTCCGAACTCCACCAGCTCACCGAGCAGGAAGAATGCAGTATTGTCCGAAATGCGTGCCGCCTGCTGCATGTTGTGCGTGACCATGACGACCGTATAACGATCCTTGAGTTCCCCCGCCAGATCCTCGATCTTCGAGGTCGAGATGGGATCGAGCGCACTCGTGGATTCATCCATGAGCAGCACCTCCGGCTCGACGGCAAGTGCGCGGGCAATGCAAAGCCGCTGCTGCTGGCCGCCCGAGAGGCCGAGCGCGCTCTTTTTCAGCCGGTCCTTGACCTCGTCCCAGATCGCCGCGGAGCGCAGTGAGCTCTCCACGATCTCGTCAAGCTTGGCGCGGCTGCGCACGCCATGCGTGCGGGGGCCGTAGGCGACATTGTCGTAAATACTCATAGGAAAGGGATTCGCCTTCTGGAACACCATGCCGATCTCGCTGCGCAGGCGCGTCACGTCGACATTCGGCGCGTAGATGTTCTCCCCATTGAAGTCCACCTCGCCGGCGATCTTCACGTTCGGGATCAGGTCGTTCATGCGGTTGAGCGTGCGCAGAAAGGTCGATTTGCCGCAGCCGGACGGCCCGATGAAGGCCGTGATCTCGTGTGCGGGAATGGATACCGAAATATTTTTCAGGGCATGATTGGGGCCGTACCAGAGGTTCAGGCCCTTTGCCTCAATGACTGGAGTGTCAGACATGTTACCGTGTCCCTCCGTTCTTTTTAAGTCTGCGGCCCGTAAGCGCCGCAGCAAGATTGATGAGAAGCGTGAGCAGCATCAGAACGCTCGCGATGGCAAACGCAACGTCCGTGCGTCCACGGTCATTGGCATACACATAAAGCGCGACGGTCAGCGTGGCCGAGGACGAGTGCAGCGCCTTGACAAAGCCGTTGAGCACCAGCCCGAAGCCCGCCGTGTAGAGCAGCGCCGCGCTTTCGCCCACAATGCGCCCGACAGCAAGGATGCAGCCGGTCACAATGCCGTCCACCGCGTTCGGCAGGACAACGGTGCGCACCATGCGCCATTTGCCCGCACCAAGTCCCAGCGCGCCCTCGCGGTAGGACTGCGGCACGGTCTTGAGGCTCTCCTGCGTCGTGCGGACGATGGTCGGCAGAATCATGATAACGAGCGTCAGGCTGCCGGCGAGCACGCCCGCCTGCAAATTCATCTTCTGCACGAAAAAGAGCATGCCGACCAGTCCGAAGATGATGGATGGGATACCGGTGAGCGTTTCGGTCGCAAATTCAATCAGCTCCACCACACGGCGGTTCGATGCATACTCTGTCAGATAGATGGCCGCCCCCACGCCCAGCGGCAGAACAATGGCCATGGCCAGAAGAATGATATAGAGCGTATTGAGAATATTCGGCAGGATGCCGATGGTGTCTTTGATATAGCTGCTCTGTCCGGAGAGGAACTCCCAGCTCACCCCCGGAATGCCACGATAGAAGATATAGCCAATGAGGAAAATGAGCAGCACACAGGTAAAGCCCGCGCACAGCCAGACAAGTGCGCGCATCCCTGCATCATAGGCGCGGCGGCGCGGCGACAAATTCCGTTCCATCTTAATCCTCCTTCCGGTTTTTGATAAAGAGGTTGAGCACTACATTAATGAGCATAATGAACAAAAACAGCACGAGCGCAATGGAGTAGAGCGCCTGCTGGTAAAGGCTGCCGACGCTCGCGTAGGCCATGCCGGAGACGATGCCGGTGGTGAGGAAGCGCACGGGCGCGAAAAGCCCCGGCATATTTGACACGTTGCCCGCCACCATGATGATCGCCATGGCCTCGCCGATGGCGCGCCCCACGCCGAGCACCACCGCCGTGGCCACACCGCTGCGCGCAGCAGGCAGTGTAACGCGGAAGTACGTCTCCATCTCCGTCGCGCCGAGCGCAAGAGAGGCCTCCTCATATTCCTTCGGCACGGCGCGCAGCGCCGTTTCCGAAACATTGATGATCGAGGGCAGGATCATAATGGCCAGCACCAGAATAGCCGCAAGCAGACAGGCGCCAGAGCTGAGATCAAAGGTTCTCTGGATGGCCGGCACGAGCACGATCATGCCGACAAGGCCGTACACCACCGAGGGGATGCCCGCCAGCAGCTGCACCGCTGTGCGGATAAGTGCCGCCAGCTTCGGCGGTGCGACCTTGGCAAGAAACACCGCCGTGAACAGTCCGATGGGCACGCCGACGAGGATCGCCCCCGCCGTGCCGCACACGGACGTCAAAATAAAGGCAAGGATTCCATACTGTGCGCCAGTGGTTGTGTTGGTCGGGTCCCACACCTTGCCGAAGAGGAATTTTACCAGTCCGATCTCCCGGATGGCCGGCAGGCCGGAGAGGATCAGGTACACACTGATGAGCAGCACAAAGGCCACTGCCACCACACCGCAAAGCAGAAAGACCAGATGGATCAGCCCCTCTGCCGTTTCGCGCACACCGCGGCCCGCATGTCCGGGCCGCTCATGCCGTGGGCGCACGGGTGCGGCCATATGCTCCGCCGCGCTCAGCGGCGCAGCAAAGGTATCAGAATTCATAAAGGTTCCTTTCTCACAAAAGTCCGTTCGGATGGTGGAATGTGCGCGCGGGATATCCATGACGAACACCCTGCGCTCTCAAGGCCAAAGGCTCCCAGCCATGGTTGGCTGGAAGCCTGTCCGGCAGCCGGAGTTACTTGGCCGTCGGCACCGCACCCGCGGCCTTGATGAGGTCGTTTGCCGCCGGGGAGGTCGCGTAGTCAAAGAACGCCTGTGCCGCCGGGGAGAGGGGCGCATCGGTCTTAGTCACCAGCACGAAGGGGCGCTGGATGGCGTAGCTGCCGTCGAGCACGGTATCCTCAGTGCACGCAACGCCGCCGACCGTGACTGCCTTAACAGTATCCTTGCCTTCGACCGCCGAGAGGGAGGCGTAACCGATGGCATTGGCGTTGCCGGCAACCGCTTCAATGACGCCGCCGGTGGAGGTCAGCTCCTGATCGAGGAGGCAGGCATCCTTGGTATCAGTGATGGATTCAAAGCCGTCGCGCGTACCGCTGCCGGCCTCACGGCCGATGCAGGAGATCTTGCCCGCTTCACCGCCGACCTCGCTCCAGTCGGTGATCTCACCGGTAAAGATCTTGGCGATCTGCTCAACAGAGAGATCCGCGACCTTGCTCCCGGCATTGACGATGACCGCGATACCATCGAGCGCAACGACCGTTTCGGTCAGACCGCCCGCCTTCTCTTCGTCCTTCAAGGCGCGGGAGGAAAGGCCGATATCCGCAGAGCCGTTGGAAGCGGCCTCGATGCCGGCACCGGAACCGGTCGGATCATACGTAACGGTCACACCGCTGTTGTCCGCCATGAACTGCTCGCTCAGCGCGCCGATGACCTTTTCCATGGAGGTCGAGCCGTTGGTGGCCACACTGCCGCTCAGGGCCACAGTCTGCTGCTGGTCGCCGCCAGGCGTGCTGTTGTCATCGGCGGCGGGCTTGCTACCGCAGCCTGCGAGCAGCGAAATGCTCATTACCGCAGTAAGCACAAATGCAAGTGTCTTTTTCATCTTTCATTCCTCATTTCACTTTTTTCTTGGACGTTTTTCCGTTCCACAGTGCCAAGAATACCCATGCGCTGTAAAATGAAAAAGACAGTTCGTGTAAAATCAAGGTAAAATCGCTTTTCCTACGCTCCGACTCCCATATCCGCCGGGAAGATGAAAAAACTGTCTGTCACCCTCTTGACAGCGCGGAGAAAAGTCCTTATAATAGCCATGTTGCACATCCGGGTGTAGCGCAGTTGGTAGCGCGCATGGTTCGGGACCATGAG
>JAXYYF010000071.1:0-7160 GCA_037419475.1 bacterium
GGACAAAAAGTTCGCCGCTGGCTGCTCGCGCGAGGTCATCGAGCGCGGCGCGGAAATGCTTGGCTGGGATCTCGACACGCTCATCGAGCGCACGATCCTCGCCATGCGTGCAAGCGAGCATGTAAGCTGAAAATACACGCCATAATTCCGAGGAGCCGTCCGCGCATCGTGCGGGCGGCTCTTTTTATTTTTCTTTCTCGTCAAATATATGAATAAATCATCATTTATTTTCAATTTATACTTTTTTAGCGAATAAACATGCGTTTGATCTTCCTACTTCTTTGCATTACACTGATAACATTACCGCATGCCGTATTCAGGGCGGCAGTTCAGAAAAAAGGAGAAGGACTATGAAGAATCACTCCCATCCGGCCATCGACCGGGCGCTTGCCCTGCTGATGGCGCTGGTGCTGACACTTTCGCTGGCGGTCACCTCTGCCGGTGCGGTCAGTATTCAGGACATGAACCCCAAGGACGACCCGCTTCTCGGCATCAAGTTTTCCGTAGATGCGGCCATCCCGCTGGCCACCACGGCAGAGGGGAAGGATGTTTCCCTGTCCATTCCCATCTCCGGCGTCAGCAAAAGCATACTGGAGGCCGCTGTGGCGGCCGGTCAGGTGGAGCTCTCGCTCCCGCGTGATAACTCCCATCCCTATGTGAACGAAACACTCTTTCCCTACGCCTACGCCGGTCAAGGTCACACCCTATGAAACCTTCAACACCATGTGGGAGATCTATACTGAGCTTGACGAGATCGTCAAGACCGACAGCACCGGAACGCCCACCGAGGGCATCGGCGGCGGCAAGTTCGGCCCCGACATGACGTGCACCCGCGCACAAACTGTTACCTTCCTCTTCCGCAGCGTGAGCAAGTAAGCAGACCGCAAAAAAGCCGCTCAGTAAAGAGCGGCTTTTTTCATGCTTTCTTCACTTGTTCGCGTAGGCAGTCATCATCTGCCAGAGGATGCCGAGCTGTTCATAGCTCACCAGCACATAGGCAAGAATGAACACGAACCAGAGCTTTCCCACATTCTCCTCCTGCCGGCTCAGGCAGAAGAGATAGCATGCATAGGCCACAGCGCCCACCAGCAGCGAAACGGACAGCACGGCGAAAAATCCCGTCTCGGACTGCTCTGCCGTTCCGGTGACAAGGCACAGCAGCGCATAGACCACGAAGGTCGCCGTAAACGGCCATTTGAGTTTCCGCCAGTCGTGGATGCGCGTTTTCTTTTCTCTCATAGGCTCTGCCTCCTCCCAACTTCTGCGGCAAGTATACCGTATTTCCGCGCAAAATGCAAGCGCCGCCGGCAAGTCGTGCCGGCGGTGCTTTATTCTCTGTTCAGCCCTCGAGGATCTTCATAAATTCCTCGCCGGTGATGGTCTCCTTTTCATAGAGGTACTTGGAGAGCTCATCGAGCTTGGCGCGGTTTTCGGTGAGCAGCCCAATGGCCTTTTCATGCTCGCGCGTGACCAGCTCGACAACCAGCCGGTCGACCTTTGTCTGCGTCTCCGCCGAACAGGCCAGCGACGCGTCCCCGCCAAGGTACTGGTTCGTGACCGTCTCGAGCGCGACCATGTCGAAGTCCTTGCTCATGCCGTAGCGCGTGATCATGGCGCGGGCCAGCTTGGTCGCCTGTTCGATGTCGTTCGACGCGCCGGTCGTGACGGAGCCGAACTTGACCTCCTCGGCTGCGCGGCCGCCGGTGAGGGTCGCGATCTTGTTCTCCATCTCCTCACGCGTCATGAGATAATGGTTGCCATCCTCGACCTGCATCGTATAGCCCAGCGCGCCGGAGGTGCGGGGGATAATGGTGATCTTCTGCACCGGCGCGGAGTGGCTTTGCAGCGCCGCAACCAGCGCATGTCCGGTCTCGTGGTAGGCGACGATCCATTTTTCCTGATCGGTGAGGATGGAATTTTTCTTCTGATACCCGGCAATGACGACCTCGATGCTCTCCTCCATGTCGGATTCCGTGGCAAACTTCCGGCCGTCGCGCACCGCGCGCAGCGCCGCTTCATTGACGATATTGGCAAGCTCCGCGCCGCTGGCGCCGGAGGCCATGCGGGCGATCTTGTTGAAATCGACGTCCTCGGCGACCTTGATCTTCTTCGCGTGAACCTTCAGGATCTCCTCGCGGCCCTTGAGGTCGGGCAGCTCCACCGGCACACGGCGGTCAAAGCGGCCCGGACGGGTCAGCGCGGGGTCAAGGGACTCGGGGCGGTTTGTTGCGGCAAGGATGATGACGCCGTTGTTGCCCTCAAAGCCGTCCATTTCGGTGAGCAGCTGGTTGAGCGTCTGCTCGCGCTCGTCGTTGCCGCCGTACTGTCCGCCGCTGCGCTTCTGACCGATGGCGTCGATCTCATCGATAAAGACAATGCACGGTGCCTTCTCCTTGGCCTGCTTGAAGAGGTCGCGCACCTTGCTCGCTCCCATGCCGACGAACATCTCCACAAACTCCGAGCCGGAGATGGAGAAGAAGGGCACGTTCGACTCGCCCGCGACCGCCTTGGCCAGCATGGTCTTACCCGTTCCCGGAGGGCCGACAAGCAGAATACCCTTCGGCATTGACGCGCCGATCTCCTGATACTTGGTGGGATCGTGGAGGTAGTTGACGACCTCCTGCAAGTTCTCCTTGGCCTCGTCCTCGCCGGCAACGTCTGCAAAACGGATGCCCTCCGAGGACTGCACATAGACCTTGACATTGTTATTGCCGCCGCCCAGACCGAACATCATCGAGTTGCTGCCGCCGAGCTTGTCCGCCATCTTTTTGGACATGTACTGCCCCAGCGCAATGAAAATAATGATCGGCAGCACCCAGCCGAGGATGCTCACCAGCATCGAGGTCTGCTCGATCTCCTCGCCGGTCGTGGACACGCCGGCCTCCAGCAGCCGCTTGACCAGATCGTCGTCCGGCACCATGGGCGTTTTATAGATGCTCTTATCATCCTTGCCGGTGAAGAGGATACGGTTATCCTGTTGCTGGATCTCGACCTGGCCGACCTCGCCCTGCTCCGTCATGGTGACAAAAGTGTTGTAATCGACCTGCTTGATCTGATGCTGCGCCAGCCACGGCATCGCCAGAAAGTTAAAGAGCATGACCATCAGCATAGCCATTGCGTAGTAGTAAAAAAACGGTTTCTTCGGTGTTTTGACTTCTTTCATAAGCAGTTTCTCCTATTTTTCCACGCTCATTCGTGTAAATGATTTTTCTTTACCAATGTCCGCCACAGGCGGCAAGGCCGCTGCTGCGGGACTCGCAGCTGCGCTCGAGCGCGTGGCGGATGTGACCGTCGAGCAGATAACCCAGCCGGTCGATGTAATCGTCCATATCGCCCCGCATGCCGCCGCGCAGCCAGTTGATCGTCATACCGCCGAGCGCCGCTGCGTAAAACTCGGCCAGCACATGAATATCCTCCTCCGTGACCGGAAGCCCCTCGGCCTGCGAGCGCACATATGAGGTCATGGCCGCCATGGAAACCTTGTGGTAATAATGCTCGAGAATATGGCGGTTGGCAGAATTATAGAGATGGTAGATCGCGCGGCGGTTGGTGCAGGCGAATCTTGTCGCCTCACGAAAAGCCTCGGGCCATGAGTTATAGTCATGCAGCTTTTCCAGAAACAGCTCTGTCTCCTCTTCGAAGATCTCCTCCACCA
Source organism: bacterium (assembly GCA_037419475.1). Classification (GTDB taxonomy): domain Bacteria; phylum Bacillota; class Clostridia; order Oscillospirales; family Oscillospiraceae; genus Hominicoprocola. The sequence continues at coordinate 3,656 of JAXYYF010000071.1, forward strand.
GCGCGTAGATGTCCTCGTAATAATAGTAGAACGTGTTGCGGTTGACCGCGCTCTTTTCTGCGATGTCCTTGACGGAGATCTTATCGAGCGGATACTCGTTCAAAAGATCAAGGAACGCCTGCCGGATCGCGTGCTTCGTCTGCCGTGCCATTCAGATGACCTCCCTCTCTCTTCTTCCGTACTGCTTGTCCCACTCCCGCAATGACCGGAGCGTGGGTGCAAGTCCCTCGCCGGCCTCCGTGAGTGAATAGACCACCCGCGGCGGGATCTCGGCAAACACCTTCCGGCTCACAAGCCCTGCGTTTTCCAGCGCGCGCAGATTGGTCACCAGCGTTTTCTGCGGCATGCCATTCATCTGCTCGCGCAGTTCGCCAAAGCGGAGCTCACCATCGGAAAGCTCTGCCAACAGCATCACCGCAACCGCACCGCGGTGCCCCAGCACCTCGGCAAGCCGCGTTTCCGCATTGGTATGTCGTCCCATTTTTGCTTCCCCTTTCGTCCTTTAGTTACCTTTTAGATAGTAACGGTATTTTTCTTTCTTGACGGCAGTATTATACATCAACAGCATCTTTTTGCAAGCAGTTGTATATGGTCAATTTCCGTCAGCTGCCCAAATTTTCAAAAAACAGGCGGGAACCGGCACAGCCGGCTCCCGCTTGTTCTCCTGCTCAATGATTCAATAGGGACACGGAAATGTGGAAAAGACCGCATGACCGTCCACAAGCGTGAAAGGATATTCGTAGGTGTTCAACACGCCGTTGAACACGAACGCGCCCTTTTCATCGTTCCAGTCCTGCCGGGTGATCGTTTGGACAAGCTTGCCCTCTGTGCTGCTGCTCCAATCGACCGCAAAGCTCTCACTGTTGATGGTGACGTCGCTGCCGCGGTCGGCCAACGCCGCGTAAAGCGCGCCGTTCGACTCGACAAAGCGGCCTGTGGCGAGCCATTCATCCGCAACCTCTCCGCTCACGTGTCTGCACAGCAGTGCACGCAGCTCGTCGAGTGTATTTACACCATCGAGCGTGACACGGGAGAGTGGCAGGCCGTCCACTGTGATGCCGGAAGCACCGTCGTCCACCGGCGGCGTGGTCATGTTGAACCACGACCAGAGAATTTTTGTGGTATTGTAGTCTGCAACTACGATCTCTTCCTGCGGTACGTCGAGCAGCGACTGCGTGTGTGCGTCGAGCGTGTTGTAAAAACCACTATAGGGAATGTAAAATTTCTGTGCTGAGGCCGCATAAGGAGCAATGACAGCAGGGTCAAAGGCGATGGTCACGCCCCGATCATCGAAATAGAAGCTTGCGTTGGCGGCAAGGTCAAAGATGTAGGATGCATAATCCTCAAAATAGTACTCGCTCAGTCCCTGTGCGTCGATCTGCTCCAGAACGGCCATCGCCAGCGTATGCGTCAGCGTCTCACCGAGCGCGCTGTCAGCTGATGGCTGCGTATCCAGACTGTCAAGCGTCAGAAATTCGCCGGCCGTCAGGTCGAAGTTCCAGGCATGGATGCTCTCCCAGCCGTGCGCGCCGCCATAGTTTGAGTAGCCCACGCCCCAAATGCTCACCAGACCGCTGTGCCGGCAGATGTTGTCCACGATCAACTCCTCGGTGTAGTTCGTCCAGTAAGAGCGCTGCTCAGCGTCAAGGCCGCCGTAATGCCCACGCGCCATCTCCAGCGCTTCCTGCACGGAGGCGTCCAGTGCATCCGCCGCGCGCTGCATTTCGGTATTGAAAGCAAGCGCCGCCTTGTACTCCCGCGGAAGGACATTATTTATGGCATCAGCAGGCGTGTAGATCTCATCATCCACTGTGCGGACCTCAAGCTGCGGCAAATCGTATTTTTCAATCAGCAGCACCGTGCCGTCGTCGGCCTTGTACTCGCTCTCCTTTGTCAGGTGATCTTCGGAAAAGACGATCCGCAGCTCGTCCTTTGCCGGTTCGTCAGGCTCGCCCGGATTGGTTTTATCAGCGCAGGCGCCGAGCGCCAGCGCCAGTGAGAACGCAAGCAGGGCAGCAAGCAGTTTTTTCATGTGCTATCTCTCCTTTCTGATAAGGGGACGGTCAGAGGATGACCGGGTCAGTCGTCCACGCGCCGCCGGGCTTCGCAGCGGCAAGGGACGGATAGGCCAGTGCATATTCTTCGGCGGCACGGGCCGTGAGCGCAAAAAGCGCCTGCGCGTCCGCGTCCAGCCTCCGCACGCCAGCACTTTTGGTGAGAATAGGCACAGCGGCGGTCTTTTTCATTTTTCGAAGCACTTCGCGGCCGCGCACATTGCACGCAAGCACGCGCAGATACGGCATGCGCTCCGGCAGCTCTCCCGTCCTCACGTCAAGGAAAGCGGACAGCACCAACCGGCGCAGCCGTGCGTGGGCGTAGCGCTTGGATTTCGCCGCGTTGAGGATATCCTCAACGCCGGTCTCCCGCTCGATCGCGCGATAAACACGGTGATAGAGCCCCTCTCCTCCGCCGTCATAGGCGGCAAGCTCCTCCTCGCGCATCGTGCGCAGACGGGATAGAATCGCGCGCTCCGCGTTTGCCATCGTCACCAGCGCGCGGCCTGCCGCACACTCGCGCGCATAGATCGCGGCGCTCTCCGGCGTGAGGTACGCATCGCCGCTCTCCCCACGCATGAGCAGTTTGCGGATATGGCTGGCCGAGGCAAAGCCCTCCGCCGCACTCCCATCATGTCCGACGGCGCGGCGCGGCAGCGCCAGCGGTTTCATTGCGGCGCACTGCCGCGCGAGTGCCTTGCAGTATTCCACGCCCAAGATATCGTTTGGCTGCGTGAGCACATCGGCATCCGCGCCGATCAGGGCGCGCGCGGCGCTCTCCCGCGCCGCGGCAAAAGACGTGCCCTCCCCCAGCCGGACGCGCAGCGCAGCGGCGAATTCCGGTGAAAGCAGGCAGTCTGCCGTGCGCCGAAGCTTTTCCGCATCGCCGCACTCGCTGCCGAACACCAGCGTGTCCACCACTCCGGTTCCTGCGAGCACCGCCACGCCGCCGGCAGCAAAGCCCTCGGCGGATGAAATTGCCCATGGGAGCGGCAGCTCCAGCACAAGATCCGCGCCGCCGCGCACAGCGGTCTCCGCGCGTGCGTGGGCGCGCATCACGGCAAAATCTCCCCGCTGCACAAAGTCGCCGCTCATGGCGCAGACAACTGCTGTGTCCTCCCCCAGCCGCTTGCGCAGCGCATCGATCTGCCACGCGTGGCCGCGATGGAAAGGATTATATTCACAGATTATACCAGCGATCCGCATAAAAGTCCTCTCAAATTGGTTACAAATTCGCGTTATCCGCAAAATTTATGGTTGTCATCAGGAAAATCTTTGCTATAATAAAAGGGCGATATTCTGCCCGATTGGGCCGATTTGACTTGATACAAGTCTATCTTAACTGAATCCGGGCGATATTGCAAGATAGCGCCCACCGGAAAAGGAGTCAACTACCATGAATGTTTTAGTCATCAACGCCGGTTCTTCCTCGCTGAAGTATCAGCTGCTCA
>JAXYYF010000072.1:0-6447 GCA_037419475.1 bacterium
TGGTCGCCATGTACGGCATGAGCGACGAGTTCGGCATGATGGCGCTCGGCTCCGTCCGCAGCCAGTATCTCGACGGCGGCTACGGTCTTGACTGCGCGCAGGAGACCGCCGCGATCATGGATAAGGCTGTCAAAGAGCTGCTGGAAAAGTGCTACGCCGACGCGGTGAAGGTCATTGAGGAAAATGTGGACGATATGCACAAGGTCGTCGATTATCTTCTGGAGAAAGAGACGATCACCGGCGGCGAGATGGTCGCGATCCTCGAGGGCCGCGATCCCGCAACGGTGGAGGATGCCTATGCCTCGACCCGCAAGAGCGAGGGCGGTTTCCGTCCCTCCGTGCCGGACAGCATTGAAGCGCCTGCCAAGCATATTTCCATGACAAGCGAGAAGATCAAAATGCCCCCGCTGGAGGACGCATCTGACGAGAACACTCCCGCCGCTTCCGGGGATACACCCGCACAGGATGCCGCAGAAGAACCGTCTGAGGAGAACGCGCCTGCCGGGGAAGAACAGAAGGACGCTCCCTCCGAAAACAGCGGAGAGCCGTCCGGGCACGAGTAAATCAAAAGCGCCGCCATAAAAGGCGGCGCTTTTCCGTAAGGAGAAAGCGTTATGAGACAGCAGACAAAGGAGCTGGCGCTATCGAGCATGTTCGGCGCGCTGGCGGTTTTATTTCTATTTCTCGGTGGTGTGCTGCCGCTGGCATTTTACGCCTGTCCGCTGCTCGCTTCGGTCTGTCTGCTCCCTGTGCGCGAGGAGTGCCGGAAAAGCTATGCATGGTGCTGCTTTTCCGCCGCCGCCCTTCTGGGGCTGCTGCTCGGGCCGGATAAGGAGTCCGCGCTGCTGTTCTGCTTCGTCGGCTATTACCCGCTCGTTCAGCCGGGGCTGGACGCGATTGGGAACCGCACGGTGCGGTTCCTTGCCAAGCTGGCGCTGTACGCCGTCTCCATCGGCGCGATGTACGCGCTGATCATGTTTGTCTTCCGGCTCGATGCGGTCACATGTGAGCTTGCGCAAACGGCTCCATGGCTCATAGCCCTGACCGTTCTGATGGGCGCGGTGCTGCTGTTTCTCTATGATGAACTGCTGCACCGCTTCGCGCGGCTGTACCGGCGGCGGAAACGGAAATAAGAAAGGACGCTTTCGCGTCCTTTTTCTTTTTTGTGTTTATGTGTTCTCCGCCGGCTGGATCTTCGCACTCCAGTAGGCGGCAAGCGCGCCGATCATCGCCGCGATCAGGCAGGCGATCACATCGTGCGCGCCATCGTAATGCAGGGGAATGATGGTCAGCGTCGAGGCCAGCAAAATGCCGAACACAGCATGGTAGAAGAGGGGATAGTGCTCCTTGAAGCACCAGTTTACCATGCGCGCGAGCGAGAGCACGACGAGCGCCATGCCGAGCAGCCACGGCAGAATGACCGCCGGATCAAAGCGCGTAAAGCCCTCGACCATCGGCGTGAGCAGCCCCACCGCCATGAGGATGGAGGATGAGGTCATACCCGGCACGATCAGACTCATGCCCCAGAGAATACCGCAGAAGAGAAATCCAAAGAAGTTTTCCTTCATGGTGTAAAACGCACCGTACTGCGCATAAAGCAGGATGGCAGAGAGCACCAGAAAGCTTGCCGCACAGGATGCATAGGCACCCCGCCCGCGTCCCTGCGCACCCGCCTCAGCCCAGAGGCTCGGCAGCGTTCCGACGATCAGGCCGATGAACAGGCAGGTTGCCAGCTTCTCCGAGTTGGCAAAGAGCACAAGGATCAGCCCGCTGCCGCCGAGGAAGCCAAGCGCCGCGCCGATGCCGACCGGCAGGAGGAGTGAAAAGTATTTGTGCAGTGCGGTCTTCGGATGCGCCAGAAGCTCCATCACTGGGCGGTAAATGCCGAACACGACCGCCAGCACGCCGCCGGAAATGCCCGGCAGGATGCCGCCCGCGCCAATGATAAAGCCCTGCACGAACCGCAGCAGAAAATTTTTAGAACCGGATGACATCAATACCCTTTCTTCCTGTCAACAAGATGCGCCAACGGCCGTCCCGCCGCGTAATTTTCCAAATCGTCGCAGAACATCTGCACGCTCTTGTCGCAGGTGTAGCCAAGCGTCATATTGCCCGCAACATGCGGCGTGAGCAGCATATTTTTCGCGCTGCGCAGCGGATGATCGGCGGGCAGCGGCTCGGGGACCACCACATCAAGCGCCGCACCTGCAAGACGACCGGATTCCAGCGCTTCGATAAGTGCCGTCTGGTCAATGGCGCTGCCGCGGCCGACATTGACGACATAGGCGTCTTTCGGCAGCAGCGCAAGACGCTCGCGCGAGAGGATGCCAATCGTTTCCGCCGTGGAGGGGAGTGCCATTACAAGGAGGTCCGTTTCCGACAGAACGCTGTCCAGCTCCGAAATGGCATGTACGGAGGTATAGGCCGGGTCAGAGGGCTTGACTGTGCGGCGCACGCCGGTGATGCACGCGGGGTGGAACGCCTGCGCGCGGCGTGCGAACTCCGTGCCGATATCGCCCATGCCGAGAACTGTGATGCGTGCGCCGTGCAGCGAGCGGATGCCGCCGGGAAGCACCTCCCAGCCGCCCGAGCGGATGATCTCGGTGTATTCCGGCTGGCGGCGCAGCAGCATCAGGCAGACCATGATAAGATGCTCGGAAATCGTCGTGCCATAGGCTCCGGAGGAGTTGGTGAGCAGACAGCCGGGGTTCTGATACAGGCTCTCGTCGCAGAAATGATCCACACCCGCCCAGCAGCAGCAATACCATTTCAGGCTCTTCGCGCTTTGAATGACCTTGCGCGAGCAGTGTCCGTAGAGGATCTCGCAGTCGTCCACGTTTCCGACTGCCGCGGCGCTGGTGGGGAAGAACTCGACCGCATAGCCGCAGCGCTCCGCCGTTTCACGGAGCTGACGCTCATAGGTGTCGTTGAGGAAGTCGATGAGGATACCGATTTTCTTAGCCATGTTGTATGATCTCCTTTATAATCTCTTCCGCGCAGTGCATCCCATCCGCCGCCGCCGAGAGAATGCCGCCGGCATAGCCGGCGCCCTCGCCGCAGGGATAGAGCCCGCGCAGAATGGATTGACAGTTCTTATCCCGCAGGATGCGTACCGGCGAGCTTGAGCGTGTTTCGACCGCAGTGAGCACCGCGTCGGGCGCGGCAAAGCCGCGCAGCTTTTTCTCCAGCATGGGCAGTGCCTCTTCCAGCGCCTCCGAAACAAATGGCGGCAGGCACTCATGCAGATCGCACCAGCGCACAGCGGGACGATAGGTCGGTGCAACACGTCCTGCGCCGGTTGAGGGCCGGTGGGCGAGGAAATCGCCGACCGTCTGGGCCGGGGCGGTGAAGCCTCCGCCGCCGAGGCGGAACGCAGCCTCCTCCAGCCGCCGCTGGAACGCCACGCCGGCAAGCACGTCATCCGCGCCGAAATCCGCCGGAGTGACGGAAACAAGCAGTCCGCCGTTAATGTTCTCTCCGTCGCGCGCCATCTCGCTCATGCCGTTCGTGACCACGCGGCCCGCTTCACTGGCCGCGGCGACGACCTGCCCGCCGGGGCAGACGCAGAACGAGAACACACCGCGCCCCGCCGCCGTGTGAGCCGAAAGCTTATACGAAGTCGGCGGCAGGGAGGGATGGCCCGCATACTGCTTATATTGCTGTGCGTTCATATCGCTCTGACGGTGCTCAATGCGCACGCCGACAGCGAAGGGCCTTGCCTCCATCGGAACACCGAGAGCGTGCAGCATTTCAAAGGTATCGCGCGCACTGTGCCCGACCGCAAGAACGGCATGCTCCGCCGGAAGCGTATATTCTCCCTCCGGCGCGTCGATCTTCAGCGCGGCCAGCCGGCCGTCCTTCTGCTCCAATCCGACAACCTGATGGCCGAAGCGCACCTCCGCACCGAGAGAAAGCAGCTCATGCCGCAGATTCTGCAAAACAATATAAAGACGGTCTGTGCCGATATGCGGCTTTGCGTCGATGAGAATATCCCGGCTTGCACCAAACTCGGCAAAAGCTCCGAGAATATAACGGTGGCGCACATCCTTTGTTCCCGTATTGAGCTTACCGTCGGAAAATGTCCCCGCGCCGCCCTCGCCGAACTGGACATTAGAGCGCTCGTCGAGCTCTCCGGTTGTCCAGAAGCGATCCACATCCCGTTTGCGCTGTTCGACGCATGCCCCGCGCTCGAGCAGGATGGGCCGCGCGCCGCAGCGCGCAAGCAGCAGCGCCGCAAACAATCCCGCGGGGCCCGCGCCGATCACGACAGGCCGTTTCTCCGGCGGGCGGATCATCGGCGGAAGCTGATAGCAGGGAGGGGCATACACACCGACGCTTTTATTTTTCGCGCGGCGCAGCACCGTTTCCTCTCCGTCGAGCCGCACGGCGACCGTGTTGACAAACGACACGCCCTCGCGCGCATCCACGCTGCGCCGCAGAACCCGCAGCTCGCGGATGCTCTCTTCCTTCACGCGCAGCACCGCAGCAGCCTTCCGCCGCAATGCCTCTTCATTTTCTCCCGGGGCAAGCTTTAGCCCCTCGATCTTCAGCATATCGTTTCCTCCACCGGAACTTTGAAATTTATTGTAGTATATCCCACTACCCCGCGCAAGAGATTTTTTCCAGATTTTTTCTTCTTCAAAATTTCTTTACGGCTCATTCAGAAATTATTCAAATTTGATCAGCAAAGCTTCATGATTTGGACATAAACAGACGCTATCATTGGTAACATCAAAGGGAAAAGCAAACGCTTCACCGCAAGGAGGCTTCATTATGTATTACGAAGACGAAAACAATCTCTATCATTATAGCTACCGCAAGGGTGACCGCGTAGAAAATGTCCGCGATGTGGATTACACCGACGTTTCCTCAACAGAGCACAAGACAGACCCATGGGACGAGAAAAAGCCGAAGAAAAACCGTCTTGGCATGAAAATCGCTGCGCTGGCGCTGTGCTGCGCGCTCGTCGGCGGCTTTGTCGGCGCAGGCGTCACGCATTACGCCGCATCGGCCCACGGCACAACGGCGATCGAGGTATCCAGTCGTCAGGTCGCCGCGGTCAGGCAGGTCGCCGTGGACGGCAAGCAGCAGCTCACCATGCCGGAGGTCTATGCCTCCAACATCAACAGCGTCGTGAGCATCAACGTCTCCTCCACCTCCACCAACGTCTTCGGGCAGACGACGGAATCCGCCGCCAGCGGCAGCGGCTTCTTCATCACCAAGGACGGCTACATCATCACCAACTACCATGTCATCAAGGGCGCAAACACCGTTAAGGTCACGGCCTATGACGGCACGACCTACGACGCAGCGATCGTCGGCGGCGATGAGGACTACGATATCGCGGTCATCAAGATCGAGGGCACCAGCTTCCAGCCTGTCGTACTCGGCGATTCGAGCAGCGTGCAGATCGGTGAGGCGGTCGCCGCCATCGGCAATCCGCTCGGTGAGCTGACCTTCTCGATGTCTCAGGGTATCGTCTCCTGCGTCAACCGCGCAATCAATGTCGACGGTACGCCGTTCAACATGATTCAGGTTGACTGCTCCATCAATCCCGGCAACTCCGGCGGCCCGTTGCTCAACAGCTACGGCGAGGTGATCGGCATTGTCTCGGCCAAGTATTCCAGCTATTCCAACACCAGTGTTGAGGGCATCGGCTTCGCCATTCCCATCAACGACGTCATTTCCATGGTCGAGGATATCATGACCAACGGCTATGTGACCAACAAGCCCTACCTCGGCATTTCCGCTGGCACGCTGACGGCCACCATGGCGCAGCAGTACCGCTACAGCATCAGTGAGGGCGTGTTCGTCTACTCGGTGGAAGAGGGCGGCGCCGCCGCCAAGGCCGGACTCAAGATGGGCGACGTCATCACAAAGATCGGCGACAAGACTATCGCGAGCTATGAGGATCTTGTCGCGGCCAAGAAGAGTTATTCCGCCGGTGATACGGCGACCTTCACCATCTACCGTGAGGGCAGCACCCAGACCGTTGAACTGACGTTCGATGCCACGCCGCAGACTCAGGAGGTCTCGCAGAACAGCCAGCAGGACGGCGGCAGCAACGGCAACGGCGGTTACTACTACGGCAACCCCTGGGATTTCTTCAACAATTTCTTCAGCGGCGGCTATAACGGCAGCAGCTATGATTCCGGCGACGCGGCCTGATCCGCAGGCTTAATATCTCATATTCTCTCTCCTCCGGGGGCGTCCGTAAAAAGGGCGCCCCCTTCTTTCTTTTTCCGGCCTATTGCAAAAGCGGGAGAGATGGTGGTAAAATAAGATGAATTATGTCCCGCTTTCATTCGGCGCGGACAGAAAGAGAGGAAGAAATCCCATGGAACAGAAAAGATTCTATATCACCACTCCTATCTACTATCCCTCGGACAAGCTTCACATCGGCCACACCTACTGCACGGTGGCGACCGACGCGATGGCGCGCTACAA
>JAXYYF010000073.1:0-2637 GCA_037419475.1 bacterium
GAAAGGCGGGGCGTTTCCATCCGCCGGAACGCGCCGCCCTCAGCCCGTACACATCATCGTGACCGAGGCATCCGCCAGCAGCTTCTGCGTCTCGCCGCAGACCCGCACCCGGATCAGAACGGTCTTTTTCCCCCGCCGCACGGTCTCGCCCTCGGCGGTCAGCGTCCCCTCCCGCACGCTGGAAAGAACGCTCACAAAGGTGTTCTGCGTCACATACTGCCTGCCGTCCGCCATGGCCGTCTGGCTGGCAGCCACGTCCGCCAGCAGCATCAGCAGTCCGCCGTGTATAAATCCGGCGGCGTTGCGGCTCTCCGGCACGATGCGCACACTCACCGCCGACCGCTCCGGCGACATGAGTCGATGTGGATATGATTGTTGGACGGGAAGCCGTTGCGCTCCTCATAGCTTCTGAAGTCCTCCTGCGTCCGTAAGATCATGGTAAGCGCTCCTTTCACATCTGCCATTGGTGAAAGCCCCGGCCAAAGGCCGCAGGCCTGTCCTGTGGGCTGCTCTCAGCATACCGCGGAAGCGCGCTCTTGTAAAACGGTTAAAATTCATATAAGATACAGGAAAAAGCTGTATCAGGAGGTCCGTCCATGAACTTCGACTCTCTGGAATACTTTTCCGTCCTTGCCCGCGAGCGGAGCTTTACCCGCGCGGCGGAGAGCCTGCACATCACGCAGCAGTCCCTTTCCTCTCACATTGCAGGGCTGGAAAAGGAGCTGAACTGCCAGCTCGTGGTACGGCGCATTCCGCTGGAGCTGACCTACGCAGGCCAGACCTTTCTGAGCTACGCCGAGGAGCTGCGCCGGACGCAGCACGCCATGCAGCAGGAATTCTGCGACATTTCGGAAAATCAGAAGGGGGAGCTGCGCGTCGGGATCGCCTTTACCCGCGGGCGGGCCGTCATGCCGCACCTGATCGCGTCGTTCCAGCAGAAGTATCCGAACGTTGAGGTAACGCTCATGGAAGGCTCCAACGACGCGCTGCAAAAGCTGCTGGCCGACGGGGACATTGATCTGGCTGTCGCCCACTTTCCCAAGGCTCCGCCGGAGGTGGAGCTGCGGGACTTTTACGAAGAGCACATCGTCCTCTGCCTTTCCGACACGCTGCTCACGCGCTGCGGCGTGGACCTCGCCGCCCATGAGGCGGAGCTGCGCTCCGGCGATCTGCGGGCGCTGCGGGACTGTCCCTTCGTGCTGGGGCGCGCGTCGGACATCGGCGGGCGCATCGGGCGTGAGCTGCTGCGCCGTTCCGGCGTGAAGCCCACCATTAAGGCGACCTCTGAGAACATTGAAACGCTGCTGGCGCTGTGTGAATTGGGCGCCGGCGTATGCTTCAGCCCGGAGAACCTGATCCGCACCGCCCTCTCCGACGCGCAGATCCGGCGGCTCCATCTCCTGCGGTTTGACAGCGGCGCATCCTATCCCATCCGCTTCGGCTATCTCAGGCGCTCCTATCAGTGGAGCGTGATCGACGAATTTATCCGCGCCGCCCAGGCGCAGGTCTGACCGCACTCCCGGTGCCGCGCAGGAAGCACAGGAACTGCCCGCATATTGACCCCGCAGCAATACGGGGAGCGGGTGTTCATGCCTTCCAAGACGGTCACAATGAGCGAAAACAGCCGGTCGAATTATCAGGGGTACTTGGACCATAAGATTTACCCTGTTTTGGGGGAGCTGAAGCTGCCGGAGATCACCTCCGCCCAGCTCACCGCCCTGCTGCTCTCCATCCAATCAGAGGAAAAGGCTCATGCGACTGTCGTTAAGGTCTATACCATTCTCCACGGACTTTTCAAAATGGCATATCTGGGCGATATGATAGACCGCAATCCCATGGACAAGGTAGAGCGCCCCAAGCCCCGAAAGGATGAGTGCAAAGCAGCAGAGCCGGAGGCGTACACGGCGGAGGAAGTTCAAGCGATCCTCGCCGCGCTGGACAGGGAGCCGTTGAAGTGGCGCGCGTTGGTTCATGTCCTCATAGATACCGGCGTCCGCCGCGGCGAGTGCTGCGCTCTCAAATGGCAAAGCGTGGACTTCAAAACCGGAGCCATCACCATAGTAGGGAACCTCTGTTACACCTCTCAAAAGGGCGTATACCTCGATACGCTGAAGAACGGCAAGAGCCGCACCGTCTACGTCGGGGAAGATACCCTGTCATTGCTGCGGCAGCTCCAGGCCGAACAGGCTACAAAGGCGATCAGCGCTTACGTGTTCACCCGCAAGGACACGCCGGAACCAATGCACCCGCAAAGTCCCACCCGCTATCTGAAGAAGTTTTCGGAGCGGTGCGGCATTCAAGGGCTGCATCCGCACAAGCTCCGTCATACCTTCGCCAGCGTAGCCATTACCAGCGGTGCGGACGTCGCCAGCGTCTCAGAAGCGCTCGGCCATAGTGACAAGGCCGTTACGCTGCGGATGTATACCCACGCCACTGATGAAAGTATCAGCGGTGCCGCCAAGATCTTCCGAGAAGCGATAAAAAAGGCCGGACAGGGATAACCCCGTCCTGCTCATTTTTCTTGGTGGTGTCTGTTTCTGTGTAGGTTTTATGTTGCAAGCGTGTTTCTTCGTATTGACTAACAGTCCGCAAAAAGTTGCAAAAACATAACAAAAAGCACCCAAACGGTTAACTTTG
>JAXYYF010000074.1:0-14626 GCA_037419475.1 bacterium
ATTTTCCGCGTCCTCCTGCGCCGCAGCCAGAGCGTCCTCTGTTTCAGCCAGCTTCTGCTCCAGTTCTTCGACCTGCGTTTCGAGAGACTTGACCTCACTTTCCAGCTTGACATTTTCTTCCAGCGTTGACTGTACCAGATTGGTGCTGCCCTTGAGCTGATTGATGACCTCCTGATTGCTGCGGTGGTTTGCCAGAAACGACCACAGCATCAGAATAAAGGCTGCCGTGAACAGCACGGCGATATAAGTGTAGACCCGCTTCTGCCGCTCTTTTTCGTTCGCCGGTTTTTCCGGCGGAGTGGGTTTGCTGCCCTCTGGCGGCGGGGCTTCGTGGATAAAATCGGTCACTTTTTACTTCCTCCGTTGCTTTTGCGGTGCTTGAGCGTGCCAAGCGCCTCGAGCAGATCGTTGAGATCGTCAAGGTCGTAGTAATCCAACTCGATGCGGCCTTTTTTGCGCCCCTGCACGATTTTGACGCCGCGGCCGAGCGTCTGGCCGAGCTCTTGTGCGGCGATCGCGCCATAGCTTTCGGCTACAACATGCTCGATCGGATAGAGCTTCTGCTTTTTTTCGCTGCTCATCCGCTTGACCATGGCCTCGGTTTGACGGACGTTCAGAGCTTGAGCGATGATACTGTTTGCGGCTTCGCGCTGTTTCGCGGCAGGGAGGGAGAGCAATGCGCGGGCGTGGCCGGCGCTGATGCGGCCGTTTTTCAATTCTTCGCGCACGCTCTCATCCAGAGCGAGGAGTCGCAGTGCGTTGGCGACGGCGGGACGGGACTTGCCGACGGTCGCAGCAGCGTCTTCCTGTGTCATGTGATAGGTTTCAATGAGCGTTTTATAGCCCTCGGCTTCTTCGATGGGATTGAGGTCCTCGCGCTGAAGGTTTTCAATCAGTGCAAGCTCCATGGCCTTGCGGTCGTCCGCCTCGATAACAATGGCGGGGACTTCGCTCAGCCCGGCAAGCCTTGCGGCGCGCCAGCGGCGCTCACCGGCAATAATCTGATAATAGCCCGAGGACAGCTTGCGCACCGTCAGAGGTTGAATAATGCCGTGCTCGCGGATGGAGTCAGCCAAATCGGCAAGAGCCGCATCGTCAAAATATTTACGCGGTTGGCCGGCACAGCTTTCTACCTGAGAAATGGGGAGGTAGAGGCTGTCGGACGCATCGGTTTGCAGGGCCGCGTCGCCAAGCAGCGCGCCAAGCCCCTTGCCGAGCCCGCGATTTGCGTTTGCCATGAAAATTCTCCTTTCTGTGGGAATCGGTAAAATGCGCGGAAATCATTTTGGCAGATCAGGAGATCGTACTGAAATGCCCGCACAGCGCATTCAGTTGGCCGCTGAGAGCCTGATAGGATGCGGCGAGCTCCTCGTTTGTCTCGCTGTACTCCACATCGCTCGGCGTGCGGAGCAGACAGGTGAAATCATTTGCTTTCAGAACGACAGTGCTCTGACCCGCCTGTACAGGCGGGTTTTCCTCGCTCCAATCGCCGGGAAAGCAGTCAATGAAAAAGAGAACACCGGAGCCTTCGCTCTCGTGTGTCTGCCTGTGATAGACCGTGATGCAGCTGCCGCCGTTTTGCAGGGGGACGTCGTATTCCTCTTCGATCTCAATTTGTCCGAGCCAGTCAAGCGGCAGTTCCATCGTAAAGCCGAGCTGCTGATTGACATACAGCACGGCGCTTGACTCTGCGGGTGCGGTGATCTGCACGGCATCTGAGGGGACATTCTTCTGCGCGGGAGCCTGACTGCATCCGGTGAGCAGAAGTGCGGGGAGGAGGAGAAGTGCGGCACGTTGAAAAAATGGGATATCTTTCATGCGATCTGGCCTCCTTTATGCGTTCTTCTTCAAAAATTCGTCGGCGAATGCGCCGTAGGCCTCTGCGCCGCGGGAAGAGCGGTCATAGGCGTTGATGGGCTTTCCGTGGCTGGGCGCCTCGGAAAGGCGCACGTTGCGCGGAATAACCGTTGCGTAGACCTTGCCGGGGAAGTAGCGCTTGACTTCTTCGGCGACCTGAAGCGCGAGATTGGTGCGTCCGTCAAACATCGTCAGCAGCACGCCCTCCAGCTCCAGCTTCGGGTTCATGCTGCGGCGCACGATGCGCACGGTGTTCATCAGATCGGAAAGCCCCTCAAGCGCATAATATTCGCCCTGCACAGGCACAAGCAGTGAGTCTGCCGCGCACAGCGCGTTGAGCGTCAAAAGCTCGAGTGACGGCGGGCAGTCGATGAAAACAAAGTCGTAGTCGGGAGAGAGCGCGTCAAGCGCTTTTTTCAGACGGAACTGGCGGTCAGGCAGATTGATCATTTCAATGCCGGCGCCGGCAAGCGCCTTGGACGAGGGCAGCACGTCGCCATATCGGGTAGTGACGACAGCGCTTTTCACATCGATCCCGTTGATAAGTACATCGTACACGCCCTGCGACACCGTTTTGTCTACGCCCATGCCAGAAGTGGAATTAGCCTGCGGATCAAAGTCGCACAGTAGGACACGCTTGCCGCGCTCGCGCAGCGCGGCAGTCATATTGACACAGGTGGTCGTCTTTCCGACGCCGCCCTTCTGGTTTACGATCGCAATGATTTTTGCCAAAAACCGACACCCGCTTTCCGGCGGAAACGAACAACTTTCCAGCCTACTGATTCTATAGAAATTTCTATAGAAATTCAGTATAGCACAAATCAAGATGATTTCAACCGCAAAGAGAAAAAATTCGAGCAAAATTTTGTAAATCAAAAAGAAAAAACAGGGACTGTTTCACGTGAAACAGTCCCTGTTTCGCTATTCAGTCAGAAGCAGAGCATCATAGGGCGCGAGGGTAATGCGCAGCAAGCCGTTTTCCGAAAGAAACGACTGACCACTGATGGTATCGTGGGCGAGAGCAGCCTCCCATGGGAGAACAACATCCGCGGCATCTGTGCCTGCGTTGACGGCGCAGATCGTTGTTTCATCCCCAGCTTGACGTGCGAAGCAGAGAACGCGGCCTGCGGTATGGAGATAACGGATGTCTCCGCTTTGCAGGGATTCGCGCGCGGCACGCAGTGCGCCGAGCGTGCGAAAATGGTCAAGCAGAGCGGAGTCCTCGTGTTCCCACGGATAAGTGCGGCGGTTGGAGGGGTCTTCAAAGCCCTCCATACCGGCTTCGTCGCCGTAATAGATCATCGGCGAGCCGGGAAACGCGTAAAGCACAGCGGCTGCGAGCTTGAGCAGCATGCTGCCCCGCTTGCGTTCGGCGGGGGAGAGGCGGTAGTGCATGCGCTCACCGCGGCCAGCCGGCGGCTGTGCGCAGCCGAGAACAGTCAGCAGACGGGGCGTATCATGTGTGGAGAGGAAATTCATCGCGCCGTAAAAGGCGGGGGCGGGATAATTCTCGCGTATCGTCTCCATCGTGTCACGGAACTGCTCCGCGTCGTTTACCCCTGTAAGAAAGGACAGCAGCGCTGCGCGAAAGGGGTAATTCATCAAGCCGTGCAGCTCCCCGCCGAGAAGATAGCGGCGGCGCTTGGAATAGGCGACCTTGTTTGAGCCATCCTCCCAGACTTCGCCGAGCAGATAGGCGTCGGGAAATTCCTCCTGCATGGCCGAACGGATGGCCGCGATGAACTCGTCGGGCAGCTCATCGGCCACATCGAGCCGCCACGCCGAGGCTCCCGCGCGCAGCCAGCGGCGGATGACGGCGCTTTTTCCGGCAGCTATGTAGTTGACATAACCTTCATCCGCTTCGTTGACAGCAGGGAGATTTTTGATGCCCCACCACGCGTCATAATCGGTGGGGAAGGGGTGAAAGCTGTACCACGAGAAATAGGGTGAATCTGGTCCCTGTGCCGCGCCGGGGCCGGGATAAAAGCCGTCCACGTTGAAATAACGGCTTTTTGCGCCGGTGTGGTTGAACACGCCGTCGAGCATCACGCGGATGCCGCGCTTTTTCGCCTCAGTGCATAGCGTGCGGAAATCTGTCTCATCGCCGAGCAGCGGATCGATGCGTTCGTAATCGGCCGTGTCGTAGCGGTGGTTGGAGGCAGCTTCAAAAATGGGGTTCAGATAAAGTGTCGTGACATGAAGCGAGGCGAGATAGTCAAGCTTCTGCATAATGCCTGCGAGATCGCCGCCGAAAAAATCCTCGCAGTAGTCGCCGCGCTCGTTCGGTCCCCAGAGAGGGGGATCATCCCAGTGCTCATGCAGGGTGCGGCAGCCGACCAGACCTTCAACGCTGCGTTTTATCGCTCGGCTAAACCGGTCGGGGAAAATCTGATAGGTTACGCCGCGGCCAAACCAGCCCGGTGTTTTGGCACGGCCGTCGTAGACGGTCAGCTGCCAGGGCGTGACGGTATCCCAGCTTTGAAAGCCGCCCCTGCCGTAACAGCTTACGCCGCCATCCGCCCAATGCAGACGGAAATGATACCAGACCAGCTCCGGCTGCGAGGGAGCAAAAAACGTGCCGGTAAAAACAGGCGTGCCATCCTCATCGGTGGAGGGGAGCAGCTCTGTTTCCACCCAGCGATTGGAAAACTCCAGATGGGCGAGCAGCGTGCAGCCTGTAATGGCATTTTCGTGCGGATAAAATGTGAAATCCACAGCGGCAAAGACCGTGACCGCGCCAAAAGGAGACTTGCAGTGCACATCACGCGGATCAAACAAGGTTGACATAATATTTACCTCGAATGGGAAAAGGAGCTTTCTTACTGCAAGGAAGCCCCTTTTTGTGTGCTGACTTTATTTGTAGTAATTCGTGCTGTCCTCGATCACCATGGGAAGTCCGTTGTGGTAAACGGGGAGCGTTTCAAATTTGAAGCGGCTGACACGGTGCTTTTCGTCGATCTGCCGTTTGATCTCCGGGTCGGCAATGCCCTTGCGGACATAATCGTTGACAGCATGATAGGTGAAGCCGAGGTTATCCTCGTCAGTCTTACCGGTCAGGCCGTCGGACGGCGGCTTGATGAGGAAGCGTTCAGGCAGACCGAGCGCACGGCCGATCTCAATGACCTCTTCAGTCGTGTACATGCCGATGGGGGAGAAGGCACCCGCGCTGTCGCCGTAAATGGTGCAGTAGCCGACCCAGTCCTCGCTGAGATTCGAGGTATTGATGACGATGCCGTGGTCAACGCTCTGCGCAATGGCATAGAGCGTGGCCATGCGGATGCGGGAGGGAAGGTTCACTGTCGTCTGGCGGCTGGCTTCAATGCCGACGCGCGCCATTTCGTCGAGGATGCCGCCAGTGCCGCCGTGGATATTAAAGGTATAATGTTTGATGCCGAGGTGTTCCACGATGCCGTTGGAGTAATCGATATCGGGCTGAACACCGTCTGGCATCAGCACGCCGACTACATTTTCGCGCCCATAAGCCTCAACGCACAGCGCGGCAATAACGGAGCTGTCCTTGCCGCCGGAGATGCCGACCACGGCTGTTTTGCCGCCGCAGTTGTTCATCTGTCCGCGCATCCAGTCCAAGAGCCCCGGAATGTGTTCGGCGGCCTTAAAATCCTTGAGATCGTACATAGTCTGCGCTCCTTTGCTGAAATTTTGTTGCCATTGTAGCGCAAAAAAGCAAAGATTGCAATGGAAAGAGCGCAGAAATTTATGCAGCAATATGCGCCATCACGGACAAACCTGCCAAAATCAGACCAGCAGCGATCGCAGTTCGCCGAGTGAAAGCGTAGGCTGGAGAGCGAGATCGATCCCGAAGCCGACCGCGCGGGAAAGCTCGACCGCCTGCGCATCGATGTCGCGTAGAGTGACCATAACGCCCTCGTGTCCGCGCAGCGCTTCAGCATCAAGATCCGTCATGCCGGCCTCCTCCAGAACGTCGCGCGTGAGCGTGACGGCGTCGACGACGGTCGGCACGCCGACAGCGAGGACCGGCACGCCGAGCGTTTCCTTTGTGAGTGCGCCGCGGTGGTTGCCGACGCCGGAGCCGGGGATGATGCCTGCATCGGAGAGCTGTACGGTCGTGCATACGCGGCCAAGGCGCTGCGCGCATAGCGCGTCGACCGCAATCACCACATCGGGATCGGCGGCCTTTACCGCGCCGCGAACAAGCTCCACGGCCTCCAGACCCGTCTGGCCAAGCACGCCGGGAGTGAACACGCTGACGTCAGCAAGGGAGGAGAATGCGGCAAGACGGCGCAGATGGCGCGTCGCCAGAATGTGCCGCGCACATTCTGGACCGATGATGTCCGGCGTCATGGCGCGGTTGCCGAGTCCGACGACCAGCGCGCTCTCTGCTCCATCAGGCATGAGTGTGCGCAGCTCCTCGGTGATAGCGGCGGCAGCCAGCTCGATCCAGTCCGCCGCCTGTTCCCGAAGTGTGCGCAGATCAAGCGTTACGTACCGGCCCTCTGGCTTGCCGAGCGCCCGCGCGGCTTCGGCGTCCTTGACCAGAACGACCGTTACGCGGCAGCCGCCGCGCTCATACTCACGGCAGGAGAGCCCGCGCGGTGCGCCCTTTCTTGCCGCCGCGTGATAGAGCGCATGGGCCTCCAGTGCCAGATCTGTCCGTCGTGACAGCAAAAAGACCGCCTTCTTTCCACAAAATCTTGTATGCTCTGATCAGTATGTCCCCTAAATTTTGAAGCATACAAAAAAGTAAAGAAAATCCTAAAAAAATGCTTGCAATTCCATGGAATCTTTGCTAAAATACCATTCTGCACGGTGGATCTCTGCGTTTCGCCGTCAAATCCCAACTGGAGGAGGTGTTTGGTTTGCCGAATATTAAGTCTGCCAAGAAGCGCGTCGCCATCGCTGAGGTGCGCAATGTGCGCAATAAGGCTGACAAGTCTGCACTCAAGACCGCACTCAAGAAGTTCGAGGCGGCTGCCGCTGAAGGCAATCGCACCGAGGCCGAGGGTGCTTACAAGGTCGCAGTGAAGACGGTCGATAAGGCTGTTGCGAAGGGTATTCTTCACAAGAATAACGCGGCTCACAAGAAGAGTTCCCTGACCGTTAAGCTCAACAGCATTGGCTGATGAAAGCAAACGATAAGGGTCGTCCGGCTGGACGGCCCTTTTTTCGTGCCCTTTTGCGGGAAAATCGAAAAGAAAAAGGAAGCAGCAAATGCTGCTTCCTTTTTGCATAACAGGAGAGGTGGGATTACAGATACTTCTGCATCCCGTCGGTGGCCAGACTGGGATCGCCGGTGACGGAGACGGTGAACTTCACGCCATGATCGTTGCTGAAGTGGTTGAGCCAATCAAGGAAATCATCTGCGGCCTGATTGCACTCACCGCCGACGATCTTGAAGAGGTTGTCGATAAAAATGTGGGAAATATCGTAATTGCCGGCGTACAGGCCGCTCACGAAGCCGCGCAGGCCCTCGTATGTGGTGATCTGATTTTCGTCGGCAGAGAGCAGACGAACGTGGTAATGGATGTCGAAGGTCATCGAGGATTTCGCTTCAATGCACACCACATTGCCGTTTTCCTCGGAGGCGGCAGAGTTGATGAGCTCGATGAGCTTTTTCGTCTTACCGGTGCCCTTTTCACCCATGATAAGTCTAACCATAAGAAATCACTCCTTTGCATAGCATCCATGCACGACCGGCATGGTATCCTTACTGTCAGCATAGCACACAATGTTTGAATTTGCAATGCGGAAAGCAAAATTTGCAGATTATTCATTTTAAAGCATGAAAGCTCTTGAGCTGATGGTACTCTGCACCAGTGCAAACACGGCATCGGCGGCCATGGTGCGGATCTCCGCGCGGGAAAGCATGCCGAAGCGGCATAGGCAGCTGTGCGTTCCATCGGCGCACGCGAGCGCGATGTAGACGGTTCCGACCTCGTTGCCGCGGTCGTCCCGGTCAGGCCCCGCCACACCGGTGACGGAGACACCGACATCCGCGCCGGTGATGCGGCGGACGCCCTCAGCCATAGCGCGGGCGACCGGCTCGCTGACTGCGCCGTATTCGTCAAGAAGCGCCTGCGGCACGCCGAGCACGCGAGCCTTGACCTGATTGGTATAGCTTACCACGCCGCCCATAAAGATCTGCGACGCGCCGGAAAGATCGGTCATGCGCTTGGCGATCAGCCCGCCGGTGCAGCTTTCTGCTGCGGCAAGCGTCAGCCTCTTCTCGCGCAGCAGGGCGGAAACGGCCTGTTCGGGAGAGAGTTGTTCTGTCATCCCGTGCGCCTCCTTACAGTTTGATCCGGACCCGCTCGCGTCCTGCCATCGCGCGGTCGCAAAGTGCGTCGATATCGAGCACGGCTTCCAGCTCGCGCACCTCCTCAACGTGTGGCTTGGTCTTGGGGTGGCGCGGGGTAAAGACCGTGCAGCAATCCTCGTAAGGGAGGATCGAGGTGTCAAACGTGCCGATCTTGCGGGAAATGCGGATGATCTCCTCCTTGTCCATGCCGATGAGCGGCCGGAGAACCGGAAGCTCCACCACATCTTCGCTCACACGCAGCGCCTCCATCGTCTGGCTGGCGACCTGCCCGAGGCATTCGCCGGTGATGAGCGCTTTGGCGTTTACCTCGCCGGCCACATGCTGGGCAAGGCGCATCATAAAGCGGCGCATGATAAGCGTGAAATGATCCTCGGGGCAATTCGTGCGGATCTGCTCCTGAATCTCGGTGAAGGGAATGATGTGGACAGTCAGCCGTCCGCACCACGGCGTTAAGAGCTGTGCGAGCTCGAGCACCTTTTCCTTCGCCGCGTCGGAGGTGTAGGGCGGGGAGAAAAAGTGAACCATTTCCAGCGATACGCCGCGCTTTGCCATCATGTAGGATGCGACAGGGGAATCGATGCCGCCGGAGAGGAGGGAGACAGCGCTGCCGCCCATGCCGATGGGGAGGCCGCCCGCGCCCGCCTCGGCGGGGCCGTGGACGTAGGCCGCGTCGTCGCGCACCTCGATAAATACGGTCAGCTCCGGATCGTGGACATTGACCGCGCAGTTTGGGAAGGCCTGATGCAGCGCGCCACCGACCTGCTGGGAGAGCTGGATGGAGGTGAGCGGAAAGGCCTTATCCGCGCGTTTGCTTTCGACCTTGAAATCCTTCGCACGGGCAAACTCCCCGGCAAGGTAGGTTCTGGCCGTGCGGATAATGGCCTGCACGTCCTTTTCGCACGGCAGCGCGCGGGAAACGGCGATCACGCCGAATACCTGCTTGCAGGCGGCGTAAGCCGCAGCAAGATCGCTCTCGTCGTTTACCGGCTCGACATAGATGGTGCTCTGCTTGGAATAAATGCGGAAATTGCCGCATTTCGCCGTGCGGCGGCGGAGGTTGCCGACAAGCCGATCCTCAAAGCTGCGGCGGTTGAGCCCTTTGAGGACGACCTCACCGAGCTTGCAAAGAATCATTTCACGCATGGGGTGTATTCTCCTTATTGGATAAAGTTTCGTTGACCGTCTCGCGCATCTGCGCGGCGGGGGAGGGACGGTGCGGCAGAAGCAGGCCGAGCGTCAGGCACAACGGCTCGACGGCGGCAAGCAGCGCGCCGGCAAGCAGATACCAGACGCTGCCGCTGTGTGCAGCGGAGGCACCGGCTGTCCACAGCTCCGGCAGGCACCAGAGCTGCGCGGCAAGACTGAGCGGGCCGGAGGGCTGCATATCGCCGTAGGCGCCGAAGGTGCTGCTTTTTACTGCGAAAAGGTATATTGCAAGGTTCAGAACGTAGTAAATCATCGCGGCGTTCCAGCAGCGGCTCCGGTGTAAGCAGTTTGTATCGCGGCGGAGAAGCGCGCCGAGGGCAAAGGCAAGCGCCGCGGCAAGCAGAATGAGAAGAGGGTAAAACCAGAGGTGGCCCGCCGAAAGCGAGCCGCTGTTGACATGCGGCGCGGCCGCGGCAAAGAGCAGCACGCAGCCGGCTGCGGCTGCAGCATGCTCCAGCAGAGCGGTGAGTGCGTACTGCATGGCGCCTTTCATCAGCTCTCCCCCCTCAGAATGTCGGTGTTGCGGTACTGGATCGCTTCGGCGAGATGGTGAGCTTCGATCTGCTCACTGCGATCAAGGTCGGCGATGGTGCGCGCAACGCGCAGAAGCTTATCATGGCTGCGGGCGGTCAGACCGAGTCGGTCAAACGCGCCCTTGAGCAGTTTTTCGCCCGCCGCGTCAAGGCGGCAGAACTCACCGACCATCGGCGGGCTCATATAGGCGTTGCAGGTGACGTTCGTCGCCGAAAAACGGTTTTTCTGGATGTCCCGCGCGGCGTTGACGCGCTCGCGCACGGCGGCGGAGGATTCGGCCTTTTCACGCCGGCGCATGGCTTCAAACTCGACGGAGGGGACGGAAACATGCAGGTCCATGCGGTCAAGCAATGGGCCGGAGATCTTGGAAACGTATTTTTCCACATCCTTCTGCGAGCAGCGGCATCGTCCGGAGGGATGGCCGTACCAGCCGCAGCGGCAGGGATTCATGGCACCGACAAGCATAAAGCGGCTCGGCAGCGTGATACTGCCGGCAGCGCGGGTGATGGTGACCTCGCCGTCCTCGAGCGGGGCGCGGAGGGATTCGAGCACGTCACGGTGAAACTCCGGAAATTCGTCCAGAAATAATACGCCGTGGTGAGCCAGCGAGATCTCACCGGGGGAGAGCGTTCTGCCTCCGCCGGACATCGCCGAGGCCGAGAGCGTATGGTGCGGCGCACGGAACGGACGCTGTGTGAGCATGGGGTGCGCGCTGTCGGTCAATCCGGCAACAGACCAGATCTCGGTCGCCTCCAACGCCTCGGCGTGTGTCATGTCGGGAAGAATGGAGGGCAGACGCCGCGCCAGCATGGACTTTCCAGCGCCCGGCGAGCCGATGAGTAAAATGTTATGCCCGCCTGCGGCGGCGATCTCCAGCGCGCGCTTGACATTTTCCTGCCCCATCACATCGGCAAGGTCAGGCTGGGTTCCGGTTTCCGCCGCCGGCTCCCAGCGCGGTGCGGGCGTCAGCCGCTCCTCACCGCGCAGATGAGATAGAAGCTGTGCGGCGGTCTCAATACCGTAAACGGCCAGACCGTCGGCAAGCGTTGCCTCGGCAGCGTTTTCAGCTGAAACATAAAGCGTTTTGATTCCCGCTCGCTCTGCGGCCAGCGCCATCGGCAGAACCCCGTGGATCGGACGCAGCGCGCCGGTGAGCGAAAGCTCACCGATGAAAGCCGAGGAGGGATCGGGCGCAGCGATCTCGCCCTCC
This sequence comes from bacterium, assembly GCA_037419475.1. Lineage (GTDB taxonomy): Bacteria > Bacillota > Clostridia > Oscillospirales > Oscillospiraceae > Hominicoprocola. The sequence continues at coordinate 11,106 of JAXYYF010000074.1, forward strand.
CCGGCCAGCAGACCGAGCAGAAGCGGCAGATCGTAGAGCGTGCCCTCCTTTTTTAGATTTGCGGGCGCAAGGTTGACCGTGATGCGGCTGACGGGGAATTTGGCGCCGCAGTTCTTGATCGCGGCGCGCACGCGCTCGCGCGCCTCCTTGACCGCCGTGTCGCCGAGGCCGACGATATCAAACGCGGGAAGGCCGCCGGAGAGAAAGCATTCCACCGTGACCTCATAGCCGGCAATGCCCTGCAAGCCGAGAGAACGCACTGCTGTGACCATGGACGCCCTCCTTTCACAGCATTATTTTCCTTTAAATTTCTTTAAAGTCTATCACAACTTGCCGCATATGGCAAGCGCGGCGCAGGGAACAGGAAACGTTTCCAATAAATGAGAAGAGATATATAGATGATTTGAATAATAAATTGCAAAAACATGGAAACTATCAGCAAAATTGAACAGTATTTTGCAAAAAAATAAATGTTTTTCGTGAAAACGTCGTTTACATTCCAGAAAGATTGTGCTATTATCGTATGGTCAGATTTTGCGTAAACACGCAGAGAGTACCGCCATTCGGCGGAGAAATAAACAAGGAGGTTTCATTTATGGCAAGAAAAATGAAGTCCATGGACGGCAATAACGCTGCCGCGCACGTATCGTACGCGTTTAGTGAAGTTGCCGCGATTTATCCTATTACTCCCTCGAGCCCCATGGCTGACCTCGTCGACCAGTGGAGCGCCAACGGCCAGAAGAACATCTTCGGCACCCGCGTCAAGGTCGTTGAAATGCAGTCTGAGGCTGGTGCGGCCGGCGCGGTGCACGGTTCTCTCGGAACCGGTGCGCTGACGACCACCTACACCGCCTCTCAGGGCCTGCTGCTGATGATCCCCAACATGTATAAGATCGCGGCTGAGCAGCTTCCCTGCGTTTTCCACGTTTCCGCGCGTACTGTTTCCACCCACGCGCTGAACATCTTCGGCGATCACTCCGACGTTATGGCCTGCCGTCAGACCGGCTTTGCCATGCTCTGCGAGGGCAATGTGCAGGAGGTCATGGACCTCTCTCCGGTCGCCCATCTCGCGGCGCTGACCGGCAAGGTGCCCTTCATCAACTTCTTCGACGGCTTCCGCACCAGCCACGAGATCCAGAAGATCGCGGTCTGGGATTATAAGGATCTGGCCGAAATGTGCGACATGGATGCGGTTAAGGCGTTCCGTGAGCACGCGCTCAACCCCGAGCATCCCCATATGCGCGGCAGCCACGAGAACGGCGACACGTTCTTCCAGCACCGCGAGGCCTGCAACCAGTATTACGATGCCCTGCCCGAGGTCGTTGAGTCCTACATGGACAAGATCAATGCCAAACTCGGCACGGACTACAAGCTCTTCAACTACTACGGCGCCCCCGACGCTGACCGTGTCATCATCGCAATGGGCTCTATCTGCGATGTGGCCGAGGAGGTCATCGATTACCTCAACGCCCACGGTGAGAAGGTCGGTCTCATCAAGGTTCGCCTGTACCGCCCGTTCAAGGCTGACCGCCTGATCGAGGCCATCCCCGCCACCTGCAAGAAGATCGCCGTCCTCGACCGCACCAAGGAGCCCGGCGCGCAGGGCGAGCCCCTCTATCTCGATGTCGTCACCGCTCTGGCCAACGCCGGCAAGACCAGTATTGAGGTCATTGGCGGCCGTTACGGTCTTGGTTCCAAGGATACCCCGCCGGCTTCCATGTTCGCTGTTTACAACGAGCTCAAGAAGGACGAGATGAAGCGTCAGTTCACCATCGGCATTGTCGACGATGTGACTGGCCTGTCCCTGCCCGAGGACAAGAACTGCCCGAACACCGCGGCGGAGGGCACCATCGAGTGCAAGTTCTGGGGTCTCGGCGGCGACGGTACGGTCGGCGCAAACAAGAACTCCATCAAGATCATCGGCGACCATACCGACAAGTATGTTCAGGCATACTTCCAGTATGACTCCAAGAAAACCGGCGGCGTGACGATCAGCCATCTGCGCTTCGGCGACAAGCCCATCCGCAGCCCCTATTACATCAACAAGGCCGACTTCGTCGCCTGCCACAACCCCAGCTACATTATCAAGGGCTTTAAGATGGTTAACGACGTCAAGCCCGGCGGCGTGTTCATGATCAACTGCCAGTGGGATTTCGACGAGCTGAACCATCACCTCAAAGCGGACGCCAAGCGCTACATCGCCAAGAACAACATCCAGCTCTATACCATCAACGCTATCGATCTTGCCATCAAGATCGGTATGGGCAAGCGCAACAACACCATTCTTCAGTCCGCTTTCTTCTCCCTCGCCAAGGTCATGCCCGAGGAAGAGGCCATCAAGTACATGAAGGATGCTGCGACGCACTCCTACCTCAAGAAGGGTCAGGACGTCGTCGATATGAACCACAAGGCCATCGACCTCGGCGCAACCGCCTATAAGAAGATCGATGTTCCCGCCGAGTGGGCCAACGCTGTGGATGCGGATGAGACGGTCGAGCTCAAGGGCAAGGCGGAGCTCGTCAAGCAGGTCAAGGATATCCTCGATCCCGTCGACCGCATGGACGGCGATTCTCTGCCGGTTTCCGCCTTTATGCCGCATGTGGACGGCCAGTGGGAGCTGGGTGCCGCCGCTTACGAAAAGCGCGGTGTCGCCGTCTCCGTTCCGGCATGGGACGAGACCAAGTGCATTCAGTGCAACAACTGTGCCTATGTCTGCCCGCACGCTACCATCCGTCCCTTCGCTCTCACCGAGGAAGAGGCCAAGAACGCTCCCGCTGCCGCCAAGATCGTTGATGTCAAGGCTGGTAAGGGCAAGGGCGTTTACAAGTACACCATGGCCATCAGCCCGCTCGACTGCATGGGCTGCGGCGTGTGTATCGGCCAGTGCCCGGTCGGTGCGCTGACGATGGTTCCGCAGGAGGGCGAACTCAAGCAGCAGGAGGTCTTCGGCTACTGCGTCGACGAGGTCGCGCCCAAGGCGGACATGCAGGATACCACGGTCAAGGGCAGCCAGTTCATGCAGCCCATGCTCGAGTTCTCCGGCTCCTGTGCCGGCTGCGCTGAGACGAGCTATGCACGTCTTATCACCCAGCTCTTTGGCGACCGTATGTACATCTCCAACGCCACCGGCTGCTCGTCCATCTGGGGCGGCCCCGGCGCTACCTCTCCGTACTGCACGGATAAGAACGGCCACGGCCCCGCGTGGTGCAACTCCCTGTTCGAGGATAACGCCGAGCACGGCTTCGGTATGTTCGTCGGTCAGGAGAAGCTCCGCGAGGATCTTGCCGAGGATACGCGTGCGCTGATTGCCGTTGAGTGGGCGCGTCCCGAGCTCAAGGAAGCCGCCCAGAAGTGGCTCGATACTTACAGCGACGGCAAGGCCAACGCCGAGGCTACTAAGGCTTATGTGGCTGCGCTTCAGGCGAGCATTGCCACCGTTGACGAGCTGGCTGCCGTTCCTCAGTTTGCTGAGCACGCCGCCGAGCTCAAGGCCAAGGGCGAGAAGTTCTGCGACTGCGACG
>JAXYYF010000075.1:0-1703 GCA_037419475.1 bacterium
AAGATCAATGAGGGCAACATTCGCCCGATCGTCTCCGATGCGGATCTGTACACCATCAAGAAGAAGGTTACGGTAAAGACCTCTGCTACGGATCCCGAGAAGGCAAAGGCCTTTATTCGGATGGCGGTCAAGTCCCGCAAGGAATACAAGGGCAGCGGTTCTCCGACCCTGTTCACTACTGAGGATTGGCTGACTGAGTGCCTTCTGCTGGAGGACACCACTGGCCGCCGTCTGTACGCCGACGAGAATGCACTTCGCTCCGCTATGCGTGTGAGCAGCATCGTGACCGTTCCTGTAATGGAAGGCGTGAAAGGCCCGAGCTCCGGCGATCTGATGGGCATCATTGTCAATCTGAACGATTACAATGTCGGTGCTGACAAGGGCGGCGCGGTCAACATGTTCGACGATTTCGACATTGACTACAACCAGATGAAGTATCTGATTGAAACCCGCTGCTCTGGCGCTCTGATCAAGCCCTACTCCGCCATCGTGCTGGAGCTTGACGCTACCGCTTCCGCTTAATTAAAGGAGGAATGAATAATGGATAAGGTTTATTCTCAGGCGAAGGACGTTCACGTTCGCCATTATCGCCTTTACTCCAAGGCAAACGATACTTACGTTTATGTCGATTCCGCCTGTAAGACGAAGGCCAAGACTTCCGAAATTAAGGACGCGGTTCTCAAGGGAGCTCTGGTGGACATCGCCGGTAAGCTCTACTCCGTGACCTGCTATGAAGAAGCTTCTAATGTCGGTCAGGTTACGATTCTCACGGCTGGCGCGTCCAGCGCAGCGACGCTCACTGTTCTGAAGGGCGTTGCCGACTGATCGCCGGAAGTGAATCAAAATGGCAAAGTTTTCAGGATTGGTCGGATACGCAACATCGTCCGAGACGGCCCCCGGAGTATGGACTGACTCCATGATTGAAAAAAGATATTACGGAGACGTTATTCGAAACACTCGACGACTGGAGAGCAAGGATCGAGTCAACGACGATGTGGAGATCAATAATTCAATCAGCATTGTCGGGGATGCATATGCTTGGGGCAATATCTTTGCCATGCGGTATGTGACATGGATGGGGGCGAAATGGAAGATCACAAATGTGGAAGTCCAGCGCCCTCGTCTGATATTGACGATTGGAGGTGTCTGGAATGGGAACGAGGCTTGACCTTCATGCGCTTCTCATAGAAGTTCTGGGCTCCATAAATGTCTATTTCCAACCGCCTGCATCGCTGAAGATGAGTTACCCCGCAATTGTTTATTCTCGATCTGTGAATGATGTGAGGTATGCAGACGACAATCCTTATCGCATCATTCACAAATATGATCTCGTTCTGATCGAGAAAAATCCGGATTCAGCAATTCCCGATAAACTCGCAAATCTTCCAAGGTGCAAGCTGGATCGATGCTACACCTCGGACAATTTGTATCACTATGCATTTTCAATTTTCTATTAAATGGAGGAACACAATATGGCTAAGCTTACTTGGGATGCCACCGGCACTCGGTGGTACGAAACCGGCGTTCGGAAGGGTGTTCTTTACACCAAGGATTCCACTGGACAGAAGTGGACTGGTGTTGCTTGGAACGGTCTGACCGCCGTCACCGAATCTCCTTCTGGCGCAGAACTTACCGATCTGTATGCCGACGACATCAAGTATGCCTCTCTGCGTTCCGCCGAAACCTTCGGTGGCACCATTGAA
>JAXYYF010000076.1:0-16289 GCA_037419475.1 bacterium
GAAGCTGCGCCAAGGCCGGCGTTCTGGCGGAGGTCCGCAAGCGCGAGTGCTATGAGAGCCCGAGTGTGAAGCGCCGCAAGAAGAGCGAGGCTGCCCGTAAGAACCGCAATAAGCGCTATTATTAATAGCTCAAAAAAAGAACGTCACGCTTGCGTGACGTTCTTTTTTGATCCGCAAGAAAAATCAAGCGCGGCGGTTGAAGATCCGCTATACTGATCTTCAGCGAAAGGGGAGGACTATGGAATGTATGAATGGCAGAGACTGATCCAAACCGTGGTCGATGGGATCGACGAGAGCATCCTTGCACATAATGACGAAGCGCTCACGCTTCGCCGCATCGCGCAGACCGCGGGCTATTCCGAATATCATATGACGCGGAAGTTCAGGGAGATCTCCGGCATGAGCCGCACCCTGTTGTGCTGCGCACAAAGATCCACCCCTTTGACCGCTATATTTTCGGATTAGGAGAGATTTGGTATGGTCAAATCAGGAGACGGTGTGAAAACCTATTTTGTCACGATCCCGGCACACAAATTTCTGCACATCGAAAACCGCGAGAGCAGCGGTTACTGGGATTTCTGGCAGAAACAGGCGGATATCCCCGGACAGGACTGCGAGACGGTCTGCGGTCTGCTCGACAGCATCAAGGGCAAGCTGGACGATGCGGGCGGCAGCAAGAACGACTGCATGGCCGGACAGATCATGGGGTATCGGAACGATGTGTCCGGCCGGCTGTGCGATTGGGGATATCTGCGCACGGAGTGCTATGGCGTGCGCCTTCCGGCCGATTATGATGGGCTGGTGCCGGAGCAGATGATCCTTTCGGATGTTCCGGAGGGGGAATATGTCGTTTTTGAGCACGGTCCGTTCGACTACGAGCAGGAGTGCCGCACGGTGGAGAAAAAGGTCGAAGCGGCGATGAAGGCGTTTGATTACGCCGCCAATGGATGCCGGCTCGACACACAGACGCCGGGGCGGATGATGTATCTTTACTTCACGCCGGGACAGTATTTCAAATACATCCGGCCGATCCGGCGGCTGTAAAGCAAAATAGCTTTTCAATAAAAGAAGATGGCGGCATAATGCCGCCGCCCCTCTTTTTCTCTTGCGGCAGACTTGTTTTTCGGGACGAGGGATGCTATACTGGCAAAAAAGGAGTTGAGCGCACTTGAAAGAGCATATTCTCGCCTTTGGCTGTGAAGCGATCCTGCCGCTGCTGACGCAGACCTTTGCACCGCGGAAGATGGCGGTCAAAAGCGTTTCTGCGGCGGACTATGCACAGACGGTTGGCGCGCTGGCCGGTGCGGCCGATTGTCCGCGCACGGAAGAGGTCTATTCCGGCGCGGCGCTGGACGAGCCGATGCTCGTGTTCTGCGGGTTTTACGGCGACCGGATGAATCAGGCGCTGAACGCCATGCGCCGCACCGGACTGCGTATCCCCTATAAGGCGATGCTGACGGCAGCGAACTGCGGCTGGAAGCCGGCAGAGCTTTTCAAGGAGCTGCAAAAGGAGCATGCGGCAATGACGCAGCGCGTCAGAAAGTAAGCAGTCCGGGGAGCAGATCGTCCACTTCAGGAAACATGAAAAACGCGTCCCCGATGCCGCGCTCGTGTCCGAGCTGCACCTTGCGCCGCAGTGTTTCTGCCGTGTCGAAGAGCACGAAGTGTGCTTGAGCACGGTCAAAATAGCTGAAGTAATTTGCGCACAGCTCGTCGGAGAAAAAGACGGTCGAGCCGCTGCGCTCACGCAGAGCGGCGAGTTCTTCCCGCGTGAGCGGCGTTCCGTCGCCGCTGCGGCAGGGGAGCGTGAGGTCGACCGCGAGCCGCTGGCAGTCAAGCGCAATGCGCTGCGCGCCATAGCGCGCGGCGGCGTCAGAGAACCGTTCGCGCAGCGTCCCGCCGGAGAGCGCGGTGCCGATGAGGATGAATGCCTCGGGGACGGCGAAGGCTTCGGGGACAAAAAGCCGTTTCCCGGTCTGACGCAAGGTTGCGCTGAGCCGGGAGAGAAAGGCAAGGCGGCTGGGCTCTGCTTCCCGCTCAAAATCGGCGAGCACGCCGCCGAACCGCCTTGCGGCGCACACGTTGAGGATCGACTGACAGAGCGCGTGCGGCTCCGGTAAGGAGCCGGCACAGCGGTCGGAGAGGCCCATCAGTCCGCCCTGTATGCCGCGCGGCAGGCCGCGGCCCATAAGCTGCCCGCCGTCGCCGACGGCGTAGGCAATATGACACAATGGTGTGCGAAGCGATTGACAGCCGGACAGATCCGACGGCGTGACCGCCAGATAGACAGAAGACATGGCAGGCTCCCCCTTTACGGATAAAAAGGCTGCTACCACTTTACGCACAGGGAAAGGAAACTATACCGATGCTGCTTACACCAGAATGGGTTTTTGATGATTATACCGCCGTGACGCCGGATTTTCTGCGTGGGAGGGGTGTGAAGCTTCTGCTCACGGATCTTGACTATACGCTGGCTCCGAAATCCGTCCATGATCCCGATGAAGCGGTGCACACATGGCTTGCGGCATTGGAAGAGGCGGGGATCACAGTTGCGGTCCTGTCGAATAACCGCAGTTCCGCGCGTGTGGAGCGTTTCTGCGCGGGACTGGGCATCGACTTTGTCGGCCACGCGAGAAAGCCGTCGCGTCAGGGCTATCGCCGTGCGATGGAGAAATTCGGCACTGCACCGGAGCAGACGGCGATGCTCGGCGACAAGCTGCTCACGGACATTCTGGGCGCACGGCGCAGCGGTGTGCTCGCACTGATGGTCGAGCCGAAGGGCGGTGCGCACAGCACATGGCAGAAGGTGCTTCACACCATGCAGGAGCCGTTCAAGCGCGCCTGCGCCCATGACAGACGCTCGGGGCGAAAATAATATTTTGGAAAAATAAGCGCAAGATAGAGAAAAATACTTGCAATGATGCGCTATATGCGGTAAAATACCATAGGTTAAAAACCGCTACTTTATGAATTTGAGGAAGTCCATAGTGATTTCCTCGGGAATATGGAGGAAAAACTATGGCAACGATTACTGCCGGCGATTTCAGAAACGGCAAGACTTTCGAGATGGATGGCAAGGTCTATCAGGTCGTCGAGTTCCAGCACGTCAAGCCCGGTAAGGGCGCGGCGTTCGTGCGCACCAAGATGCGCAATGTCGAGACCGGTGCGGTCACCGAGACCTCGTTCAACCCCACCGCGAAGTTCGACGAGGCCTTTGTCGAGCGCAAGGACATGGAGTACAGCTACAACGACGGCGATCTCTACTACTTCATGGATCAGGAGACCTATGATATGGTCCCCCTGAACCGCGAGCTGCTCGGCGATGCGTTCCGCTTCGTCAAGGAAAACACCATGTGCAAGGTTCTGTCCGTCAAGGGCCGCGTGTTCGGCATCGAGCCGCCCAACTTCGTTGAGCTGGTCGTCACCAAGTCCGAGCCGGGCGCCAAGGGCGATACCGCCACGAACGTGACCAAGCCCGCCATCGTCGAGACCGGTGCGGAGATCAAGGTTCCCCTGTTCATCAACGAGGGCGACAAGATCCAGATCGACACCCGTACCGGCGAGTACATGGGCCGCGCCAAGTAAGAAATCGACAGCAGGAAACCGGTTGATATTGATCTGAAAGGAGATTCATCATGGATATTTCTGAAAAGGTCGCCTATCTCAAAGGCCTGATGGAAGGCATGAAGGTCGACACGGACTCCAACGAGGGCAAGCTCTTTGCCGCCATCGTCGATGTGCTCGACGAGATCGCGCTTGAGATCGAGGATCTGACCGACGAGGTCGTTGAGCTCGGCGACGGCATGGATGTGATCAGCGACGACCTCTCCGATGTGGAAGACATTGTCTATGACGAGGATGATGAGGACGACGAGGAAGAGGAGTGCTACGCCACCACATGCCCTGAGTGCGAGGAAGAGATCTACTTTGACGACACCATGCTCGAGGATGGCGAGATCGAGTGTCCGAACTGCGGCGCAAAGCTGGAGTTCGACCTGTCCGATCTGGCCAATGCCGCTGAGGATAAGGACGAAGAGTAAAAGAAAGAAAACGAAAAGCGCAGCCGAAAGGCTGCGCTTTTTTTGCGTGTTTTAGAACGGCTGCTCCGCGGTGGCGATGATGGTGTCGAGCATGCCCTGAATCTGCGGCGTGAGCACCTTGTTGCGGTGATAGAGGATCTGACGCCACTGCGACATCTTACAGTCGGCCACAGGGATCACGGCAAGATTCTTCTCATGGATGCTCTTTTTGATCGTGTAGAGCGGGAGAACCGTCAGATACTCAGGGTTTTCGTTGATCAGGCGGAGCGCAAGAACATCGTCCTCAAGCTCCAGAAAGGGCTTGATCTCAAGGCCTTGCTTGGCAAACTCCGTGTCGAAAAGGTCACGGTAGGCGTTCGTGCGGTTCATCAGGATGAAGGAATGGTCGACCAGCTCGGCCAGCCGGACATCTGTGCGGCCGACGAGCGGGTTTTTTGCGTTGGTGACGACGACGATCTCTTCTTCCGCCTCAAAAACCTTGACGAACTGCGGGTCGGTCACCTGCGAGTCAAGGGTATAGATCAAATCGAGCTCATTTTTCAAAAGCTTTTCCTTGAGCGCAGAGACCATGTCGGCATGCAGCCGGGTGATGACGTGCGGAAAGCGCTTGTGGAAGGCAGGAACGATGTCGGAAAAGGAGGCGGTCATCATGGAGTTGAGCGTGCCGACCTGCACGGTGCCGGTCAGTTCGGTGTCCTTGGCCGCAAAGACCTGCGCGCGGGCGACAGCGCTGACGATGTCGCGTGCGTAGGTGATGAAGTCCTTCCCGTACTGCGTGATGGAAACATTTTTTCCGATGCGGTCAAACAACCGCACACCCAGCTCGCGCTCAAGCTGCTGGATCTGCACGGTAACGGCGGACTGCGAATAATCCAGCGCCTCGGCAGCCTTGGAAAAGCTGTTGAGCTCAGTGACCTTCAGGAAAGTAACAAGATTTCGGATCTCCATGTGTGATTCTCCGGTTTCAAAAAAATTAAATGATTCTTCAAATATACTAATAAAAAGAATGAATCTTGTCAAGGTCTTTACGAAAAGAAAAAAGGGCGAAAGCCCTTTTTTCTTATTGTTTTCCGGATAAATAATAGTCGCTCTCGCCGACGTGATAGAACGGACAGGCGAAAAAGCCGCCGCGGAGAAACTGCGCCATCTCGTCCTCGTCCAGCTCGGCGCCCTGTGCACAGGTGTACTGGTCGTATTCCTCGTCGTAAACGTAGTTCATGCAGTCCTCGCACCGATCCTGCTTTGCCGTCATATCAGCCGACCTCAATTCTTGTATTTCACGTGCAGCAGCTCGTGCGCGCGGTCGCCGAGACCATCGGCGTACATGGAGTTGATAACAGGGTTGCGCTCGCTGCGCTTGAACATGGCACTGCGGTCGATCTCATAGAGTCCCTGCGCGCGCTGAAGCTTTTTGTTCATCAGACCGTAGGGCTGACCCGCGCCGCCGACGCAGCCGGTGCGGCAGGACATGACCTCGACCAGATCAAGCTGCACCTCACCACTCTGAATCTGATCGAGCAGTTTGCCGGCGCTGGCCAGACCGTGGACGATGCCGACGCGCACGGTGCGACCGTTGATGGGAACCTCCGCGAAGCGGATGGGATCTGTGCCGCGCAGGCCGCTGTGTTCGATGGTGCGCAGCGCGTTCTTGCTCTTATCGGGCGTGCAGCAGCGGATGACCGCCTCGGCCACGCCGCCGGAGGTGCCAAAGATCTCCGCCGCGCCGGAGCCCATGCCGTAGGGCATGTCCGGGGATTCTTTTTCCAGCTGCTGGAAGCGCACGCCGGATTCCTTCATCATCTGAATGACCTCCTGCGTGGTGAGCACGAGATCGACATAAGGAACGCCGTTCTCGTCGCGGAACTCCTCGCGCCGGGCCTCCATTTTCTTGGCGGTGCAGGGCATGACGGCGATGTGGTAGGTCGTGCGTCCATCCTCGGCGTCCTTCTTGCGGTAATTCTCTTTGAGTACGGAGGCAAACATCTGCATGGGAGAGCGGGCGGTGGAGAGATTCTTGAGGAACTCGGGCCGCTCATTTTCGACATACTTGACCCACGCCGGGCAGCAGGAGGTCATCAGCGGGAGATTCTCGCCCGTCTCCAGACGGTGCAGGAACTCTGCCGACTCCTCACGCACAGTGAGGTCCGCACCGAAGATGGTGTCGTAAACCTCGTCTACCCCCATGATCTTCAGGCCGGTCACGAGCTTGTCGAGCACGTTCTCGCCGGCAGGCAGGCCGTAGGCCTCGCCGATGGCGACGCGCACGGCAGGCGCGATCTGCACGATGACGCGCATCTTCGGGTCATGAAGTGCTTTCCAGGCAAGGCCGATCTCGTTCTTGACCGTGATCGCACCGGTGGTGCACACGGCGGAGCACTGACCGCAGCTGACGCAGTGCGTTTCGCTCAGAGGCTTGTTGTCCGTGGTGGCGATGTGCAGATTCGGGCCGCGGCCGGCGAAGTGCAGATTGTTGACGCCTTGCATTTCGTGGCAGACGCGGACGCAGTCGCCGCAGAGAATGCACTTATTATAGTCCACCGTAATGGCGGGACTGGAGAGATCCATATCAACATGCTCACGCGTGTCCTCAAAGCGGACGTGGTGGATGCCGAAGCGGACGGCCATCTCCTGCAAGCGGCAGGTGCGGTTCTTCTCACAGGTCGTGCAGTCGCGGCAGTGCGCGGAGAGCAGAAGTTCGATGATCATGCGGCGGTATTTGAGCAGGCGCGCCGTGTTGGTGCGGATGTGCAGACCGTTCCGCGGCGCCGTTGTACAGGCGGCGTCGAGCTTACCGGTGTTCTCGTCCTCAAACATGCACATGCGGCATGCGCCGTAAACGGACAGGTCGGAATGGAAGCAGAAGTTGGGGATCTCCACACCGGCCTTGCGGCAGACCTCGAGCACGTTCGGCTCGCCGTCAAATTCCACGCGGATATCATCCACGTACATAATGCCTTTAGCCATCGACTTCCACCTCCTTGATCGCGTCGAAGGGGCAGGCCTCGATGCAGGTATAACACTTCACACATTTTTCCGGATCGATCTCAAACGGCGACTTGATCACGCCGGTGATCGCATCGGCGTGGCAGTTGCGTGCGCATTTGCTGCACCCGCGGCAGACAGACGGATCGATGATAAGACGGATGCGGTTATAGGGCAGGCCGCCCGGTTTGATGGGATAGCGCGTTTCATGCTCACACAGCGGGCAGCTGCCGCTGACATGATCGCGGAACTCCTCGGGAAAGTGCTCTGCCGCGCTTTTGAGCGTGGAGAAGGAGCCGCGGCCGAGATTGCAGAACGCGGTGACGGAGATCATCTCGCCTAACTCCATAAGCAGAGAGAAGTCTTGCTCGCTGAGCCGGTAGTTGCGTAGATCCCACAGCAGCTCATTCATGCGCTTGGTGCCTTCGCGGCAGGGGACGCACTTGCCGCAGAACTCTGTCTGCGTGTACTGCATGAAGCGGCAGGCCACATCGACCATGCAGCGATCCTCGTCCAGAATGGTGATGACGCTGTCGCCGCGGCGGATCCTATAGGGCTTGAGCTGCTGAAAATTAAGGGGCAGATCCAGCTGTTCGCCGGTTAAAAGGCCGCCGCTGGGGCCGCCGATCTGTACCGCCTTGCACTTTTTCCCGTTTACCATACCGCCGCCAAATTCCTCGATGACCGTGCGGATCGTTGTCGATCCCTCCGGAATATCGACATAGCCGGGGCGGGCAATGTCACCTTTGAGTAAGAAAATTCTTGCCATTGATCCTTGTCCTTCTCCTGTATTCCGTAAGCATAATACTTGCAGCCTCTCACTTTAACACTCAAGTCGGAAGTTGTAAACCCTTTATCTGATAGATTTTATAAATAAGTAAAGTTGCTTTTGTATGATTTGTACAAAAGTGAATGAGAGAGGATGACTTATACGCTGTGTCGGTCTCTTTTTCTGTACAGATTCTTCACCTTATGGTACACTTCTCTATATTTCTATTTCAAAGGAAAAGGCTTATGGAAAGTAAGCTCTATGCCCGCCTGCTTCTGGCCACCGTATGGATCGCGCTGATTCCCTTTGCCGGACGCTGGATCATTGCGGGCATTTCTCTGGCGCTGGCCGCCTTTGTCTCGCGCAATTTCCTGATCTGGGCGGCGCTGGCCGCCTGTCTGGTGATCTTCGACTTTCCCTGTGTCCTGCTGGGGACGGTCACGCCGTCGCTTACCCGCTTCACGGTGGATAATCTGGACGATACCGGTAAGACCGTGGGCCGTCTCAACGCCCTCAACACGATCGGCAGCATCATTGGCGCCTTTGTACCGACCCTTCCACAAATGTTCTCTTCGGCATGCAGTCCGTGCAGGTAAAAAGCGGCGAGTTGACGGGGATGTACTATGATTACGCGCTGGCCGCGCCCTGTATGGCGGGCTGGACACGCTGCTTGGCTGAATATCACGATTTTAAGAAGAGGGAGCGCCGTTACGGCGTTCCCTCTTCTTCGTCGTCGGACAGAAGCTGCATCACGGAGACCTCATAGGCGGTGCGCTCTTCGCTGCCGCCGTCGAGCTGCTTGATGTATGTACGGCTCTGAACGCGTCCCTCGAGCGTCAGGCGCTCACCGACCTGCATCTGTGCGACCTGTGAGGCGACCTGCCCCCATGCGATGCAGGGGAGGTAATCCGCCCGCCCATAGTGACGGTTGACGGCGAGGATCATGTCGCAGATGCTGCGGCCGAGCGGGGTGCGCCGCAGCGTCGGCGGCTTGCAGAGAACACCGGAGAGCAGGATGCGGTTGAAGTGTCCGCCCTCGCACGGCTCGATCGACTGCGCGAATACGGAGATGATGAGCCGGCTGCCGCAGCCGCTGCGGTTATTGAAGGAGCGAAGCTGCCCGACGACACGCAGCGGCGCGCCGGGGGATACCTCGGTCATGGAAAGAACGGCGAGAGGGGAGAGGATGACCGGCATGTCGCACTGACCGGACAGGCGCTCCACACGCAGAGGAAAGCGATAGAACCGCTCGCCGTGGTTTTCATGTGAAAATTCCGGCGATGCGCCGGCGGTTCCCCAGAGCTCAACGTAGTTTTGATTTCTGTCCATAGCGTACACCTCAAATGATTTGTTGGTGCAGTCTATGTCCAATGGGTGGAAGATATGCAAAAAGAGAAGGAGACCATGTCAGGTCTCCTTCTCTTTTCGGCAAAATGTCGTTTTACTTCATGTTGGCAATGATCTCGACCAGCTCTTCGCCGATGCGGGCCTGCGCCTCGAGGGTGGCAGAGCCGATGTGCGGCGTGCAGGAGACCATGGGGTGGGAGTAGAGCGCGACATTGGTGGCGGGCTCGTCGGCATAAACGTCCAGACCGGCGGCGCGAACCTTGCCGGAATTGAGCGCGTCGAGCAGAGCGGCCTCGTCCACGTTGGTGCCGCGGGAGGTGTTGACGATCACCACGCCGTCCTTCATCTTGGCGATACGCTCAGCATTGATGAGAGCGCCGCCGTCAACAGCAGGAGCGTGGACAGAGATGAAGTCGGACTTGGCGAGCAGCTCATCCATTTCCACATAGGGGATGCCGAGCTTCTCCTCGATGCCGGGGATGTGGAAGATATCGAAGGCGATGACATTCATGCCGATGGCCTTGGCCATGACGCCCAGCTTCTGGCCGATGCGGCCGAAGCCAACGATACCAAGGGTCTTGCCGGTCAGCTCGATGCCCTTGCCGTAGGCCTTCTTCTCCCACTTGCCCTCGCGCATGGAGTGGCCGGCGATGGAGATGTAACGGGCGCAGGAGAACATGTGAGCCATAGCGAGCTCAGCAACGGACTCGGAGGGGGACTTCGGGGTGTTCTTCACCTCGATGCCGTTGTCCTTGGCGTACTGCACGTCGATGTTGTCGAGGCCGACACCGGCGCGGATGACGCACTTGAAGCGGCTGCCCTTGGCCTCGTCGATCTGCTTGGCGCGCAGCTTGGTCTTGGAGCGGATGATGGCGACATCGAAGTCGCGCAGCGCCTTGCCCAGCTCGTCCGGCTCGTAGAACTGCTCAACGAGCTCATGACCCATCGCGCGAACCTTCTCGATCGCGCCCTTATCCATTCCGTCGGTAACAAGAATACGCATGATATTTGATCTCCTTGTAAATAGTTTAGTGTGAGAAGTTACTTGTGCTCTGCCTCGAACTTCTTGAGGAAGTCGACCAGAGCCTGCGCGCCTTCAATCGGCATGGCGTTGTAAACGCTCGCGCGCAGACCGCCGACGGACTTGTGGCCCTTGAGGTTGTCATAACCGGCAGCCTTGGTGGCGGCGACGACTTCCGCGTCAAGCTCGGCGGAATCGGTGACGAAGGGAATGTTCATCAGAGAGCGGAACTCCGGCTCGACCGTGCCGTGGAACATCTTGGAGGAATCGAGGAAGTCATAGATGACCTTGGCCTTGGCGATGTTGCGCTTGTTCATCTCATCGAGGCCGCCGATGCTCTTGAGGTACTTGAACACCTTGCCGCAGCAGTAGATGGCCCAGCAGTTGGGGGTGTTGTACATGGAGTCATTCTTGGCGTGCGTGTCATAACGCATGTAGATCGGCATCTTGGGATCGAGATCCTCGCGGATGAGATCCTCGCGGATGATGACGACGACCATGCCGGCAGGGCCGACGTTCTTCTGCACGCCCGCGTAGATCATGCCGTAATCGCTGACATTGCAGGGCTTGGAGAGGAACATGGAGCTCTGGTCGGAGACGAGGATGTGGCCCTTGGTGTTGGGCAGCTTCTGCCAGGTCACGCCGTGAATGGTCTCGTTCTCGCAGATGTAAACGTAGTCCGCATCCTCGGGAATGTCGAGGTCGGAGCAGTCGGGAATGTAGCTGTAGTTCTTATCCTTGGAGGAGGCGGCAACGATGACCTCGCCATACTTCTTGGCTTCCTTGATGGCCTTGTTGGACCATGCGCCGGTGTCGATGTAGACGGCCTTGCCGTTCTTCATCAGATTCCAGGGAACAGCCGCAAACTGGAGGGTGGCGCCGCCCTGAATGAAGAGGACCTTGTAGTTGTCGGGAATCTTCATCAGATCGCGCAGATCGGCCTCGGCCTCGTCGATAATCTGCTGGAAGACCTTGGAGCGATGGCTCATCTCCATGACGCACATGCCGCTGCCGCGGTAGTTCATCATCTCGTCACGGATCTCCTCGAGCACGGGCTCGGGCATCATGGCGGGGCCGGCGGAGAAGTTGTAAGTGCGATTGTACTTCATTTGTGTTTCCTCCTGAATCGTTGTTGTTTGGGTAAAAAGGCGGAAATCGCCTGATTCAACACCAGTAGTATAGTACAGCTTATGGAGATAATCAATAGAAAAAAGGAATGACCTGAATGATTTTTAGGCAACGAAATAAAAGGTTTGGCAGTCTTTTGGAAGCCGGAGCGGGCATCGGTTAATAAAAATGTAAAAGAAGATTAAGAAAGAGGGGATTGTATATTGCGTTAAGAAAGCGTAAAATGTATACAGTAAATGCGAAAGAAGGTAACGCAATGCGTGCTGACGGAACAAGAGTAAAAGATGCCAGTGCCATCGTCTCGGCCATCCCCTACATCATGCCGAAACGCTATGACGCGCAGAACTATATTACCGAATACGCTGAGATGGAGCCACTGCGCCGGTTTATCCGCGACAAGCGCAAGGACGGCGTGCGCATTTCCTACATGGCGCTGATTCTCGCGGCCTACTACAAGGCCTATCAGGAAAACCCGAAGATCAACCGCTTCATCATGAACTCCAAGATCTACCAGCGCAATCATTTCTGCGTGAGCTTTGTCATCCTCAAGACGCGTGCGGACGGAACGCCGGACGAGACGAATGTCAAGGTGTTTTTTGAGCCGGGGGATGATGTTATCTCCATCAACCGCAAGATCGAGGATGCGATCACGCTCAATCAGTGTGCGGTGCATAACAACAATACCGACCGTTTCGTGAATTTCATGTTCTCGGTCCCGCTGCTGCCGAAGCTGCTCATCGGTACGGTGAAGCTGCTCGACCATGTTGGCTTGCTGCCGCGCGCGATCATTGATCTGAGCCCCATGCACACAAGCCTGTTCATCACGAATCTGGCAAGCATCAACACCGATGCGATCTACCACCACTGCTATGAGTTCGGTACGACTGGCGTATTTGTCTGCATGGGCAAGCCTATTCCGAACTTTCTGACGGGCGAGTATGATAAGAAACTCATGCCGCTCGGCGTGGTGATGGACGAGCGCATCTGCACGGGACACGAGTATGCGCTTTTCTGGCAGAGCCTACGCCGCTATCTCAAGCATCCCGAGCTGACGGAGAACGGTGCTGCGGAGGAAGAGGACGAGGTCCCGGTAAGGGCTGCTGAAGCCTGAGAGAGGGAAAATAGAATCGATTTGAGAAAAACGCAGCCGTGAGGCTGCGTTTTCCAGCTTTCGGAAGAAATGGGAACTATTTTGACTTGCGAAAATGGTTACAAAATGTAACCATTAGAGGGGCGAAGGGAGCATATCCCTGAAAAAGCACAAAAAGGAGAGAAACCCATGAAAAAACTGATTTCCCTGTCGCTGGGCCTTGCGGCTGCGGCGGCGCTGACCGTCCCGGCCTTTGCTGCCTCACATACCGTGCAGCGCGGCGATACGATGTGGAAGCTGGCTGTGCGCTACGAGGTCGGCACGAGCGAGATCATTTCTGCCAACCCGCAGGTGGCGAACCCCGACCTCATTTACCCCGGCGACGTGCTGACCATTCCGGAAACGGACGACGCAGTGCGTGCCTACGAGCAGGAGGTCATCCGCCTTGTGAATGTTGAGCGCGCGAAGTACGGCCTTTCTGCCCTGACGGAAGATTGGGAGCTTTCGCGCATCGCGCGCTATAAGTCGCAGGACATGCACGATAATCGCTATTTCGCGCATACGAGCCCGATCTACGGCACGCCCTTTGAGATGATAAAGGCCTTTGGCCTGTCCTACCGCACGGCAGGGGAGAACATCGCCATGGGCTACGTGACGCCGTCGTCGGTCGTTGCGGGCTGGATGAACAGCGCGGGGCACCGCGCGAACATTCTCAACGGCTCATACACAAAGATCGGCGTCGGCTATGTCGCCGACGGGCGCTACTGGACGCAGCAGTTTATCGGCTGAGAAAAGAAAGATGGGGAAAGGGATTGACAAGCCTTGCCTTACGTGTGTAAGATAACTCTTGTTGACCGCCGGGCGGTCGGAAAGAGGGAAGCATGATTCAGGCATTTCAGGCGTTTACCGACCATGTGATGGTCTATGTGAAAACACTGGTCAAGTGGCTGCTGGCTGCGGCGATGATCGGCGTTGTCGGCGGCGCGATCGGATCGTTGTTCCACATCGGTGTGGAGTATGCCACCGAGCTGCGTACGGCGCTGCCGGCGCTGCTCTATGCGTTGCCGCTCGTGGGGCTTGCCATCGTCGCGCTCTACCGGCTCCTGCGCACGCAGGGCGTCGGCACGAACGCGGTGATCGACGCGGTGCATCAGGGACGACAGCTGCCGATCTTGCTCATCCCCGCCATTTTTCTCGCCACGCTGCTCACGCATCTCGCGGGCGGCAGCGCCGGCCGTGAGGGCGCCGCGCTTCAGATCGGCGGCGATCTCGGCGAGCATTTCGGCACGATCTTCGGCATGGATGATAAGGACAGGCGGCTTGCGACGCTGTGCGGCATGAGCGCACTCTTTTCGGCGCTGTTCGGAACGCCGCTCGCGGCGACCATCTTCGCCCTTGAGGTCGTGAGCATCGGCGTGCTGTATTACTCCGGTCTCATTCCCTGCGTTACTTCAGCGCTGGTAGCCTACGCCGTGTCGCTGCGCTTCGGCATCGAGCCGATGCGCTTTGCCGTCGCCGTGCCGGAGATCGGCGCGGGTGTGCTGGTACGCGCGGCGGTGCTGGCCCTTGGCTGTGCGCTGGTGAGCATTCTGTTCTGCGAAACGCTCCACCGCACGGATAAGATAGCGGAGCGGCTGGTCGAAAATGACTATCTGCGGGCAGTGATAGGTGGCTGCGTTATCATCGCATTGACGATCCTTTCCGGCTGCCGGGATTATAACGGCGCGGGCGGGCATATCATTGCCGCCGCCATCGGCGGAACAGCAAAGCCGGAGGCGTTTGCACTCAAGATCATTTTTACCGCCGTTACGCTCGGCTGCGGTTTCAAGGGCGGCGAGATCGTTCCAACGCTCTTTGTCGGCGCGACCTTCGGCTGCACAGCCGGCGCACTGCTGGGTCTGCCTGCGGGCTTCGCCGCGGCGCTCGGCGTGACCGGCCTTTTCTGCGGCATGACGAACTGCCCCATCACCTCGCTCATCATCAGCATTGAGCTCTTCGGCGCGGATGGGCTGCTGTGCTATGCGGTGGTGTGCGCGGTGAGCTATGTCTGCTCGGGCTACCGTGGGCTCTATTCCAGTCAGACCATTCTTTACTCCAAGCTGCGCGCGGAGTTCATCAATGTCCATACAAAGTGAATAAAACGAACCTCCTGCGGCAAACTGTAAAAAATGCCGCGGGAGGTTTTTTATGGGTGCTTTTCAGCCGGTTGGAGGGCTTGACGTGTTGAGCCTGATCGTCACAGCGGTGGTTTCCTACGCCGTCCTTTTTCTGCTCACAAAGCTTGTGGGGAACAAGCAGATCTCGCAGATGACGATGTTTGACTACATTTCCGGTATTTCGACAGGCTCCATCGCCGCCGAGATGGCGACGGAGCTGGAACAGCCCGTCAAGCCTCTTGTGGGGCTTTTGGTGTTCGGACTGCTGACATGGGCGATCGCGCTGTGGACGAACAAATCCCTTACTGCACGGCGGGTATTTACCGGAAAGCCGCTCATCCTCTATGATAAGGGCGTGCTCTACCGTGAGCATCTCAGGCGGGCGCGGCTCGACTTGAACGAATTTCTCACGCTATGCCGTATAGGCGGCTGGTTCGACCTTTCGCAGCTGGAGACGGTCGTTTTTGAGCATAACGGCAATCTGAGCTTCCTGCCGAAGGAGGCCTACCGCGCCGCGCAGCCGACCGACCTTGCGCTCTCACCCAAGCAGAGCATGCTGATGAAACCGGTTATTCAGGACGGAGCTGTTTTGCCGGAAAACCTCAAGTCGGTCGGCAAGGGTGAGACATGGCTCATCAAACGGCTGCGCGAGCAGGGCTACGCGGATTCCCGGGAGATTTTTCTTGCCCTGTGCGACGGCAGCGGGGAAGCGCCGCAGTTCTACCCGATCGAGACGAAGAAGGCACCAAGGGATGCAAAGTGAAAAAGAAGCGGCGCGCCGATATTTGGCGCGCCGCTTCTTTCAATGCTGATATTCAAATTCGAGATTATAAAGGCTGACGATGTCGCCATCCTCGATCCCCATTTCCTCCAGCCGCCGGAACAGGCCGCTCTCGCGCAGCATCTTGTCAAAATACATCCGGCTTTCGTAGTCGGAGAAATTGACGTTTGCCATCAGGCGCTCAAGCCACGGCCCTTCGACGATGTAGGTGTTGTCGTCGACCGTAATATTGAGCGGAGAGGAGGTGTCGATCTTCGGCGGGCGCGGCACGTATTCCGGCTCGTAGACCGTCACCGGCGGCAGGGAGGAGAGCTTCTCGGCGATCTTGAGCACCAGCTCGCGCGTACCGGTGTGAGACGCGGCAGAGAGGGCGAAGAGGGGATAGCCAGCCGCCTCGACATGTGCGTGCAGTTTTTCGAGCAGCGTCTCGTCCTCCATGATGTCGGTCTTATTTGCCACGACGATCTGTGGGCGTGTAGCGAGCTCGGGCGAATACTGTGCCAGCTCTGCGTTGATGGCGTCAAAGTCCGCGACAGGGTCGCGCCCCTCGCTGCCGGAAACGTCGACCACATGAACGAGCAGACGGCAGCGGTCGATGTGGCGCAGGAAGTCGTGGCCAAGGCCCGCGCCGTCCGCCGCGCCCTCGATGATGCCGGGGATATCGGCCATGACAAAACTCACGCCCTCGTCGACATAGACAACGCCGAGGTTGGGGAAGAGCGTGGTAAAGTGGTAATTGGCGATCTTCGGCCGCGCCTTGGAGACAACGGAGAGCAGCGTCGATTTACCAACGTTCGGAAAGCCGATGAGACCCACATCGGCGAGCAGCTTGAGCTCTAAAACGACATCGTGGCTCTCGCCGGGCAGGCCCGCCTTGGCAAAGCGTGGAACCTGACGGGTGGGTGTGGCGAAATGGCAGTTGCCCCAGCCGCCCTTGCCGCCCTTGCAGAGGACATAGGGCTCGGACGAGGACAT
>JAXYYF010000077.1:0-6369 GCA_037419475.1 bacterium
TCGGCACGCTCGACGGCGCGAACGTCGAGATGCACGAGGTGCTCGGCGACGAGAACATGTTTCTTTTTGGCCTGCACGCCGACGAGGTTGCGCGCATGCGGGAACAGGGCTATGCCCCGGAGCGCCTGTATGAACATGATCCGGCGCTGCGCCGCGTGATCGACCAGCTGCGCACCGGCTTTTCCGACGGCGTGAGCTATGACGATCTCGCCCGCCGCCTGCTCCAGCGTGACGAATATATGCTCCTTCAGGATTTCGCGTCCTACTGTGCCGCGGAGCGGCGCATGACGGAGACCTATGCCGACCGGGAGGCGTGGAACCGGATGTCGCTTTTGAACATTGCGCGCAGCGGCGTTTTTGCCGCCGACCGCGCGGTCGCGCAGTATGCCGACGATATCTGGCATGTGGCGCACAAATGAGGATCAGGAGGGCCGCTCCCTTGCAGGGAACGGCCCTCCTTCGCTTGACGGTATTGACAGGCATGATATAATTTTCCCTGACTGAATATCATGAGAACAGAGGAAAACGCTATGGAATTTACGCAAGGCGTGCGCTTCGACAGCCTTGAGCTGCTGCCGGAAATGCTGCGCGCATTGGAAAAGAAACATATTGAGTTCTCTACGCCGGTGCAGGCGGGCTGCATCCCGCCGATGCGCGCGTGGAAGGACGTGATCGCCAAGGCTCCCACCGGAACGGGAAAGACCTTTGCCTTCGGCATCCCCATCATTGAGCATATCGATGCCGAGAGCGAGGAGGTTCAGGCCGTCGTCATGGCGCCAACGCGCGAGCTTGCCATGCAGATCACGACGGAGCTGCGCGATCTGGCCGTATTTATGAGCGGCATCCGCATCGTCTGCCTGTACGGCGGCGCGCCCATCGGCAAGCAGATCGAGGCGCTGAAGAAAAAGCCGCAGATTGTTGTGGCGACGCCGGGCCGCCTGTCCGACCACATGAAGCGCCGCACGGTGCGCCTTGACCATGTGGAGACGGTCGTGCTCGACGAGGCCGACCGGATGCTCGACATGGGCTTTATCCATGATGTGACCCGCATCCTCGACAAGATCCCCTCCCGCCGCAATCTCGGCATGTTCTCCGCCACCATTTCGCGCGAGGTTATGGACATCAGCTGGGTCTATCAGCGCGATCCCGAGGAGATCACCGTCAAGGCGGACGAGCAGAACAAGCCTGACATCCTTCAGTACGCCGTCGCAGTCGAGCAGACCGACAAGGTTGCGGCTATGGCGCGCATCATTCGTCAGGAGGGACTTGAGCGCGTGATGGTGTTCTGCAACACCAAGGGCATGGTCGAGCGCCTGACGAAGTACCTTGAGATGGAGGGACTGGACGCCGCGTGCATCCACGGCGACATTCCGCAGAAAAAGCGCGAGCAGGTCATGGCGCGTTTCCGCCGCGGCGAGCTGCCGGTTTTCGTTGCCACCGATGTGGCTGCCCGCGGCATCGATGTGGACGATGTGGACGCCGTGTTCAACTACGACGTGCCGCAGGAGAATGAATACTACGTCCACCGTATTGGCCGCACGGGCCGCGCGAAGCGCCACGGCGTTGCCTACACGCTGGTGGCCGACTATCCGAGCAAGATGCGCCTTGACGCAATCGCCAAATTTACCGGAAATGATGTGAAACCCGCACATTTTGAGGACGGTGTTCTGGTCGCGGATGGGAATACAAAATAATAACAAATTGTAACTTTTTTCCCCGCCTGTCTTTACAAGCGGGGGAAATTTTTATATACTGATAAGAGTGTATGTCAGAATAGTGCGGTACATGCCGCTTACGGAATAGAAAATGAGGAGAATCCTTTTATGAATATCATGCGGAAAATGCTCTCGCTGCTGCTCGCGTCGCTGCTGCTCGCCTCGCTTCTGGCTGGCTGCGGGAAAAAGGAAGAGGACGCGCAGCCCTTTGAACTGCGGGTGAGCACCTGCGGCGCACTGGAAACGCTCGACCCGGCGATGAGCACCGACGTGGGCGCGGAGAGCTTGCTCTCTGCGCTGTTTGAAGGGCTCATGCGCCTGCGCGATGATGGAACCGGAAAGGCGGAGGCGGTCGCGGGCATTGCGCGCGAATACATTGAAGAGAAGAATTACGACGATACGGTGACCTATACCTTCCTGCTCCGCTCCTCCGCCCGCTGGTCGGACGGCAAGCGCGTCAAGGCGGCGGATTTTGTGTATGCCTGGCGGCGGCTGGCCGATCCGGCGACGGCGTCGCCGAATGCGGAACTGCTGCGGATGGTCAAGGGCTATGACGAGGCGCGCGAGAGCGGCGACATGACGCTGCTCGGCGTGACGGCGAAGGACGAGAGCACGCTGATCGTAACGCTCAGCGAGCCGTGCTCGTACTTTATCGGCAGCGTATGCACTGCGCCGGCGACTGCGCCGCTGCGCGAGGATCTGGTGACGGCGAATGAAAACTGGGCCTCGGACACCGGCATCGTCACGGATGGGCCATATTGTGTGGCGGAGTGGCGCTGGGGTGATTATGTGCTCATGCAGCGTAATGACGAATACTACGAAAGCCGCCTTGTGTTGCCTGATCAGCTGAGCTTCCACTTTGAGGATGACACGCAGGTCAATTATGAGCAGTATCTGGCGGGCGAGCTGGATTATATTGACGAGCTTCCCTATGAGGCGATCCGGGAGATGGCAGAGGATGAGAGCTGGCGGCCCGCGCCGCTGGCCGAGGTGCGCTGTGTGCTCTATAACCACCTGACCGACACCTTCTCCGACGTTGCGCTGCGCTGCGCCTTTGATCTGGCAATCGACCGCGCGGCGCTTGCCGAACAGGTCGGTGTGATGGCGACGGAGGCGACGGGCTGTGTGCCCTATGGAATCACCAATGTCTCCGGATCGGCAGACGATTTCCGCACGGCCGGCGGCGAGCTGTGCGCGGTCGATGCGGAGGGCTATGCTGAACGGAGCGCGGAAGCGGCCAGAAAGGTCGCTTCGGTGGGCCACTATCAGGGTGCGGGACTGGAGCGTTTGGAGTTCCTCTGCCCCGAAGGGGCGGAAAACCGCGCGATCGCCGCGTCGCTGCGCGACATGTGGAAGCGCGTGCTGGGCGTGGAGGTCGATTTGGTCGAGGTGGACGAGGAGACGCTTGCGCAGCGTCTGTCCTCAGGCGAGTATGATCTGGCGCTCACCTCGCTCACAGGACGGTGCGACGACGCAATGGAGTATCTTGAACCCTTCCGCGGAACATCGGAGAACAATGTCAGCGGCTACCGAAACGAGACCTTCGATTTGCTCATCGGTGTTGCCGAATCCACAGGCGACCTGACGGCGCGTGCGGCGTTTCTGCATGACGCTGAGGTGATGCTGCTGGAGGACAATGCGCTCTCCCCGCTCTACTTCTGCGGCACGGCCTATGCGCTGCGGGACGGATACAAGGGCGTGTACCACGACTGCTTCGGACACAGCTATTTTACCGCTGTCACCGCGGACGAAGCGGCATAAGTGAAAACAGAAGGAAAGGATCCTGTCAATATGGGACCATTTCCTTTATGATTTTTTAACAGGATGAGCATGCAAGAATGTAAGGACAATATTACAAAACGGCATTGCTTTCGGCAGAGGAAAGGGATACTATAGGTGGCGGAGCGCTGCGGCGGCAGCGCTCCGCTTTACTATGGGGAAGGGACGCCTGAATGAAATGTATACTTTGCTGAATGTTGCCTTTGCCTTGCTGGCGGGGCTGCTGATGACGCGCATCTTCTCACGCTGGCAGCTGCCGGATGTGACGGCGTTTCTGGTCGCGGGTGTTTTGATCGGCCCGTTCTGTCTGGGGCGGCTTGGCATCTGCGGAATCGGCTTTCCCAGCTATGAGGAGGTCGCCGCGCTCGGTATGCTCTCGGATGTGGCGATGGGCTTCATCGCCTTTGCCATCGGCAACGAGTTCCGGCTTGAGGATCTGAGGAAAACGGGCCGTCAGGCCTTTGTTATCGGCGTGGTGCAGGCGCTTTTCGCCGCCGCGCTGGTCGATCTTGCGCTGGTTGCATTCCATCTGCTCGCGCCCGGCATTCTCACGCTGCCCGCCGCGATCACACTGGGCGCCATCGCCACCGCGACGGCTCCCGCCGCGACGTTGATGGTCGTGCGGCAGTATAAGGCGGATGGCCCGCTCACGCGGCTGCTGCTGCCGATCGTCGCACTGGATGACGCCGTAGGGCTTGTGGTGTTCGCGCTCAGCTTCGGCATTGCCAAGGCGATGGTCAGCGGGCGGCTGAGCCTGCTTGCCGTGCTGCTCGATCCGCTCATTGAGATCGTGCTTTCACTCATCCTCGGCGCGCTGGCCGGCATTGCGCTGACAAGGCTCGAGACGATGTTTCACTCCAACCGCAACCGCATGTCCGTGACCATCGCTTTCGTTGCCCTGACGGTCGCGCTCTCACAGCTGGAGTGGCATGCCGGCGGGTTTATCATCGGCTTTTCGCCGCTGCTGGTGTGCATGATGCTCGGCACGGTGTTCTGCAACATCTGCCCGCTTTCGGAGGATCTGATGGATCGTGCGGACGACTGGTCGGCGCCGCTGCTGGCGGTATTCTTCGTCATCAGCGGTGCGGAGCTGCGCCTTGAGGTGTTCGGCGAATTGACCATGGTGCTCGTCGGTGTGGTGTATATTGTGTTCCGCAGTGCGGGCAAGTATTTCGGCGCACGCTGGTCAGCCAGAGCATCCGGCTGCGGGGAAAAGACGGTCAAGTACCTCGGCATCACGCTTCTGCCGCAGGCAGGCGTGGCGCTGGGAATGTGTGTGAGCGCGCAGGAGCTCGGCCTGGTCGACGGAATGCTTGTGCGCAATATCGTGCTTTTCTCCGTCCTGATTTACGAGATGGTCGGCCCGCTGATGACGCGGGAGGCGCTGACCGCCGCCGGAGAGATCACCGCCAAGCCGAGCGAGGTGCTCGAGCGCCGGGAACGTGCGCTGGCCGCCGCCGAGCCGCGTGAGTTCCTTGAAGAGCGGAAGCGGAGAAAACAGTAGACCTCCGGTTTCCCTTGCAGTTCCCGGCGTATGGCAGGGCAGGCAAGGAAAGACAATGCATCAGAGAATATAAATGAGGCTCTATCCTGATCGGATGGAGCCTCTTATCATACGGTGAATTGAAATTGTTATGCCTTTTTGATGGGGTGCCTGATTACTGTTTTCCACTTCTCGGGCGGAACTCTTCTTGCATCGGTTATATAGATCTCGTGATGCAGTCTTGCTTCGCTGAAGTCATTCCAATATCCGTTCTGCTCCAGAAAGGCATCCATCAATGCAACAGTTGAGGGTTCCTCATCGAATGGGCCTGTGTGCATGATTTGAACGCACAGGCCCTCGTCAATGGTCATAAACTCCGCTGACGAGCAGTTCAGCTTTTTCTTCTTCGCTGCTGTTTCTACGGCCCATTCAAAATCCGCGCGGGTAACAAAATCCGGAAGGCGGATCGCGGAAATCCAGTTAAATGCAGATTTGTTGGAATAGTCGACACCCTCCACATGATCCTGCCACCAGAATCCCTCGAGGGGCGGTACGACATACTCAAAGAACCCCTCGATTTTATGCTCCGTCTTATAGCTCATTTTCAAGGTGTATGCCACGGCATACAGGACGCCGATTGCCTGCTGATAGGCTCCGCCTTCCTCGTTCGGATCTCCTTTGCCCCTTACTGCGAGATAATTTGCCTTTGGAACCTTGATAATTTCCGGCTTATTTTTGGCCATGTAAAATTCTTTGAGTTCTTTCTTAAAGTCGAAAGCCATTGTTCTCCCGCTTTCAATTCTTTTTCAGGCTGCCGGCGGTCGCTTCGGCAGGCGGCGTTGTGGCGAGATAGTCGGACTTGATCCAGCCGAACTTACTGCCGACGGAGACAAAGGTCCAGCCGCTGCTTTTCGCCGCGGCCTTGACCTTGGCACCCCGGTCGACGAGCTGGATCTTGCTGTAGCTGGTGCCCGGACCGCTGCGCAGATTTACGCCGGCGGAGGCGTAGTAGGTCGCATAGTCGTTAAAAACCTGTTCGGGCAGAACGGTTACCTCGCTGTGCCCTGTCAGATCGAGCCAGCCGATTTTGGTTCCGCTTGTGTTGGACGAATCGTTCGGATTGGACGCGGGCGTATCCTCGCCGTCAAGCTTACCGTCGTCCGGCGCGGGGGGCTCCGCGTCATCGGGCGTTTGGCCGCTCTGTGCGTCCTCAAGCTGCTTTTGCAGCTCCTCAATCTGCGCTTCGGCGGACTTGACCGCGCGCTGCGCCGCACCGAGCCTTACGCCCAGCACGGCCGCCACAATGAGCAGAATGAATACCGCCGCGACCAGACAAAGAAACATGGTATAGAGCGGGTTGCGTCTCGGGGCGCTTCGATTGACACGACGACC
>JAXYYF010000078.1:0-2600 GCA_037419475.1 bacterium
ACAACCGACCGATCTGGTCGTGAGGAACGGGCGCAAGCACCTGACGCGCGCCGAGGAGGACGCGCGGCGCGACCGTGAGGTGGTGGTACCTGCGCCGCAGCGGGCGAAGCCGCCCAAGTGGCTGCCCAAGGAGCTGCATCGCGAGTTTCGTGCGATCGGCAAGCAACTCATCGACGTGGGGCTCTACACCGACCTCGACGCGGACAACCTCGGGCGCTATCTGGTCGCCCACCACGAGTATATCAGCGCGACGGCGGAGGTGCAGCGGGCCTTGACCGAGGCGCCGGGCCACGCGCGCGACTTAGAGGCAGCGGACGGCTGGGGCCGCGTGCAGGAGCGCTACTTCAAGCAGGCGCGCAACTGCGCGAACGACATGGGCCTGACGGTATCGAGCCGCTGCCGGCTGGTCCTGCCAAGCAATCTCCCTGCGGCGGCCTTTACGCCGGATGGCGGGGCGGATGAGTTCACAGAGCGGCTGCGGCAGCGGCAGGCGGACGCGCTGGCGCGGAGCCTGTAGCATGGCATACGTTTTCGACCGCGAGGCGGGGCAGTTCGTGTGCGACTTTGTTGAGCGACTGCCGACGACCGACACGGGCAAACTTTTCTCGCTCTACGACTGGCAGCGCGAGGCGCTGATGGAATTTTACGGCACGATGGACGTGCCCGAATCGGGCACGGATGAAGGCGCAGAGCGGCTGCGCCGGTACTGGTACCTCTACCTCGAGATCCCGAAGAAGAACGGCAAGAGCGAGCTGGCTGCGGCGCTGGCTCTCTATCACCTCTTCGCGGACGGCGAGCTGAACGCGGAGGTCTACGTCTGCGCGGCGGACAAGGAAAACGCCTCGATCGTCTACAACGCGGCAATCTTTATGGCGACGAGCGCGCCGTGGACGGCGAAGATGATCGCCCAGGGCGAGCTGCGGCCCATTGAGAGCCGCAAGCGCATCGAGTACCGCAAGCGCGTGAAGACCGGCAACGGCGGGTACAAGTGGATCACGGTCGGCATTCTGCAGGTCCTCTCCGCCGAGGCTTACAGCAAGCACGGCTACAAGCCGAGCTGCGTCATCTTCGACGAGCTGCACGCGCAGCCCAACCGTGAGCTGTGGGACGTCATGACCGGCGCGGCGGGCGCGAGCCGACGGCAGCCGGCATGGATCGTGCTGACGACCGCGGGCGACGACCCCGACCGCAGCTCCATCGGCTGGGAGATCCACGAGAAAGCTGTGGGCATCCGCGACGCGCGGCAGCTGCGGCGCATCCAAAGCGATGGCGGCGACGTTCGCTCGGTCCTCTCCCTCCGGCATGTCGGGGACGAGGACCTTGCGGACGCGGAGGCCGCGCTGCTCGGCCGTGACGAGGACAACTGGCTGCCGATCCTCTACGGCCTGACGGCGCTGTTCGGCGATGATCCGGACGACCTGGAAAAGCTCGACATCTGGGACGAGAGCCTGTGGTATCTCTGCAACCCCTCGCTCGGCAAGCATCTGAGCCTGCGCAACATCCGCATGGAGGCGGCGAGCGCAAAGCGCAGCGAAGCCGAGGAGCGCGTATTCCGATGGCTGCGGCTCAACCAATGGATCACGACGAAGGCGGTCGGCTGGATCTCGCTCAACCTCTATGACAAGACGCAATGGGGGCCGAGCAAAAAGCGCGAGCGCGAGGAATGGCTGCGGCAGCTGGACGGCAAGCTCTGCTACGGCGGCGTGGATCTTTCCACGAGCCGCGACCTGACGGCCTTTGTTCTGCTCTTCCCGCCCCAGCCGGGGCTGGACGCGGCGGTGCTGCTGCCCTATGGCATCTGGCGGCCCGAGGCGACGGTGGACGAGGCGGAAAAGCGCGACCACGTCCCCTATCGGGACTGGGCGCGTGCCGGCTTCCTCGACCTCTGCCCCGGCGAGGTCATCGACTACGGCGCGGTGGAGGAACGCATCCGCGAGGCGCGGGAGCGCTACGACCTCAAGATGGTGGGCTTCGACCCCTATCTGAGCCGCACCATCACGCAGCGGCTTGCGCCGATCGTGCCGATCATCGAGATCCCGCAGGACCTCAAGAACATGAGCCCGGCGATGAAGGAGACGGACGACATGATGCAGCGACACACGCTGCTGCACGTCCACAACACCTGCTTCCGCTGGACCTTCGGCAACGTCCGCTGCCATGCGGACGGAAACGGCAACATCAAACCGCTCAAGAACAAATCGACGGGGCGCATCGACCCGGCGGTCGCGAGCATCATCGTGATGGCCGTGTGGATGGTTGCCAGGAATCAGAAGCCCGATCTTGCCGCGGCGGTGGCACGGGCGGACTTCACGCTGTGAGGAGGAAGGCTGTGGAAAAGCTGCGAGACGCCGCGCTGCTGCTCGGCGTGCTGCTCATTACGCTCGGCGCGGGCATGATTTACCTGCCCGCCGGCTTGATCGTGGGCGGCATCATGATGATCGCAATGGCCGTCATTGACGGCTTTGACGATAGTGCAAACGACGAAGGGAGTGATGGTCAAGCATGAGCATCATCAAGGGCCTGCGCGCGGCGACCGCACGCTCGCCCACCGTGAGCAAGTCCGTAACGGTCGGCAGCCTGACGGCTTCCGGCGGTCTGGC
>JAXYYF010000079.1:0-13394 GCA_037419475.1 bacterium
TTGGTTCGTTCTCCCTTACGTAATAGTCCGGCAGGTGGTTCAGTCCGCCAGTTCGTGATAACAGCGGTCAAATATGCGCAGAAATTCCGCCAGCTCCGCCTCCGTGGTCAGGTGGCTGAGGCTGATGCGCCATGAGGAGAGCGCATTTTTCCGGTCCCGGCTCACGGCGTACACCGCCTTGGAAGGTTTGCCCTCCACTGAACAGGCCGACTTCACCGACACGCACACCCCTTGCTCCGCAAGGGCCTTCTGGAACGCCGTCCCCATCACACCGCTCACGCTCAAGTTCAGAATATGGGGCACGGCGTCCGCCGGACTGTTGACCCGCACCGCCGGATACTTGGCCAGCGCCAGCTCCGTTTTCCCCACCGCCTGGGTGGCGTCCACATGGAGGCGGCAGCTGGGATAGCTTTTCAAGAGGGCCGCGATCTCCCGGATGGGCTGCACCGTTCCCAGCTCGCTGTCCACGGCACAGACGGACACCAATACCGTGTCCCGCCGCAACAGCTCCGCCAGATGCTCCAGGTCGATCTTCCCGTCCCGGCCGATGTCCGCCAGATCCACCTCGCAGCCCTGCTGCTGAAGGGCGGACAGGGCGCCGCCCACGGAGGAGTGTTCCAGTGTCGTGGAGATGATATGCTTTCCCACGTGCCGGGACACCTGAACGGTGCCCTTGAGAGCCAGATTGTTGGACTCGCTGGCCCCGGAGGTGTAGATAATTTCCTCCGGCTCCACGCCTAACATCCCGGCGATATGGGCCGTCACCCGATCCATCTCGGCGCGGGCAGCCTGTCCGGCGGGATGGATGGAGTTGGGGTTGCCCCCAAACAGCCGCTCCGTCTGGAGGAAAGCCTCCAGCACGGCGGGATCCGCCGGAGTGTTGGCGAAGTAATCCAGATAGATCATAGCGGCCGCTCCCACGCCGTCAGGTCCTTTACCACCTCGCCCGCCAAAATCAGCCCCGCCGCCGCGGGCACAAAGGCGTTGCTGCCGGGGACCTGCCGCCGCTGGGTACACTTCCGGGCCGTGCCCGGCGGGCAGATGCAGTGGGTCCGGCAGCTGATGGACATGTCGTCCATAGGCATGATGGGCGGCTCCTTGGAGTAGACCACCTTTAGCTTCTTCACGCCCCTCCGCTTCAGCTCCCGCCGCATAACCCTCGCCAGCGGACACACCGAAGTCTCATAGATATCCGCCACCTCAAAGGCAGCGGGATCCATCTTGTTTCCGGCTCCCATGCAGCTGATGATGGGGGTGCCCGCCTGCTGGGCCTGCTCGATCAGCTCCAGCTTACCGGTCACGGTGTCGATGGCATCCACAACATAGTCATATTGGGTAAAGTCAAACTGCTCGGCCGTCTGCGGCGCATAAAAAGTCTTGCAGGTGTTCACAACGGCGTCTGGGTTGATTTCATGGATGCGCGCCTCCGCCACATCCGCCTTGTATTGTCCTACTGTATTCCGTGTGGCCAGAATCTGGCGGTTCAGGTTGGTCAGGCACACCCGGTCATCGTCGATAAGGTCCAGCGTCCCCACGCCGCTGCGGGCGAGCGCCTCCACCGTGTAGCCGCCCACACCGCCGATGCCGAACACCGCCACGCGGGCATGATACAGCTTCTCCATGCCATCCTGTCCTAAAAGCAGCTGTGTCCTTGAAAATTGATTGAGCATACGCACCTCTCCCCGCGCTCCGGCAGCAGCTTCCCTGCAAGCCGCCGCGCCGTGATCTTCTTTGCATTTTCTATAAACATAGTATGATGATTGGTTTTGTATCATAGCATGAGTTATTTTCGCTGTCAACCGCTATATGATCAAAAGAAAAGCAGGAACCGATCTCCTTTCGGAACATCGGCTCCTGCCGCTTATCCCCGCCGCCGGATCGCGCCGGGGAATTTTGAATCCTTCTCCGCACAAAGTGCCGGATCAAACCTGATAGCCGCGCAAAAAACGCCGCGTGCGCTCTTGTGCCGGAGCGCCGAATACCTGTTCGGGGTCTCCCTGCTCGACAATGACGCCGCCGTCCATAAAGACCACACGCCGACTCACCGCGCGGGCAAACGCCATTTCATGCGTGACAATGACCATGGTCATGTGCTCCTCCGCGAGCGAGCGAATGACCTTCAAAACCTCGCCGGTGAGCTCTGGATCGAGTGCACTGGTCGGCTCGTCAAAAAAAAGGATATCAGGCCGCAGTGCCAGCGCACGGGCGATGGCGACGCGCTGCTGCTGCCCGCCGGAGAGCTGGCCGGGGTAGGCATCCGCCTTATCAGCCAGTCCCATCCTCTCAAGCAGCGAGAGTGAAAGCTCACGCACCTCACCGCGCTCCCGCTTCTGTACGGCTACGGGGGCATCCATCACATTTTTGAGCACCGTGTAGTGCGGGAAGAGATTGAACTGCTGAAATACAAGGCCAAAGCGGCTCTTGATCCGGCGCAGAGCGGCACGGTCGGCGTAAACGCTTCGACCGTCCGCCCCCTGCGATGCAGCGATATCGCCCTCATAGGCAAGGGAGCCGCCGTCCATCGTCTCCAGCAGTGTTGCACAGCGAAGGAGCGTGGACTTACCGCTGCCGCTCGGTCCGATGATGGAGACTACCTCGCCCCGCTCGACTGTAAGAGAGACGTCCTTGAGCACATCAAGCGTCCCAAAGGACTTGCGGACATTCTGCATTGCAAGTATACTCATATCCGGCCCCTCCCTTATGAATAATAGGCAAGCGAACGCTCGGCACGCTCCATCGCAAAAGCAACGATGTAGTTGAACACGTAGTAGAACACTCCCGCCGCCGCAAGCGCCAGCATGCCTGGCGTATTCGGGGAGGCAACGATCTGCTTGGCGCGGGTGAACATCTCGACCGTGCCGATGACCGAGGCAAGCGAGGTGTCCTTGACGAGCGTGATGATCTCGTTCGTCACGCTTGGAAGCACGCGCCTGACCATCTGCGGAAGAATGATGCGCCCGAAGGTCTGGCCGCCGGTATAGCCGAGCACCTGCGCCGCCTCGAACTGTCCGGCGGGAATGGACTCATAGCCGCCGCGGTAAATCTCGGCAAAATAGGCGGCGTAGTTGACGACAAAGCCGACAATCACTGCGGAAAAGCGCCAGTTGCCCGGCGGCGTGAAGTTGAAGAGCAGAAACGGTCCGTAGTAGACGACCATGAGCTGGAGCATCAAGGGCGTGCCGCGCATGACGGAGATGAAGAGCTTGACGAACCACCGCAGCGGCGCGAGCCGGCTGCGTCGGCCGAACATCACGACAAGGCCGAGCGGCAGCGAACCGAGCAGCGTGAGGAGAAAGATCTCCAGCGATTTTCCAAAGCCCTGCACCAGCAGGACCAGCATGGCGGAAATGGTCATCTTACTTCCCGATCAGACACAGGCTGTCGAGCACAAGGCCCTGATCGACATAGTTCTCCGCGATGGAGAGCATCGTGCCGTCCTCCGCCATCTTCAGAAGCTCGGCGTTCACGGCGTCGCGCAGCTCCGTATTGCCCTTGAGGAAGCCGATGGCATACTGCTCGGTGGAGATGGGCTCATCGAGGATCACATAATCACCTTCGTTGCTGGCGATCTGGAATTTGGCTACGCCAAGGTCGGCGGCAATGGCGTCCACACTTCCCTGCTTGAGCTCCATGAAGCCGGTGTTGTAATCAGCCAGTTCCACGACCTCACCGAGCGAAGCCTTGAGAGCCTCGTTGTCGTTGATAGCGTCCACAGCAGACGAAGCAGCCTGTGCCATCACGCTCTTTCCGGCAAGATCCGCAAACGAGGTGATACCGCTATCCGCCTTGACGACCATCACGATGGAGTTATCCACATAGGGATCGGACCACGTATAGTCATTTTCACGTCCGGTGTAGGTGAAGCCGTTCCAGATGCAGTTGATGGTGCCGGCGGCAAGCTCGGCATCCTTGCTGTCCCATACGATGGGCGCAGCTTCAAACTCCCAGCCAAGGCGGGAGCACAGCTCTTCTGCCATGGCGAGGTCAAAACCGTCATAGCTGCCGTCCGCAGCGATAAAGCCAAAGGGTGGGAACTCAGCGTCAAAGCCGACGATAAGCTTTTTCGTTTCAGTCGTGCCGGATGTGTCGGGCGTCTGTGCCGCATCCGGCGTGGGATCGTCCTTCCCGGCGCCGCAGGCGGCGAGGGAGAGACTCAGCGCAAGGGCGAGTGCAAGAGTAAGCAGCTTTTTCATGATTTGGTTCCTCCAAGTTTTGATTTAGTGTGATGCTATGATAGCACACTAAATCAAAATTGCAAGACCAATTTTCATGAATCCGGTGATCTTTGTCGCTCTGACCGAACCCTTTGTTTTGCGTCGCTCCTCGTTTATCCATTATCACCATACAATCAGCCCTACTCGGCTGAATTTGGCAACCGGCCGGCGCCCGATGGGCGCCATGACAGCGAAGATGCCCAGCATCCCCTGCCACATGATGGTCAGAGCGGCTTCGAGAGCAGTCATATTGTTTGTTCCTCCTTATATTTCAAAAGCTGCGGCACGAGGTTGAGGATCATGCCGCCGGCGAGGACAGATGCGATCTGACCGGCAACGTTCGCGCCGACCATCGGGTTGACCTTGGTCTTGCTGAACAGGTTGAGGAATTTCGCAAACATCACGCCCGCGATGGAGTCAAAGATAAACGCCACCAACCCGAGCCCCATGATGAGGAGCGTGTCGAGCTTGACAAATTCCTCGGCACGCATTCCTCCTTTTATGCGTTCACTGCTTATATGCCGTTCAGAAGCAAGAAAAGGAACGTCCCGCTTTCGGCGGGACGTTCCTTTTGTCTGTATCAGATCTCTTTACCGTGCTTTGACTGCTTTACGGATCGCGCTGACCGGAAACGTCTCTCTCCGCACGCTCGCACAGCACCGCCAGCCGGCTCTTTCCGCCCGGCGTACAGGTGAGCAATGTCAGCGCCGCCTGGCTCTCCAGAGCCGGCAGGCCGTCGGGGCTGATCCGCTCAAGTCCGGTCACGATGTAGACCGTGCGAGCGCCGGACAATTCGGTCAGGCATACCTCCGCTCCCGGCGCGAGCTGCTTGAGCCGCCCGAAATGCGTGTGGTAATTGTGGGCTATGATTATGAGATCATCCTCCGCGCTCGTGCCGCTGTAGCGGCATGGCGTCCGTTTGAGCGTCGGGTAATCCCACTGCGCCGCCACCGGCAGCGTCAGGCCGAGAGACGGCACCTCCAAAAGCCCCAGATACTCCGTTCCGTCTACTGCAACATGCGGCGCTTCCTCCGTTCCAGACGCTTCCGTTGTCTGCGGCACCGCACGGGTTCGTGAAAGGCCGTCCGTAAGCCGGAGCGCCGTTTGCTCTGCAAATTCCGCAGCCTGCCGCGCCTCATGCAGATTATGCGCCGTCAACAGCACGGCGGCAGAGAGCAGCAGCGCCCCCAGCGCGCTGATCCAGCCGCAGCGCATCACCTTCTCCGTCCGGTGCGGCGGCCCGCCCAGAGCAGCAGTATACCCAATACCGCCAGCACAGCCGCCGGCCACCAGAGCTGCCCGGTCTGCGGCAGCAGTCCGTCCGGCCAAACCGGCTCACGCGGTGTATCCGCCGTGTTGGTCACAGTGAAGTCCCATCCCTCGCGGGAAACAGAGACCGTGTAGCCCTCCGGCACCTCCGGTTCGACCATCTGCCAGTGGCACGCCGCGTCCATGTCGTGCCAGACATACCGCCATCCGTTGGTGTCCTCCAGCCGCACATCCTCGTACAGCGCACCGTCACGCAGAAGCCGAAGCTCTACGCTCTCCGGCCGCTTTCGCGGATCGTCGTCCTGCCAGAGTTTTCGGACCGTCACCGTCACACCTCCGGCGTTCCCACCGGGATCGCCGCCGTCCCATTTCACATCGGCACCGGCGCTCTTTCCGCCGGAGACCTCCGTTAAAAACACGACAGGCGTACAGGATGCGCCGCCCTGCATGTGCCGCTCACCGACCACCAGATACAGCCCGTCCGCCAGACCTGCAAACGCAGCCCGGCCATTCCGCACAGTCTCTTGTGCCGCGGCGTGCTCCCCCGCCGCGTAGCCTGCGAGCGTCTCTGCCGCGTCCCGCCAGCGGGACGCGCCGTCCTGTTCGGACGGAATCCTGACTCTACAGCTGTCAAAGGGATCGGTCAGCGTATAGTCCGTGCCGTTTTTCTCCGCCACGCGGTAAACGGAAAATGAAACATCGTCAAACGCGTAGCGCAGCGTCAGCGTTCCGCCGGACGCCTGTGCAAAAACCGTCAGCAGCCATGCCACGGTCCAGAGCGCCGCATGTATTCCACGCCGCTTTGTCCATGCGCTTTTCATGCCGCCCTCCTTTCCTTTTCTACCGCCGCTTTCTG
The DNA here is from genome assembly GCA_037419475.1 of bacterium. GTDB lineage: Bacteria > Bacillota > Clostridia > Oscillospirales > Oscillospiraceae > Hominicoprocola. The sequence continues at coordinate 6,340 of JAXYYF010000079.1, forward strand.
CGTCCCGCCAGCACTGCGGCCGCTGTGCCCATCAGCGCCGCTGGCACGGTCCACCGCGCCATGCTCCGGTTCGTCTCCTCGCTCCGTTCATCCTCAATGCGCCGCCCGCGCACCAGCAGCCGATGGCTGTTGATGCCGTATGGCGTACAGGTGTAGAGCGTGACAAGATCCTCGCCGGGAACGATGCGCAGCGCGTCGATCTCCTCCGGCTCGGTCACAAGGATCTGATCCACCTCATAGGTCATGCTTCGGTCAAGAATGTGCAGTGTAAAACGGTCGCCCACCTCCAGCTGGTCAAGATCGGTAAACAGCTTCGCCTTCGCCAGCCCCGTATGCGCCGTAATGACACAGTGCGTGTCCGCGCCGCCGGTCGGCAGCGACGTGCCCGGCCACCAGCCGCAGCCGGATTGCAGCTGCTTTTCCTCCGTTCCCTGATAGATCGGCAGGTCCACACGGATCTTTGGGATCTCCACCGAGCCCATCATGCCGGTTCCTAATGGGTTCAGGCAGCTCTCAATCCGCTCGCGCTCCTCCGGTGTCAGGGCAAACTGCTCCTCCTTCTCCGTCAGCGCGGCGTTATAGGCCTCCGCACTCTCCCAGAGAGCATCCGTTTCCGCGGCGGACGCTCTGGCAAAAGCCTCCGCCTCCTGCGCGCAGCGATGCCGGTAGTAAAGGTTTGAAAGAGTCGGATAGAGCAGGACCGCCGCCCCCGCCAGCGCCAGCACTCCGGTCAGGATGGTGCGTGCGTGGGAAGTGTTCTTCCGTTTCCGCCGCATCATGCCGTTTAGTCCTCAGAGTCCTTTCTCTTGCGCCCCAGCGCCGCAAGGCCGGCTGCGCCGCCAAGCAGCGTCACGCCCAGCACAGTAAAGGCCGCCGTGCCCGCGCCGCCGGTGTGCGGCGTGACAACGACAGAACCCTCTACGGTGCTCACAACGCTCTCCCCGCCGGGGAAGCTTACCTGCGCGTCATTGCGGAGCGCATCGCCATTCTGCGCATCCGCGGCCACACTGGCGGTATAGGACACCACGATGCTGGTCTTGCCCAGATCGCTCTCCCCGATCCTGCCGTCGCGGTAGAGTGCCGCGAGATCCAGCGTGACATTGAGCGACTCACCATTGCTCAGTCCCTTTGCCACAGTGTAGTACGAATCATCCAGAACAACGCCGCCCAGTGTGACCTTGAGGTCGCTGTAGTCGGATTCGAGCTTGCTATTCATAGTATCGTGGAACACGAGCAGATAGGGCTCGGTCAGCACCATCTGGCTGCTGCCCGCATCCCAGCGCGCAAGCGTCGAGGGAACAGTAGAGGTCAGGGTGAACAGCATGCTCTCCCCCGGTTCCCGGCGGCCGATCTCATTCTGGCCGTCCGCCTGTTTGAGAATGCCGGGCTCGCTGACCTTATCGCTGCAAGTGGTCCGGAAGGCCGCGCCGGTCACGCCCGCGGCAAGCATCCACGCGTGAGCCGCCGCATCATAGCGGAGCGAAACGGTCTTGTCCGTCTCTCCCTCTGCCGAAACATGCGTTTTGTGCGCATCCGCGCCGAAGGCCTGTGCGTAATAAGCTTTTTTCAGCGTCACGGTCAGTGTGTAGCCCGCCGCATTGTCACCCTGCACCCCACCGATGGCGTAGCCGCCGGGCAGCAGGCCGTATGTGGCGTCCGGATGGCCGGTCGAATCGTTTTCACAGCTCACCGTGACAAAATCTGCGCCCAGAATATCGCCCAGTTTCGCCTCACTCGGCGCTGCGGGAGCGCCGGAGGAGCGCTTGGGGCAGCAGATGTCCGGATGGCTGCATCCGCTCACCGTGCAATAGTTCTCGCTGTCCTTGGCGTGCATGCAGGCATGGTCATCGTCGCAGTATCCATCGTCATCGCCGTCAAGATGCGTATGCTGCTGGATTTTCCAGACCGCGTAGAGGGTCTTGCTCACGCTCGTAAGCGTGATGGGGTCTCCGCCGTGATAGGCTGCCGCAGCCGCGTCACTGGTCTCCGCCCAGCCCAGAAAATCATGATCGTTCCAGACCGGAACCGTGCTGGAGACGGTAAAAGCCGCCGAGCCGGCCGCGCTCTTCGCCGTTTCGTCGCCGGGCGCGCCGCTGCCGCCGTTGGCGTCATAGCTCAAGGTGTAGGTCACATTGGCCGGAGTCGGCTTCTTTGCCACCAGATAGATAGTGGAAAGCTTATCCGTGCGGGTCGTGCCGCTGTAAGTGTCCCAAACCATCGCGTTTGCCTTGGCCTCCTTGGCCCAGCCGACGATCTTCCATTCGCTGCTCACCTTGCCCGCAGCCACATCGGCCTGCGTTTTGATGTCAGCGCAGGAAAGAGAATGGTTCGCCTCAGTGGAATGGTTGCTTGTAAACTGGCAAGTGTAGTTCGCGCTCCAGCTGTCGCCGAAATTGTACCCCACAGGGAAATCGTCGTCCATGTAGAGAATCTGGTACTTGCAGGTCAACTGTTCGTTGGACACCTGTGCCGCCAGCGCGGAAATTGACAGCAGCGAGCATAGCAGCACCGTTGTCAGAAACAGGGATAGAAATTTTTTCGTGTGTTTTTTCATCACACCATACCTCCTTTGGTTCTTTTCCCGGCAGGACGGCACGTTTGTCCTGCCTTGCAAAGAAAGTATAGCGTTGCCCCTGTGTCAAAGGTTGGCGCAATCCGTCGACAGCGCGGCGGTTTCCGCAAATTTTTTGTCAGGTATCCGTCAAAGCCCTATCTCTCCACCGGAAGGGCAAGGCGGGAGCAGTCCCCTTTCCTCCATGCGCATGAGTGTGCTGCGGGACAGGCCGCAGGCATGCGCCGCCTCGGTGATCTGAAAGAGCTTTTTTGTATCTTTTTCCGACGTTCTTCTCCACGCCTCTCTCTTCGTTCATGCCTTGCGGAGCGTCGCGCACCTTGTCATCGTTGAAAACACACACCGAGGGGGCGGAGCCGTAATGGCTCCGCCCCCTCTCTTTTCCATCGGCCACATTCTGTGCTCCGTGTCAGCCGTCCGGCAAGCCGCTTCGCCGTGCATGTCCGTTCGCCCAAAAAGTCTGTGAAGCATGTTCTGTTTTTTCATCGTTATGGAAAATTCATGAGCGTTCGATGTCGAAAATTCGAATGCGAGACATTAGTTAAATTTATATATTGACATTTCAGTATCATTTGTTATAATGGTCAGCACAGTGGCCGATGTGATGACCCGCGTCGGCGCTTCTATTTTTTTCGCTATGTGGAGGGGCAGACATTGAGAACGCTGAAAGAGAAAAACCGCAGCCGCCTGATTCAGGCCGCCATGGGAAAGATCCCCTGTGATCTGACGGTAAAAAATGTAGAATATTTCAACGTCTTTACCGGCGAAATTTACGCCGCCGAGGTAGACGTGCTGGACGGCTTCGTGGTGCGGGTGCGAGAGGCCGGTCAAGCCCCGGAGCTGCCCGCCAAAAATGAATACGACGGTCAGGGACGCTATCTGATCCCCGGTTACATCGACACGCACATGCACGTGGAGAGCACCATGATGATCCCGGAAAACCTCAGCCGGGCCATTCTTCCGTGGGGCACCACCACCATCTGCACCGATCCGCACGAGATTGGCAATGTAATGGGAATCGATGGCGTCCGTTTTATGCTTGATAACGCCAAAAAATCCGCCCTGCGCCAGTACGTGCTGGCTCCTTCCTGCGTTCCCGCCGTGCCGGAGCTGGAGAGCACCGGCGCCTCCTTCGGCGCAAAAGAAGTCGGCGAGATCCTGGATATGGACGATGTGGTCGGCATCGCGGAGATCATGGATTTCGTCGGCGTCTATCAGGACGGTGATCGGATGCACTCCATTATCGACGAGGGCGTTAAGCGCGGGATGTACCTTCAGGGGCATGCCCCCTATGTTTCCGGCAAGGAGCTGGCGGCCTACCGCCTCGGCGGCCCGTGCAGCGACCACGAGAGCGCCACGGCGGAGGAAGTTGTGGAGAAGCTGCGCTGCGGCATCCACGTGAATCTCCGGGCCAGCTCTCTTATTGACAATCTCAAGACACTGGTGGCCGGCTGCCGGAACCATCAGTGGAAGGATATGGTCTCCATCTGCACTGACGATGTGCACGCCAAGGACCTGCTCACCGTAGGCCACATCAACAAGGTTGTCCGCAAGGCGGTGCAGGCAGGGCTGAGCGGCTGCGAGGCCATTAAGCTCGCCACCTTCAACGCTGCCCGCGAGTATGGCTTCGACGATCTGGGCGCGGTGGCTCCCGGCTACATCGCCGACATGCAGCTCGTGGACACGCTGGACGGCTGCCAACCCGCCGCCGTGTTCGTTGAGGGCCGTTTGGTGGCGGAGCATGGCGCCTATGTCGGTCCCGACCGCAAGGAGGGCGATTACGACTTCCCCAACACCGTCAATATTCCTCAGATCCATTCCGTCGAGGACTTCCGCCTGAAAGCTCCTGCTGCCGGCAACAGCGTGAAGATCAAGGTCATTGTTCCCCGCGACGGCAACCGCATCCTGCGCAATACGCAGGTGGTGGAGCTGCCGGTCAAGGACGGCTGCGTGGACATCAGCGGCCATCCCGATCTGGTCTATGTGACCGTTATCAACCGCTTCGGCACCGGCACCCAGAGCACCGCCATCTATAAGGACTTCGGTCTCAACCGCGGCGCACTGGCCACTACCATTTCCCACGACAGCCACAATCTCACCGTGGTCTATCACACGCCGGAGGAAGCCTATCTGGCCGCCGAGGCCATGCGCAAGTGCGGCGGCGGTGTGTGCGTCGCAGACGGCAGCGAGGTGACACTCCTGCCCCTTCCGGTGGCGGGCCTTATGTCCCAAATGGTCTGCTCCGATGTGGCGGAGCAGATCGAAGCCGTCCAGAAGAAGCTGGACACCATGACCGACGGCACCGTTTCCCTGCTCTCCGCCTCGGTTATGGCTCTGCCGGTGCTCCCCGGCGTCATCATCACCGACCGCGGTCTGGTGGACGGCCTGAGCCAGCAGTTTATCAGTCAGTTTGAGGCTTGACCCTCTTACGAAATAAAAAATCTGTATACGGGAGAAAACAATGGATAAGATTTTCAAACTGAAAGAGCACAACACCGACGTCAAGACCGAAATTCTGGCCGGTCTGACCACCTTCATGACCATGGCCTACGTTCTGGCTGTCCAGCCCGGCGCTATCGTGGGCGCAGAGGCCACCATCACCGACTGCAACGGCGACGTCATCAGCAAGTCCGCCATTCTGGTCATGTGCGCACTGGTCAGCGGCCTCATCACCATTCTGATGGCGTTCTACGCCAACATGCCCTTTGCCCTTTCCACCGGTATGGGCACCAACTTCCTGCTGGGCGCCATGATTCAGGGCGGCACGATGTCCTTCGGCTCCGCCATGGTCATCACCCTCATCTCCGGCGTCATCTTCGTAGCTCTGACCGTTCTGGGCCTGCGGGATATTATCGTCCGCATGATCCCCAAGAACATTAAAACAGCCATTTCGGCCTCGATTGGCTTCTTCATCGCCTACCTCGGCTTCAGCAACACCGGTATCGGCAGCTTCAACGGCGGCATCGGCATGGGTGATTTCACCCAGCCCAGCGTGATTCTGTCCGTCCTGGGCCTGGCCATCATCGGTGTTCTGACCGCCTATAACGTTAAGGGCGCTATCCTCATCGGCATCGCTGTCATCACCGTACTGGGCATCCCCTTCGGCATCACCGTTCTTCCCGAGCATCCCTTCGCCATCCCCGATTTCAGCGATCTGAGCACCGTCTGCTTCAACTTTGATTTCAGCGGCCTGTTTACCTCCAGCGCCGCCATCTGGATCTTCATTGCCTTCTTCGGTGACTTCTTCTCCACCCTCGGCACCGTGCTCGGCGTGGCTGGCAAGGCCAAGATGCTGGACAAGGACGGTAACCTTCCCGGCATTCAGAAGCCCTTCCTCGTGGACGCCATCGGCACCTGCGTGGGCGCCTGCACCGGCAACACCACCATCACCACCTTCGTTGAGTCCACCTCCGGCGTGGAAGCCGGCGGCCGCACCGGTCTCACCGCCCTCACCACCGGCGTGATGTTCCTGCTGACCATCTTCGCCGCTCCTCTGTTCGTGGTGATTCCCTACGCCGCCACCGGCCCGGCTCTGATCTTCGTCGGCTTCCTGATGATCGGCGGCCTGACCGAGATCGACTTCTCTGACTTCACCGAAGCCTTCGGCCCCTTCATGATGATCGTCTTTGGTGCGTTCACTGCCAACATTGCCGCCAGCATCGGCGCCGGCATCATCGCCCATATCATCATCAAGGTTTTCACCGGCAAGGCCAAGGAGATCCACCCCGGTCTCTATCTCCTCTGCATCCCCATGGTTCTGTATTTCGTCTATAACTGATCGGGCAGTGAAAGGGCTTTCTACCTTTTCTGAATATCTTTACAAAAAAGGGACGGATCTGATGATCCGTCCCTTTTGCATTCGCAACAGCAAGCGCTTCTGTCTTCCCACGCTATCCGATCACAGCATCTGCACGCAGCCGTATTCTCATGGAGATTCTGCCCTGCTGCGTAAAAAAGACATACAAACAAGCATCATCTTTCTAAAGGCGGACAAAAAGCAAAAAGAAAGACCACAACTTTACGTCGTGGTCTTTCTGGTGGAGATAAGCGGGATCGAACCGCTGACCTCTTGACTGCCAGTCAAGCGCTCTCCCAGCTGAGCTATACCCCCATCGGGTTATGTTCTCGCGTTCGGAACAATAAAGAGTATAGCATAGAGCATACTGCATGTCAAGACTTTTTTCAGCTTTTTGTGTTATTTTTCTCCCCGGGGCTTTCGCCCCATGCACATCCGCTTACTGCGGCTTAACGATCAGGTTGACGAGCTTGTTCTTGACGAAAATAACCTTGGCGGTCTGCATGCCAATCAGAGCCTTGGCAACCTTTTCGACCTGTCCCGCCGCCGCGACCACAGTGTCCTGATCGCTGTCGACCGCAACGGTAACGGTGCCCTTGAGCTTGCCGTTCACCTGCACCGCCATCTCAACATGGGCGGCGACGGTCTTGCTCTCGTCGTACTCCGGCCAGGGCATCTGCATGGCCA
>JAXYYF010000080.1:0-18773 GCA_037419475.1 bacterium
CCGAGGGCAGCATGAACGCCGCCAATATTTTGAAGCCCGCCCTCTCGCGCGGCGAGATCCAAGTCATCGGTGCGACGACCTTCAACGAATACCGCAAGCACATCGAGAAGGACACTGCGCTTGAGCGCCGTTTCCAGCCCGTTACCGTCAACGAGCCGAGCATGGCTGATACGCTCAAGATCCTCAAGGGCATTGCGCATTACTATGAGTCGTTCCACGGCGTGAAGATCCCCAACGGCATTCTGCGTCAGGCGGTCGTGCTCTCCGAACGCTACATCACCGACCGTTTCCTGCCCGACAAGGCCATCGACCTCATTGATGAAGCGTGCTCGGATATGAACCTGCACGACAAGAACATCAACCGCCGCATGGAGCTGCGACGCGAGCTGGACGATTACGCCAAGGAGCGCGAGTTGCTGGAGGCGGAGACGGAGAATCCCGATTTCGAGCGTCTTGCCGAGCTCAAGAGCCTCGAGCTTCAGGCGCAGAGCGAGCTGGATACGCTCTGTGCACAGGGTGACCCCGAGCTGACGATGGACAATCTTGCCCGCGTGATCGAGCTGTGGACAAAAATCCCCGCCAGCCGCATTCGTGAGGCAGAGTTCAAGCGTCTGAGTGAGCTGGCCGTGCGCCTGAAAAAGCATATCATCGGACAGGATGAGGCCGTGGACGCGGTCTCCGCGGCCATCCGCCGCGGGCGCGTTGGCATCAGTCCGAAGCACAAGCCGGTGAGTTTTATTTTCGTCGGCCCCACCGGAGTGGGCAAGACGGAGCTGGTCAAGCAGCTTGCCGCCGACCTCTTTGATTCACCCGATGCCCTTATTCGTCTCGACATGTCGGAGTTTATGGAGAAGCACTCCGTCTCGCGCCTTGTCGGTTCCCCTCCGGGCTATGTCGGCTATGACGAGGCCGGTCAGCTGACTGAAAAGATCCGCCGCAAGCCCTATGCCGTCATTCTCTTCGACGAGATCGAAAAAGCGCATCCGGACGTTTTGAACGTCCTGCTGCAAATTCTTGACGACGGCGAGGTGACCGATGCGCACGGCCGCAAAGTGAACTTTGAAAACACCGTTATCGTCATGACCTCCAACGCAGGCAGTGACCGCAAGGAGGGCAGCGTCGGCTTCGGCCGCAGTGTCAGTGAGCAGAACCGCGAGCGCACGATGAAGGCGCTCGGTGAGTTCTTGCGTCCCGAGTTTATCAACCGTGTGGACGAGATCGTCTGCTTCAACCGCCTCGACGAGGAGAACTTTGTCTCCATCGCGCGTATCATGCTCGACGAGCTGACGGACAGCCTGAAGGAGAAAGGCTTCACCTTCACCTACGACGGCGAGGTGGCGGCGTATCTCGCGAGCAAGTCCTATTCGCTCACCTACGGCGCGCGCAACCTGCGCCGCACCATTCAAAAGGAGCTGGAGGACGTCATCGCCACGCAGATCATTGATTCCTACGACCATCCTGTCACGCAGCTGCGCGCCGTGATGAAGGACGGCGCGATCGACCTTTTGAGCCTGTAAAAAGAGAGAAGGGGAGAGAACATGAAAAATCCGTTCCGCAAGGACATTGAGCCGCGCTGCGCTTACTGCGCCAACGGCTCATCGGTGAATGAGCGCGAGGTCGCCTGTTCGCGCAAGGGTGTGGTGGACGGGAGCGGCCACTGCCGCCATTTTCGCTACGATCCCCTGCGCCGCGTGCCGCCGCGGCCTGCCTCACTCGACTCCAAAGCGCACTCGCCGGAGGATTTTTCCCTCTGACAGCGATATATTAAGAGAGAGAAGGACACATCATGGAAATCACAACTGTTTATGCCGTCTATTTCAGTGCCACCGGAAAAACGCGTAAGGTTGTCACGACGCTGGCAAACGCCATCGCGCAGGCGCTTGATCTGCCGATGGAGACCATTGACTTCACCCTGCCCGAGGCGCGGGAAGAGAGCTATTCCTTTACGGACAAGGACCTCGTCGTGTTCGGCACGCCGACCTACGCCGGTAAGGTGCCCAACAAGCTCCTGCCCTTCGTGCAGACCGGCTTTGTCGGCAACGGCGCGCTTGCCGTGCCGGTCGTGACCTTCGGCAACCGCAGCTTTGATAACTCTTTGGCTGAGTTGTGCGCAAGCTTGGAGAAGGCGGGATTTCATACCATTGCTGCCGGCGCCTTTGCCTGCCAGCATGCCTTTTCCGACACCCTTGCCGCGGGTCGTCCTGACCGCGAGGACATGACCGTGCTTGCACAGCTCGGCGCGGCGGTCGTAGCCAAGCTTGGCAGAATGACGGAGATCCCCGCGCCCATCGCTGTGGACGGCGACGCGGACGCGCCGTATTACCGTCCCCTCGGCCTCGACGGAGAGCCGAAGAACTTCCTCAAGGCAAAGCCTGTGACGGATATGACAAGGTGCACCGGCTGCGGTGTGTGCGCGGCCCTGTGTCCGATGGGCTCAATCAGCCGCGAGAACCCTGCTGAGGTCACGGGTGTGTGCATCAAGTGCCACGCCTGTGTGAAGAACTGTCCGACTGGTGCGAAATACTTCGACGATGCGGCGTTTCTCTCCCACAAGGCCATGCTCGAGCGTGATTATACCCGCCGCGCCGGGGAAAAGCTCTTTACCTGATAAGCAAAATAAAAAGCTCCGCCGCAAGGCGGAGCTTTTTTATTGGAAAAACAAACATGGACGCGCTGCCGCGCATAGCCTGAAACAGAGACTATGACCATTGGAGGGGCTTTCATGAAAAGTACGCATTTCTTTCTCGGCGCAAACAGCGCCGAGGGATTTTACAGCCTGTATGACCAGCTGCTCGATGCGGGATTGTACGATCTGATGATCCTGAAGGGCGGACCGGGCTGCGGCAAATCGACCTTTATGCGCCGCATGGCCGGAGCACTGGAGGAGTACGGCGTGGAAACGGCATACATCCACTGTTCGGGCGATCCTGACTCGCTCGACGCAGTGGTTTTTCCGTCCATTCGCCGTGCTGTCGTCGACGGCACGGCGCCCCATGTGCTCGAACCACAGTATATGGCGGCGCGGGAGCGCTATGTCGACCTGTCGCCATGCTATGATATTGCGCGAGCCAAGGCCGCGGCGGAGAAAATCGTTGCGTGTTCGGATGCTTACCGCGCCTCTTACCGGGAGGCCTACCATGTTCTGCGTGCGCTTGGCAGCGTAGACGAGGAACGGCGGGCGATCATTCGCACAGAATTTGACGGAGAAAAGCTGCTGCGCCGCGCAGCCGGCATCGCTGCGCGGGAGCTCAAGGCGGGCGGTGAAGATGGTCGGACGGAAGAAGTATTCCTCGGCGGACTGACCTGCAAGGGACAGATCTGCCGCTTTGACAGTGCGGAGACCCTGTGCCCGCGCGTGTATGTGTTCTGTGACAGCTATGGCCTTGCCGCACCGGCGCTTCGCTTTCTGCACGCTGCGGCGGTGCAGGCGGGGCTGAACACGATCGTCTGCCGCGACCCTCTGCATCCGGCGGAGCTTCAGCATCTGCTTGTGCCGTCGCGCGGCGTGGCTTTTGTCACAAGCTGCGAGGGGATAGCCTATGACGGTAAGCCCTACCGCCGCATCCGCATTGACGCGATGGCGGAGGAACATCTTTCCCGCGCGGAAAAGGCGCGGCTGCGCTTTATCCGGCGCGTCCGCCGCACGCTGGAGACGGAGACGATCGGTGCGCTTGCACGTGCGAAGCAGGAGCACGACGCGCTCGAAGCGCTCTATCATCCCTGCGTCGATTTTGACGGCGTGAACACGCTGTGCGCACTGGAAACGGCGCGCATACTGCGGGATATGCAGATGCCGGCATAAAAAGAGGGCTGCCTGATGTTCAGGCAGCCCTCTTGCCTTGTTCAGTTCAGAAAATCCTTGAGCTTTTTACTGCGGCTGGGATGGCGCAGCTTGCGCAAAGCCTTTGCTTCGATTTGGCGGATGCGCTCGCGCGTGACGTTAAACTCCTTGCCGACCTCCTCAAGCGTGCGGGGACGGCCGTCCTCAATGCCGAAACGGAGCTTGAGAACTTTTTCCTCGCGCGGGGTCAGGGTAGAGAGCACGTCCACGAGCTGCTCCTGAAGCAGCGTGAAGGACGCGGCCTCACTCGGCTCGCTCGCACCCTCGTCGGGAATAAAGTCGCCGAGATGGCTGTCTTCCTCTTCGCCGATCGGCGTTTCGAGAGAGACAGGCTCCTGCGCGATCTTCAAAATCTCGCGCACCTTGTCCACAGGCATTCCCATTTCCTTGGAAATCTCTTCCGGAGAGGGATCGTGACCGAGGGACTGAAGCAGTTGGCGCGAGACGCGGATGACCTTGTTGATCGTCTCGACCATGTGCACAGGGATACGGATGGTGCGCGCTTGATCGGCGATGGCGCGGGTGATGGCCTGACGGATCCACCACGTTGCATAGGTGGAGAACTTGTAGCCCTTGGTGTAATCGAACTTCTCAACGGCCTTGATCAGACCCAGGTTGCCCTCCTGAATGAGGTCGAGAAAGAGCATGCCGCGGCCGACATAGCGCTTGGCGATGGAGACGACCAGACGCAGGTTTGCCTCGGCGAGCTTCTGCTTGGCGCGCTCGCCCTCCTTGATCGCCTTTTTCAACGCGGCCATTTCCTCGTCGGGAATGGCTTCGCCGGACTCGTCGGCGGTTTTAATGCGCGCCTCGGCGTCGTTCTTGGCGTTCATCTTTGTCGCCAGCGCAATCTCCTCATCAGCGGAGAGCAGAGGCACCTTACCGATCTCCTTGAGGTACATGCGCACAGGGTCGTCAATAGAAAAGCTGTCTGCCAGCTCGTTGGGGTCGGCAAGCTCTTCCTCTTCGATCTCGGCAATGGCTTCCAGCGGCGGCTCGTCCAGATCGTCGGGCTCAATGACGCCGCTGATGTAGTCGATGCTCAGTGCATCGAGAGAGTTGTAGACGCGCTCACGGCCGTCGTCGTCTGCGTCCAGTTCGTCGAGCGCCTCAGTGATCTCGTCCGAGTCGAGCTTGCCCTTCTGCTTGCCCTTGGCAAACAGGTCACGCAGCTTCTCACTCTTTTGCAGCAGATCGGCGGCGGGCAGCCCGGCAAGGAGCTTTTCATCCAGCGGCGGGGCTTTTTTCTCTGGAGTATCCTCGCTTTCGGCTTTCTTGGAATGGCTTTTGCTCTCGGCGGGGAGCAGCTCCTCCATTTCGTCCGCCGCGGCGAGCAGAGCGTCTGCCTGTGCCTCGAGATCCTGAATCGTAAGTTCCTTATCCATGTTGCTTTCCTCCGTGTCCCAGTTGGGCTTTGTATTTTTCGGTCGCGGCGGCAAGGGGGTCGCCCCCCGCGCCGCTGCGTTTCTGGTATTGCGAGTGGATGATGGCGATGTAGTCGTGCAGAGCCTGCGGCGCGTTTTTCAGCGATTCCGGCTTCTGCACAATGGCAGCGAGGTGGCTGATCTCGTCCGGCTCAAAGCTTTCCGCGAGAAGCGGGAGCGAGATGCGCCCCGTCTCCTGCCGCTGCTGCCACAGCCGTGTGAAGAGGCGGCCGAGCAGCGGCGAGGAAAACTCCTCCTCCTGCAGCGGCGGCGCGTTGCCGAATATGCTCTCGTCCGTGCACAAAAGACGCAGCACGCCCTCCTCGGCCATGGCCGAGCGGAGATCGTCGTAGCGGATGGTGCGCTCCTTCGGCTGAACCTGCGCGGCGACATTGAGATCGCGCTTTTCCTGCTCCCGCCGCTGCTTATAGCCGCGGCGCCGGATGGCGCGCTGCACTTCAAGCTTGAGCGCGTCGGGCGAGATCCCGGCAGCCTGCGCCGCACGGATGGTATAGATCTCCCGCTCGACGGCGTTCGGCAGCTCGGCGAGCAGACCGGCTGCTGCCGAAGCATAGTCGATGCGCCCCTGATCGCTTGTCAGATCATAGTTCGCGGCCAGCCGTGCCATGCGGAAATCGATCCCTGTCTCGCTGCCGGTGAGCAGATGCTCAAAGGCGTCCGCACCCTGATTTTTGATGAAGTCGTCCGCGTCCTGCTTGACCGGCTGGCCGTCCACGATGCGGTTGGGAAGTTCAAGCACACGCACGGAAAAGTCTGTGTCGTTTAAAAGTTCCAGCGCCTTCTGTGTGGCGATGCGTCCGGCGTTGTCGTTGTCGTAGCAGAGGATCAGCTCCTTCGTGTAGCGCGAGAGAAGGCGGATCTGCTCGGTGGTCAGCGCCGTTCCCATGGAGGCGCAGGCATTGTCAAAGCCCGCCTGATGGAGCATCACCACATCGATGTTGCCCTCGACAAGGATGATGTTCTCACGCTTGCTCTTTTTGGCGAGGTTAAGTCCGTAGAGCACGCGGCGTTTGCTGTAGACAATGGTTTCGGGCGAGTTCATATATTTTGCGCCCGGATCGTTTTTATCCACGATGCGCCCGCCAAAGGCGACCACATCGCCGCGTGCGTCGATGACAGGGAAGATGAGGCGCTTGCGGAATTTGTCGTACACGCTGCCGCCCTTGCCCTGCACCACAAGACCTGCGGCAAGCAGCTCGGCGCGCGAATAGCCCTTTTTGGTCATTGCGGTGAGCAGACAGTCCCACTCGTCGGCAGATGCGCCGAGACCAAAATTGACCGCCGTTTTGCGCGTGATGCGGCGTTGGTTCAGATACTCCGCGCAGGCTTCACCGCGCTTATCATGCAGCAGCTCATAGTAAAAACGTGCCGCGTCACGATTGAGCTCTAAAAGCCGCGCGCGCAGGCGGCTGCCTTCGCCGCGCTCCTCTTCGGGAACCGGCATGTTGGCGCGCTTGGCAAGAAACCGGACGGCGTCGGGGAAGGACAGGTTTTCTTCCTCCATAATGAAGTTGATAACGCCGCCGCCCTTTTTGCAGCCGAAGCAGTGATAGATCTGCTTGTCCGGCGAGACAGAAAACGAGCCGGTCTTTTCATTGTGGAAGGGGCACAGGCCAAAGTAATTCGCACCTTTTTTCGTCAGTGCGACATAGCTTCCCACCACATCGACAATGTCGCTGCGGGCGATCAGCTCGTCAAGAAAGCTTTGGGGGAACGCCATGGTCTGCCTCCTTTCCGACACGATAGCTGCATTTTCTCTCCTTTTTAATTATACGCTGCCGCTTTGAATTTTCCTTTTTTTCGATCAAAAAATTTTGTGCAAGGCGCTCACCGGTGAGCGCCTTGAGGATGACGATACCCTTTCGGGCGAGATCGCCTGCACCTATTCCTCCGATGAGATCGAAAAAGCGCGCCGGTTTACCCTCGGGGATATTACGTAAGCATGGAAAGGCTTCGGAGAGCGACGCGCTCCGAAGCCTTTCCGCTTTAACAAAGTGAATTTTACAGATCGAGCAAAAACCGTGCAATGCTCTCGATCGCCGCAGTGGATTTTTTGATGGGGAACATCTGAAAAACGTGCCACATTCCCTCGCTCACCTCAAACCGGCAGGGAACACCTGCGCGCTCAAACACGTGCGCGAGCGCCTCGGAATCCGAATAGAGGATCTCGTGATCGCCTGCCTGAATGAGCGTCGGCGGAAAATGCGTGAGGTCGGCGAAGAGCGGCGAGAGGTCGGGGGAGGAATAGTCCCGCCCGCCGGCATAGGCTACGCGCACAGCTTCGATATACTCGGGTGTGAGCATGGGATCGATCTCCGCACGCTCGGTGTACGACGCGCCGGACATCGTCATATCCGTCCACGGCGACATCAGTACCAATGCGCCGGGCAGGCGGCGCCCCGCTTCTTTTAGGCGCTTGCAGAGCACGAGCGCCAGATTGCCGCCCGCGCTGTCGCCTGCGAGCACGACGTCCCGCGCACTATAGCCCTGAAGCATCAGGTGATCCCACGCGCGCAGTGCGTCCTCGACGGCGGCGGGGTAGGGAAACTCAGGAGCGAGACGGTATTCAAAACTGAGTACGTCATATCCTGTGGCGTGTGCAAGCTTGGACGAGAGCACGCGCGAATAGCCGAGGTTGCCGCTTGTATAGCCGCCGCCGTGGCAGTAGAGAATGGCGTGGCGGCTGCCGTGCGGTGTCTTGAGCCGCGTCCATGCCGCCATCATGCCGGTGAGCGGAAATTCTTCGTAGTCCATGCCGGCCATCGGCGCGGTCAGCCTGCCGAGGATCTCCTGATTGCGGCGCTGGTGCTCCAGCTCTTCGACGGTCATCGCCTCGGGCGTACCGGCGCTGTGCAGCGCCTTGAGCGCGCGCATGAGCGGATCGAGACGCGGGCTGTCCGCCTCGCTACGTCTGTTCTTTTTCATCGGGCGTCCGGTATCCATAGTGCCTCCTGTGATCGGTCGTTGAAGGGAAAGAACGGCGCCGATCCGGGCGGCGCGATCCTTCCTGCATATCTATGATATCATATTTCCGTAAAGAAGAAAAGGAAAAGTGCGGATTTTCTTGCCGCGTGGGCGGCATTGTGCTACAATAAATCAGCTGAACATTGTGCAAAAGGGAGGGGGATGCGAAAATGGCCAGACCGGATAGCCGATGGTATCGGCTCGACAATGCGGGGATTTTATATTCCGCGCTGCAAAAGGAAGAATATTCCGCCATTTACCGCTTTTCCGCACTGATGACGGAGCCAGTGCGGCCCGACGCGCTCCAGCGCGCGATCGACCGGTGTATGCCGCGCTTTCCGAGCTTTGCCGTGCGCATCCGCCGAGGCTTCTTCTGGTATTATCTCGAACCGAACCATGCGCCCGGTCCCTTTGTGAAGGAGGATGTTTCTGATCCCTGCCAGCCTGTCCGCTTCCACGAGGACAACGGCTGGCTCGTGCGCTTTTACTATTACCGCAGCCGCATTTCCATCGAGGTGTTCCACGCGCTCTCTGACGGTGGCGGAGCCATGGTGTTTTTCCGCACACTGCTGGCAGAGTACCTGCGCCAGACCGGCGTGGACGTGCCGCCGGGGAACGGTGTCCTTGATCTGGACGAGCCGCCGCGCCCTGAGGAGCTGGAGGATGCCTATGCCCGCTATGCGGGACATCATGCGCTGGGACTGCGCCGGATGCCAAAGGCGTATCCGAACACCGGAACACCTGAACCGTTCTATACCTTTCATGTCACGATGGGCTTTGTGCCGCTGGCCAAGCTGCGCGAGCGGGCGAGGGCATACGGCGCGTCCATCACGGAGTATCTTTCCGCCGTGCTGATCCATGTAATCCTGGAAAAGCAGAAGCGCGAGAAGCCATACCGCGAGCGCCCTGTGGCGCTGGCTGTGCCGATCAATCTGCGGGGCTGGTTCCCGTCGGAGACGCTGCGAAACTTCATCACCACCGTGCGGCCCTATATTGACCCCGCGCTGGGGGACTACACCTTTTCGGAAATCGTCTCACAGGTGCGGCATTTTATGAAGCTGCACATCAACCGGCAGGAGCTTCAGGCAGCCTTTACCGGAAACGTCCGCTTCACGGAAAATTTTGCGCTGCGGCTGGTGCCCGTGGTGCTGAAGAATCCGGTCATGGCGCTCAACTACCGCCTGTTCGGCGTGCGCCCCTATTCCTGCACCTACACGAACCCCGGCGCGTTCACCGTGCCGCCGGAGATGGCAGCGCACATCTGCGGGGCCGAGGTCATTCTCGGTCAGGCGACCGTGCCGCGCTGCCACTGCGCCTCCATCAGCTACGGAGATGCCATGGAAATTACCTTTGCCGGCACGCAGGAGGAAGCGGATACCGAACGTGAGTTTTTCCGATTCCTTGTGCGTGAGGGCATTCCTGTGCGCGTGGAGAGCAACCGCTGAGAGGCGGAGCGAAAGGACGAGATGGATATGTCATACTGTGTCAACTGCGGCGTGGAGCTTGACCCCAGCGCGGAGTGCTGCCCGCTCTGCGGCACGCCGGCGTGGAAGCCGGACCCCGATGCGCCGAGCTATTTTCCAACCAAGCCTGCCGAGGTGCCGCCGGCCTCACGCCGAGCGGCTGCGGCCCTGTTCACGGCAATGCTGGCTTCCGTGTCGCTGTGCTGCGGCGGACTGAACCTTTTTATGGAGACCACGCGGCCGTGGTCGCTTTACGTGATCGGCGCGGCCGTGATGCTGTGGATCTGGTTCGTCCTGCCGATGCTTTTGCGCGGGATCCCCATTTTCTTCCGCTTGACGGCGGACGTTGCTGCCGTGGGTGTTTATGTGTTCCTTATTTCCATTGATCTCAACGGCGGCGCGTGGTTCCGGGGGCTTGCCCTGCCGATCCTCGGCTGGGCCTGCGTCGTTGTGTTCCTGCTGAGCTTTCTGCTGCGGGAGGGGCGGCGGTCGCTGCTCTCAGCTATTGCTATGAGCATCGGCGCGGCGGGACTGCTGGCTATGGGTGTGGAGTTCTGCATGGATCGCTATTTCCGCGGCGTGTGGAAACCCGGCTGGTCGATTGTCGTGCTGGCAATCTGCACCGGACTTATCATCCCGCTGCGCATCGTGCGCCGCGTTCCCTCACTGCGTGAGGAAGCGAGGAGACGCTTCAATCTGTAAAAAGGGAGTCCCGTCTGCCGTACCGGCAGGCGGGACTTTTTTGCTTATTCGTTCGGGAGATCGACTACAACAGGCGTGTGGCCGACACGGGGAAGCAGCATTTCCAGCACGTCCTTTGTTTTGAGTTTGAGCGTGGAGGTGCACAGACAGGGGTGGCAGGAGAAGTTCTCCGCCTCATAGGTCTCGCGGTCGATGAGGAGCTGAACGCGGCTCTCGGTATCGTTCATCAGCCCGAGCACGGTCGCCGAGCCGGGCGTGCAGTGCAGCAGCTCCCAAAGCTGCTCCTCCGGCGCGAACGAAAGGCGGGCGGAGTTGATCTGCCGGCTCAGATCCTTGGTGTGGAAGGGTTTGTGCGGCGGCATGCAGAGCAGGTAGAAGGCTGTTTTCTGCCGGTTGCACAAAAAGAGATTTTTGCATACCGCCACGCCGAGCATGGCTGTGACCGCGTCGCATTTTTCCATGGTGTCGGCTGGCTCGTGGGAAATGCGGTCATACTCGATGCCGAGGGAGTCGAGCAGATCGAAGGCGGCGGTCTCCTGCGCGGGCAGCTCGCCCTCGGGGCGGGAGTTGTGATAGAGCTGGGAAACTTCCATGGTCATGATCTCTCTTCCGTATCAGTTCTCTTTGAGCAGCTTTTCACCGGCCTTGTAGATGTCGCCTGCGCCGACGGTAATGATGAGATCGCCGGGCTGTGCAGTGGCGCGCAGCGCCTCCGTGACCTTGTCGAGCGTAGGGCAGTAGAGCGCGCCGGGGATGCGCTTTGCAAGGTCGTTGGAGGAAATGCCGATGTCGTTCTGCTCACGCGCGGCATAGATCTCGGCAAGAATCAGAACGTCGGGAAGCTTGAGCTCGCGTACAAATTCGTCAAAAAGCGCCTTGGTGCGTGTGTAGGTGTGCGGCTGGAATGCGCAGACGATGCGCTGGTAGGGCAGCGTGCGCGCCATGGTCAGCAGGGCGTGCAGCTCTCCGGGGTGATGGGCGTAGTCGTCGTAAACGTCCGCGCCGTGATAGCTGCCCTTTTTCTCAAACCGGCGGCCCGCACCGGTGAAGGTGGCAAGCCCGCGCTCGACTGCCGTGCCGGGCAGACCGAGCACATAGGCTGCGCAGGCGGCGGCCAGCGCGTTCATCACGTTATGCTCGCCGCCGACGGAGAGCTCAATGTGCGCATAGGGCTTTCCCATGCAGATCACGTCGAACGCAGGGAGACCGTTGGTATAGACGATGTTTTCCGCGTGGCAGTGCGTGTTCTTATCATGCTCGCTGAACGTGAAAAGCGAGCCGGTATAGCCCGCGAGCGTTTCGCGCACGCCCGCGTCATCCCAGTTGGCGACCACATGGCCGTCCGCGGGGACAAGCTCGGCAAAGCGGCGGAAGGAGTGCTCGACGTCATGCAGATCCTTGAAGAAGTCCAGATGGTCGGCCTCGACGTTGAGGATGACTGCGACGGTGGGGAAGAAGCTTAAAAACGAGTTGCAGTATTCGCAGCTCTCGGCGATGATGGTGTCGCCGTGGCCGACGCGGTAGCCGGAGTGGAGCAGCGGCAGCGTGCCGCCGATCATCACGGTCGGATCGGCGTCTGCGGCCATGAAGATGTGCGTCGCCATGCTGGTCGTGGTCGTCTTGCCGTGCGTGCCGGAAATGCACAGCGCGTTGTGATAGCCGCGCATGATCGCGCCCCAGGCCTGTGCGCGCTCAAAAACCGGCAGGCCGCGTGTGACTGCGCCGGAGATCTCCGGATTATCGTCGTGGATGGCGGCGGTGCGGATGACGAAGTCGGCCTCGCCGAGATTGTCCGCCGCATGGCCGATGGCCACGGGAATGCCGAGTGAGCGCAGGTGCTCGACGGCGGGAGAATCATTCATATCGCTGCCCTGAACCGCAAGCCCCATAGAGTGCAGGACTTCAGCAAGCGGGCTCATCGACACGCCGCCGATGCCGGCGAGGTGCGCCCGCCTGCCGGGGACGAGATAAGCGTTGATATCCATAGTGTTTTTCCTCCAAAAATCACGTGTTCCGACCGCTTTTGACGCTGCGCGGCGAGACGGCGGAAAGCGAATTGCAAAAAATTATCCAATATAGTATAATACGAACCGGTGTAAAGTACAATCTTAAATTCAGACCGGCACAAAAATTTTTGCGCCGGATTTCGACCGATCAACAGGGGGGTGGCAGGCGCATGATAGAGAGGATTCCGGAGCCGGTGCGAGAGATCATGGCACTTTTGCGCGAAAGCGGCCATGCGCCCTATCTTGTCGGCGGCTGTGTGCGCGATCTGCTGCGCGGTGTGGAGCCGGAGGATTACGACATGACGAGCGATGCGCTGCCCGAAGAGGTCATGGCACTCTTCGGCGACGCCGCGCATCCTACCGGACTGCGGCACGGCACGGTGACGCTGGTGCGCGGCGGCTGGGCTGTTGAGCATACGACGGAGCGCTGCGACGGTGTGTACCGTGACAGCCGGCACCCCGAAAGCGTGACGTTCACCAGAGACATTCGGGAGGATCTCTCGCGCCGCGACTTTACGGTGAACGCCATCGCGCTCTCGGACGACGGAGAGCTTGTCGATCCCTTCGGCGGACAGGAGGATCTGCGCAGGAGGCTTCTGCGCTGCGTCGGCGCACCGGAGCGGCGCTTTACCGAGGATGCGCTGCGTATCCTGCGGCTGCTGCGCTTTTCATCCACGCTGGGCTTTGCGGTCGACGGCGCATCGGCATGCGCCGCGCGGGAGCACAGGGACGGCCTGCGGGCCATTGCATACGAGCGCGTATACGCGGAGCTGGGTAAGCTGCTGTGCGGCGGGAATGTGACGGAGGTGCTGCTGGCTTATCCCGATATTCTCGGCGTTGTGCTGCCGGAGCTTCTGCCGTGTGTGGGTTTTGACCAATGCAATGCGCACCACTGCTACGATGTGTGGGGACACACGGCACGTGCGGTCGGCGCGGTGCCGCCAGAGCTGGTGCTGCGCTGGACGATGCTCTTCCATGACCTCGGCAAACCGGCATGCTTTACGCAGGATGCGGACGGCACAGGGCACTTTTACGGCCATACTGCCATCTCCGCGAAGATGGCGGAGGGGATTATGGAGCGGCTGCATTTTGAGCGCGCGCTCGCGCGGGACGTCCGGATGCAGCTCACGTGCTTCGACGAGATGTTTCCGCCCGAGCGTACGGCAGTGCACCGCCTGATGGCGCGCTATGGGCGTGAGGTGTTCCGGAATCTCCTGTATACAAAGCTGGCCGACAACGCGGCCAAGGCTCCGGAGGGGCTGGAGCGGGCGCAGCAGCCATGGCGTGAAGCGCTGAAAATTTATGAGCAGCTTCTTGCGGAGCATGTCTGCTGCTCGCTCGCCGAGCTGGCCATCGGCGGGGAGGAACTGATGGCTGCCGGCTTTTCCGGCCATGCGGTCGGCGCGGTAAAGCAGAGGCTGCTCGACGAGGTGGCCTCGGAAAAGCTGGTCAACGAGCATGACGCGCTGGTGCGGCGGGCAGAGCGGCTCTTTCGCAGCGGCTGGCGCGGTGAGGGAAAGGAGTAGGGAGCAATGGCAAATATCATGGATTATCTGGACTGGCGCGGTGATCTGCCGCTTACCGTCTCGCCGTTCAACGAGGTGGACGGCCTGATCCTTGCGGAGCTGAGCTTCATCGACTTTGAGGGCATCGTGCCGCCGCCGGAGCTGGGAAGCGGTGTGCCGCTCAGCCGCGCGGCGGATGCTTACTTTGCCCGCCATGGCGGCACGGAGGTCGATATGGGAGTGCTCGTTCCGGGCAGCATTCCGGATATGATGTGCCGCATGGCGCACTCCGCGCGCTTTGGCGGCATGCTGCTCAACGGCTACTGTGACAGTACGGACGCGAAGTGTGAGCAGCAGTTCGCGGCTCTGACGGTCGAGCTCAGCGACGGCAGCATTTACATTGCCTACCGTGGGACGGACGATACGCTTGTGGGCTGGAAGGAGGACCTGAACCTCGGCTATATGGCGGTCATCCCTTCGCAGACGAGGGCGCTGGAATACCTCGGACGCATGGCGCGGCAGTACACGGACGCGCCGCTGCGCATCGGAGGACACTCCAAGGGTGGGAATCTCGCCGTCTATGCCGCGGTGCATACGCCTGCCGCAGTGCAGGATCGCATCGTGCAGGTCTACAACAACGACGGCCCCGGCTTTTTGCAGGATCTCTCCATCCTGCCGGAGCACCGGCGCGTCGCCGGACGGATCCTGACCGTCGTGCCACAGTCGAGCGTGGTCGGACAGATTTTGGAGCACGAGCAGAACGTACAGGTCGTGCAGTCCGATGCTGAGGGCGTGATGCAGCACGACGGATTTTCCTGGCAGGTCGAGCGCGACCGCTTCGTTCATCTCGACGGCTTCTCGCGCGAGGGGAAGGTGTTTGACGAGACGCTGGAGTCGTGGGAAAACGCACTCGGCCCGAAGCAGCGCGAGGCCTTTGCCGACGCGCTCTACACCGTGCTCACGGCTACCGGTGCAAGGACGCTGACCGATCTCAATGATGATAAGTTCAAAAGCGCGGCGGCTATGCTCAAGACCTACTCCAATCTGGACCGTCAGACGCGTCAGGCGCTTTCCGGTTCGCTGCGGGTGCTGGTGCATGCCTATGCAAGAAATGTGGCGAGCGACGTGCAGAAAAACGAGCTTGATCCGCTGCGGCGCTGGCTGGATGGCGAGCGGCGCAGCGGCAGAAAATAAGAAAAAAGCCGGCCTATGGCCAGCTTTTTCACGTTGCGATTCAAACCGCAGAGGGTGATTCCTCCTGTGCGGGCTGCGCATCGTCTGCGGACTGCGGAGCGCTTTCGGCGGCTTCTGATTGCTGCGCGGCACTTTCGGCCACCGCGCGCTCACGCTCGGCGGCAGCTCCCTCCTCGCGGGCGCGGGAGACCTCCTCTGCCTTCTGCCGCTCCGCCTGTTCCATCGCCTTTGCCAGCCGACGCCGTTCGGCGCGTTTTTCAAAGCCGTGAACCATGTGCAGCAGAAGAATTACCACAAGCAGGACAACGCCGAGCCAGCTCCAGAAGCCGAGCTTGACGAGTGTTTTGATCGTCCACAGCTCCGCCTGAACGCCGAGAAAGCAGCACACCACGCCCGCCGCCAGCGCCGCGCCGAAGAGCAGCACCCACAAAACGGATTTGACAGCGGAGGCTTTGCGCACGCGCAGATGTGCGATCAGAAAGAGCAGAGCGAGAAGAAACAGCGAGGGGTACTGCGAGAGCAGAATGGTTTGAAAATTCATGGAATCGTCTCCTCGTTTCTTTTCTTAAAGTGAGCACAGGCCGCGTCTGAGGTACTGCCCCTCCTGACCGCCGACGACCTTGCCGCCCTCGACCATCCGTGTGCCGCGCAGATAGACCTGCGTGATACCGCCGTCGGTGCGCATGCCCTCATAGGGCGTGTAGCCGGCCTTGGAGACCATATCCTCCGCGTGCAGGATGTGGCTCGCTCGTGGATCATAGACCACGATGTCCGCATCGGAGCCGGCAGCGATCACGCCCTTGCGGGGATAAAGGCCGTAGAGCTTCGCGGGGTTTTCGCACAGGGCGCGGCACATGGTACCGAGCGAGAGCTTCCTTGCGGCGACGCCGCAGGTGTAGACGACCTCGCCGCGCGTTTCCACGCCGGGCAGGCCGCCGGGGATCTTCGTGAAGTCCTCACGGCCCATGTCCTTCTGCTCCAGCGTGAACGAGCAGTGGTCGGTCGAAATGGTCTGCACCTCGCCGCGGCGCAGAGCGCGCCAGAGTGCGTTCTGATTTTCCTGACTGCGGATCGGCGGCGCGCAGACATAGCGCGCAGCCATCGACCAGTTGGGGTGGTAATAAACGCCGTCATCAAGCACAAGATACTGCGGACAGGTCTCGACGTAGACCTTCTGGCCGCGCGCGCGGGCGGCGGCGATCTCCTTGAGGGATTCTGCGTTGGTGGTGTGGACGATCACAACCGGTGCGTTCGCGGCCTCGGCAATGCGCAGCAGCCGTGCAACCGCCTCCGCCTCAAGAAAATCGGGGCGGGATTCGGGGTGGCTCGACACGTCGCCGCCACGGCCGTTAATCTTGAACTCAGTAATGCGCGCGTCGATCACGCCTGCATTCTCGCAGTGCACACCCGCGATGCCGCCGCGCTTTTTCAGCGCCTTGAGCGCGCGGTAGACTGCGCCGTCGCCGATCATCATGGCCGGATAGGTGAGGTACATCTTAAACGAGGTGATACCGGCGGCAAACATGTCGTCCAGCTCGGCTTCGATGTGCTCGTTCCAGTCGTCGATGGTCATGTGGAAGCCGTAGTCGCAGTAGCAGCGGCCGTCTGCCTTTTCATGCCAGAGAGCAAGGCCGTGGGCGAGCGTTTCGCCCTTGTTCGGGCAGGCAAAGTCGACGATGGTCGTCGTGCCGCCGCGGATGGCGCTGCGCGTGCCGGACTCGAAATCGTCGGCGGTCGTCGTGTTGCACACGTCCAGATCAAAATGCGTGTGCGCGTCGATGAAACCGGGAAAAAGGTAGCACCCGGAAACATCCACCGTCTCGGCGCCGCGCGCCTCCTCGGCGGGAATGTGACCGATCCGCGCAATCTTCTCGCCGCTGATGAGCACATCCGCGCGGCGGGAGCCGCGGGGCGTGACGATGAAGCCGCCTCTGAGCAGTTTTTTCATGGTTGACTCCGCTCCTTTATTTGAAAATATCAATACATGTTTACAATAGCACGATTTTTTGCCGATTTCCACTGAAAATGTGAAATCGGCAAAAGCGACAAGAACAAAGATCAAAAATCTGTGATTTTGGCGAGAAAATGCAGCTTGTGAAAAGAGAAGAAAGAAGATAAAATGAACCTATCATGCCGAAGCTGTGCGCCATATACGGACAATAGCTCCGGCAAAAAATTTCAGGAGGAAAAAGCTATGCGCAAGTTTTTGTCCCTGCTGCTGACACTGGCGATGGTATGCTCCCTGGCTGTGACGGTCTCTGCCGCCGAGCCCGCGGAGGATATCACCATTCTCCACACCAATGACGTTCACTGCGGCTATGAGGAGTACGCCAAGGTCGCGGCGTTGCACAAGAACGCAGATCTGCTCGTTGACGCGGGCGACCATGTTCAGGGCGGCGTGATCGGCACGCTCTCCAAGGGCGAGTACATCGTCGACATTATGAACTACCTCAAGTACGACGCGGCCGTTCCCGGCAACCATGAGTTCGACTACGGCATGGAGCAGTTCCTGCATCTGGCCAACGACGTGGCCGAGTACCCCTATCTTTCCGCAAACTTCACCGGCAAGGACGGCAAGCCCTACTTCGACGCTTATAAGATCTTTGAGGTCAAGGGCGTGAAGGTCGCGTTCGTCGGCGTCTGCACGCCGGAGACCTTCACCAAGTCCACCCCGACCTATTTCCAGGATGCCGACGGCAACTATATCTACGGCTTCTGCGAGGGCAATAACGGCGCGGATCTTTATAATGCGGTCCAGAAGGCTATCGACGCGGCGAAGGCTGAGGGTGCCGATTACGTCATTGGCCTTGGCCATCTCGGCATCGACGAGCAGTCCACGCCTTGGATGAGCAAGGAGGTTATCGCCAACACCACCGGCTTTGACGCCTTCATCGACGGACACTCCCACTCCGTTTTCTCCGAGACTGTCAAGGACAAGGCCGGCCGAGAGGTCGTCTTTGAGCAGACCGGTACCAAGCTCGCCAACGTCGGCAAGCTCGTCATCAAGACCGACGGCACCATCACCCATGAAAACATTGATCTGAGCACCGTTGAGGCGGATGCCGAGACGGCGGCCTACCTTGCCACCATCACCGAGAAGTTCGATGCGCTCCAGAACAAGATCGTGGCCAAGACCGGCGTTGAGCTGACCATCAACGGCGTGGACGGCAAGCGCGCGGTCCGCAATGCCGAGACCAACCTTGGCGACCTGTGCGCCGACGCATACCGCATCCTGCTCGGCGCGGATATTGCCTTTGTCAATGGCGGCGGCGTCCGTGCGAACATTGCCGCGGGCGACATCACCTACAAAGATATCATCAACGTCCATCCCTTCGGCAACATGGCCTGCCTTGTGGAGGTCACCGGCCAGCAGATCAAGGACGCGCTTGAGCTCGGCGCGGCGGCCTATCCCGGCGAGAGCGGCGGCTTCCTTCAGGTCTCCGGCCTGACCTACACCATCAACGCCGATATCCCCAGCTCTGTTGTGAAGAACGACAAGTCGGAGTTCGTCAAGGTCGACGGCGCGTATCGTGTTTCCGACATCATGGTCGGCGGCCAGCCTCTCGACGTCAACAAGACCTACACCCTCGCCTCCCACAACTACATGCTCAAGGATGCCGGCGACGGCTACACCATGTTCGGCACCAAGAACG
>JAXYYF010000081.1:0-10669 GCA_037419475.1 bacterium
CGGCGGACGACGAGGTGAACCTCGTCTGCTCGCTGATGGCGAAAAAGCTGGGCGCGCGGCACACGGTCGCCCGCGTGCGCAACCCCGAGTATTTCCGCGACGCACCGATCCTGCGGCGTGAGATCGGGCTGGACATGATCATCAATCCGGAATACGCCTCCGCACAGGAGATCGCGCGCATCCTGCGCGTCCCCGCCGCGTTCAGCGTGGAAAGCTTTGCCCGCGGCACGGTGGAGCTCATCGGCTTCCAGATCGCCGAGGGTGACAGCATGGTCGGCCGAAGCCTGATCGACTATAACCGCCTCCACCCGAACGCCATTCTCCTCTGCGCCGCCAAGCGCGGCGGCGAGGTGTTCGTGCCAAACGGTCATTTTGTTCCCCAGTGCGGCGACCGCGTTTACGCCATCGGCACACCGAAGGAAACCAACCGTGTGCTGCGCAGCATGGGGCGCGAAACGGCTCCCATCCGCCGGCTGAGCGTGGTCGGCGGCGGGCGCATCGCCATCTATCTTGCCTGGGCGCTCGAAGGTCTGGGCGCACATGTCACCATCGTCGAACAGAATGAGGAAAAGTGCCTTGCGCTGGCCGAAAAGCTCCCCAAGGCCACGGTGATCCACGGCGACGGCACGGATCACGATCTGCTCGACGCCGAAGGTATTTTCGATGCGGACGCCTTTGTCTCCCTGACCGGACGCGACGAGGAAAACCTTCTCATGGCGCTCGCGGCCAAGGACGCCGGCGTCGGGAAGGTTTTGCCCAAGATGTCCCGTCCAAACTACACCACGCTGGTGCACGATCTCGGCATCGACACAGTTATCTCGCCCAAGGATGTCACCGCCAGTCAGATCTCCAGCTATGTCCGCGGTCTTGCCAACTCGCAGGGCAGTGTGGTCGAAAGCCTGCACAAAATCCTCGGCGGCGCGATGGAAGCCGTGGAGTTTACCGCCGGAAACGCCACGCACTTTCTCAACAAGCCTCTCAAGGATCTGCACTTTAAGCCCGGCCTGCTCGTCGCCGCCATCGTGCACGGCGGTAAACTCATCATCCCCGACGGCCATTCCATCATCTCGGAGGGCGACCGCGTGATCGTTGTTGCCAAGTCGCTCTTCCTTCAGAACCTCAACGATATTCTGGTGCACTAAAGAAGGCAGGATATGAATAAAAAACTGATTTTCCGGATCGCCGGCATCATTCTCTGCATCGAAGCAGCCTGCCTGCTTTTCCCGCTCCTCGTCGCGCTCGCCGCACGGGAACGCTGCTGGCAGAGCTTCCTTCTCACTATGGCTCTGTGTGCCGCATGCGGCCTGCCGCTGCTCGCGCTCCGACCCGAAAAGCGCCGGATGCAGCCGCGCGACGGCTATGCCGCCGTTGCGCTCGGCTGGCTGCTGCTGAGCCTGTTCGGCGCGCTGCCCTATTCTCTCAGCGGCTGCTGCGGTTATATCGACGCGCTTTTCGAGACCGTCTCCGGCTTCACGACGACAGGTGCATCCATCTTTTCCTCGCCCGCCTCGCTGCCGCGCGGCATTCTCTTCTGGCGCGCGCTGACTCAGTGGATGGGCGGTATGGGCGTTCTGGTTCTGCTGCTCGCGCTGTTGCCGAAGCTCGGCGACGGCAGCGTCAACCTGATGAAGGCCGAAAGCCCCGGCCCAATCTCGACCAAGCTGCTGCCGCGCACCAATGACACGGCCAAAACGCTCTATATCATCTATATCGCGCTCACCGCGCTTGAGACGCTGGCGCTGCGTATCGCGCGAATGCCGTGGTTCGACGCGGTCACGACCGCGCTCACGACCATCTCGACCGGCGGCTTTTCCATCCGTGACGAAAGCATCGCCTACTATCAGAGCGAAGCGATCGTTTGGATCGTCTGCTTTTTCATGTTCGTAGCGGCGATCAACTTTTCACTTCTCTTTATGCTCGCCGTCGGACGGCGGCGCGAGGCGCTGCACAGCGAGGAGCTGCGCGCCTATGTGGTCGTGGTGGCCGGTGCGATCGCGCTCATCGCGCTTGATCTGATCTTCAAAATGCAGACGGGTGTTTATCAGGCCGTTTCCCTCTCCGCGTTTCAGGTACTCAGTCTGATCTCGACCTCCGGCTTCGCCACGACGGACTTCGCCCTCTGGCCCGCTTTTTCACAAAGCATCCTCCTGCTCGTCATGTTCACGGGCGGCTGCGCCGGCTCCACCGCCGGCGGGCTGAAAATCTCGCGCGTCGTCCTGCTCTTTAAGGAGCTGCGCCGTGAGCTCCGCCGCATCCTGCACACGCGCGAGGTGCGCCCCATCACGCTCGACGGCCAGCGCGTGGAGGAGAACACGCTGGCATCCGTCTCGCTGTTTTTCTTTGCCTATCTTGTCCTGCTGCTCGGCTGCTCAACGATCGTCTCGCTCGACGATCTTCCCTTTGTTGAATCGTTTTCCGCAGCGCTGACCATGATCAGCAATGTTGGTCCCGGCCTCGGTGCAGTCGGTCCCACCTGCAACTTCGGCTTTCTCTCCCCGCTCTCCAAGCTTGCACTTTCCTTCACAATGCTGTTCGGACGGCTGGAGATCCTGCCGCTGCTGGTGCTCTTCCTGCCCTCCGTGTGGCGCAAGCGTTGATTTTCCAAAAAAAGAGCCGCGTTCCGCGGCTTCTTTTTTACGCATAACGCCGCCCAAAGTGCGCAGACTATGACCAGCACAGGGCATGAAAGCAGCGCCCTGCGCCGATTAAATCAAGGAGGAATTTCTTCATGTCTGACTGCACCAACAGCGGCTGCTCCTGCACGCCTAACCACGCCATCAAGTGCGAGGTCACATCCTGCGCCAACCATTGCCAGAACCAGCAGTACTGCGGCCTGAACGCCATTCAGGTCGGCACGCACGAGGTCAACCCCTCGATGGATCAATGCACCGACTGCCAGAGCTTCCGCAAGAAGTGACCAGCGAAGCGGCTCTGCCGCTTCCTACATAGGCGTCGGGTAGGTGAGGATATGGAGCAAAAGCGAAAATTTCGTCTCAGCGGGCTGGCCGCAGGGCTGGTCAATGGCTGCTTCGGCGGCGGGGGCGGCGTGCCGCTGCTCGTGCTTTTAACGAGGTGGTGCGGCGTGGAGGAAAAGCGGGCCTTCGCCACCTGCGTGGCCGTCATTTTCCCGATGTGCGTCGTTTCGGCGGCGCTGTACTGGTTCCGCAGCGGGCTGTCCGCTGCGCAGGCGCTGCCGTATCTCATCGGCGGCTTTTTCGGCGGGCTGGTCGGCGGAAGGCTGTTCAAAAAGGTGCCGGACATCTGTCTGCGCCGCATTTTTGCGTTCTTTCTACTCTACGGCGGCGCGCGCTACCTGCTCATGGAGGGCTGAGGCATGACGGACTGGCTCATTCCCGCGCTCGCGGGCTTCGGCACAGGGATCCTCTCCGCCTGGGGCATCGGGGGCGGGACGCTGCTGCTGCTCATCATGACGCTCTTCCTCGGTGTGGAGCAGACGCAGGCACAGGGGATCAATCTGCTCTATTTTCTCCCGACAGCGGGAATGTCACTCATCGAGCACCGAAAAAACGGCTACCTTGACTGCGAAATTCTGCGCGCGGCCGCCCCACTCGGAACGCTTGCCGCGCTTGCCGCGGCGTGGGCGGCAACCATGGTCGACATTGCCCTGTTCCGCAAGCCCTTCGGGCTTTTTCTGCTCTGGGCCGGCGGAACCATGCTGATGCAAAAAAAGAAGAAGTCTCAAACCTGAGACTTCTTCTTTTTCACTTTTGAAAAACATCCTTGCGAAGCTTGCAGTAAACCGCAGTCACGGCGGCCAGAAGGATCATCGTCCACGGCAGTCTTTTCCGCTCTCTCATATACAGCCTACCTCTTCTTTGCCTCCAGCACGACCGTCAGCTCCAGATACTCACCGTCCCGCCAGACCTCCAGCGTCATCTCGTCGCCCGCCTCGTGGCGGTGACGCACGCGCAGCAGATCGTTCGAGGTCTCCACGCGTTCGCCGTCGGCGCGCACGATCAGATCGTCGACCATCACGCCAGCCTTGTCGCCCGCGCCGCCGATATCAATGGTGTAAACGCGCAGCGCACGCTCGCCGCTTGGCAGATAGGCCGCCTTCGTGTCGACGGAAATGCCGAGCACCGGCTCGCCCTGCACCTCACCGCAGCGCAGAATATCGTTGATCATGTAAGCGCTCGACGAGATCGGGATGGCAAAGCCGAGGCCCTCAACGCTCGCCGTGGAGTAACGGTTCATGCCCATCTTCATCACGTTGATGCCGACGACCTGTCCATACCGGTTGATGAGCGGGCCGCCGGAGTTGCCGTTGTTGAGCGCGGCGTTCGTCTGGATGAGCGTCATGGTCACGCCGTCAACGTCTACGTCGCGGTTGATGGCGGAAACGATGCCGTCGGTCAGCGTACCGCGCAGCTCCACGCCAAGCGGGTTGCCAATGGCGTAGACCGGATCGCCGACCGTCAGCGCGTCGGAATCACCGAACTCCGCGGCAGGAAGATCCTTCGCCGCCTCGCCGTTCGTGTCCTGCACCTTGATGACCGCCAGATCCTTCTCCGCGTCATAGCCGACGAGCAGCGCGTCAAACTTGCGGCTGTCGTCGAGCACGATGAAGCAACTCCTGCCGCCCGCGATCACATGGGCATTTGTGATAACATAGCCGTCGGTCGTCATAATGACGCCTGTGCCGATGGACGCGCCGCCGCGCGGAAGCTCAGTCACAACGGTAACGGTCGAGGGATTGACCTTTTGATAAATTTCCTGAATGGTCAGCTCCTCGCCATGCCCGCTCTCATAGGAAAGCCTGACGCCCTCCTTCGCGGACATGACCGGGATCTCCGGCGCGCTGGTGTAATCCAGATCCTCATAGTCATAGTAAAAGCCGTCATAGGGAGCGTCGCTGTAACCGCCGTAAAAGCTGTCCGGCAGCAGTTCAAACCACCAGCACGCAAAGGCTCCGCCGGCAAGCAGAACAAGCACGAGCAGACAGATCAGGAAGATCTTCAGCCCCCTGTGCGTGCGGCGTTTCTTCGGCGCAGCCTCCGCCGTCTCCTTCGCAGCCGGCCGACCCGGCAGAGGCCGGTCCTGCACATAATAGGCGACAAAGGGCTTCGGCTCGGCAACATATTCGAGTACGACCTCGTTCGTTTCCCGGCCGGTGGTAAAGTTGTTGTTCTCGTTTTCGATCATAGCATCTCCTGCTTACTGCGCCACAAGACTGTTGGCCAATGAAATGGTAAAGGCAAAGGTCGTCAGGCCGTTCTCGCTCGTCACGGCGATGCGCTCCTTGTGCTGATCGAGAATGGTCTTGACGATGTAAAGCCCCAGACCGACGCCGTCCTTATCTTCGCTGCGGGACTTATCGCTTTTATGGAAGCGCTCAAAGAGCAGCGGGATCTCTTCGGCGGGGATGGTGTCGCCCTCGTTGCGCACAGAGACGATGGCCCGGCCGTTGGAGATCGACAGCCCCAGATACAGCGTCGAGCCCTTGCGGGCAAACTTCGCCGCGTTTTCCAGCAGATTGTAGATGACCTGCGTGATCAGGTCGTTGTCGCCAAGCACCGTGACCGGCTCGTCTGGGATATCCGCCTCAACGTCCAGCCCGCGGTCGGTGATCTTCTTTTCCATGGAAATGAGCACCCGGCGCATGCTCTCGCACACATCAAAGGGTGCCTTGCCGCGCATCATATCGCGCGACTGAAGCTGCGAAACCTCCAGCATCCGGCGCACCAGGCGGCTCAGGCGGCGGCTCTCGTCGGAAATAATGTGGAGATATTCCTTCTCCTTCTCCGGTGGGATCGTGCCGTCAAGAATGCCGTCGGTATAACCGGCAATGGTAGTCATAGGCGTTTTGAGCTCATGGGAAACATTGGCAATAAACTCGCGGCGCTGGCGCTCGGTCTCCTGAAGTGAGTCCGCCATGGCATTAAAGGCACTGGCCAGCTCGCCAATCTCGCCCGCGCCGTAATCGTGCATGCGGGTGTCGAAATTGCCCTCGGCAAAGCTGCGCGTCGCCGCCGCCATCTCGCGAATGGGGCGCGACTGGCGCATCCCGACCCAGGCCGAGGCAACGAAGGAGAGCAGGAGCACAATGACGCTCGTCATCAGGAACATGGCGAAGAAGGCCCGCCACATGGCTGTCAGCTGTCCTGTCTCCGTCACGGCGAATACCGCGCCGACTGTCCAGATATCTGACTCGATCGGCACGCCGACCACAAAGCGCTTCCCCTCGTAGATCGATCCCAGCGCGGTGCGCGCGCTGTAGCGCGAGCCGGTGAGCACCGTGTCCATCACATCCTCCGGCACCGTGAGCACATGGTCGACCAGATCCTCGTCCGTTGTCAGCAGGACGCTTCCCTCGGTGTTGCAGACCAAGAAATCCACATCGGTCATCGATGCGGCCACGCCCGCCATTTCACGCATGTCGCGCATGTCGCCGCTTGAGGCATAGGACGCGACCAGACGGGCAACCACGCTCGCTTTCTGCGCCATCTCATCACTGCGCTCTCCCGCCGCGTAGGCGTAGCTGAGCGCAAAGAACGACGCGCCGAGCAGTGCCAGCGTCAGCATGACGACGCTGGCCGTCAGGGCAAAGTTCTGCCAGTAGATCGTGCGGAACTGCCGGGGGATCTCCCATCTTTTCCGTTTCATGCTTTCTTCACTTCAAACTTGTAGCCCACGCCCCACACAGTCTTGAGCTCCCACTGGTCGGAGACGTTCTCCACCTTCTCGCGCAGGCGCTTGATATGCACGTCCACCGTGCGGCTGTCGCCGAAGTAGTCGAAGCCCCACACCTCGTCGAGCAGCTGGTTGCGCGTATAGACACGGTTGGGCGTCGCGGCAAGGTGATAGAGCAGCTCCAGCTCTTTGGGCGGTGTGTCGATCTTCTTTCCGTCCACGATCAGCTCGTAGGAATCCAGATCAATGACAAGCTTATCGAACACCAGACGCTTTTTCGTGTCCTCCGGGATCTCCGTGCGGCGCAGCACGGCGTTGATGCGCGCAATGAGCTCTTTCATCTCAAAGGGCTTGACCAGATAATCGTCCGCGCCCATTTCAAGGCCGTGGATGCGGTCGGTGACCTCACCCTTGGCGGTGAGCATAATGATGGGGCACTTCGATGTCTCGCGGATCTTCGCGCACACGCCCCAGCCGTCGAGCACGGGCAGCATCACGTCAAGCAGCACAAGATCAGGCGTGCGGCGGCTGAACTCCTCGACTGCCTTGCCGCCGTCCGGTGCAATGCGGACCTCAAAGCCCTCTTTTTCCAGATACATTCGAATCAGGTCGGAAATGTTGTTATCGTCCTCTACCACAAGGATATTGCGCGCCATGGCAGATCCCTCCGTTTTTCATTGGTATTTTGTTATTATACTGATTTTTCTTTCTCTTTCCTGAACTTTTTGTAAAGGTTATCGGCCCTCGTGCCCCGCGCCGCTGCGGCACGATGCCGCTTGAGCGGTGTTCTATCATCGCGCAGGCGCTCAATGACAGGAGCGGCTATGCCGTGACCTCATTCAGCGCCGAAACTGTACAGTTTTCCGCTCGCATCCGGTTGAGCGCCGTCGGAAGCCAGCGCGCCGCGTCCGTATCCGCGCCGACATAAATGCGGCAGCTCCCGCCGTAGGCGTCCACGCGGGCAACGATCCGGTCTGCCGCCGTAACTCCGCCGCTGCGCGGCAGATACTGCACCTGCACGCCGATCGGGTAGTAGCCCGCCTTCGCCACCGCGCCCGCTACTTCGCCCGAGGCCTCCGGCAGATAGACCAGCCGCGTTTTCACGCTGGCCGCCAGCCAGAGCGCCGCGTTCCCCCGCTCGATCTGTTCGAGCGCCGCCGCAGCCGTTTCCGTTTCGGTGATCTCCAGCGCCAGCGCGTGGCCGGTCGCCGCCGCGCGCCGTGCGACGTCGTCCATTCCATCGAACGTGTCCGGTGCAAAGAGCAGCGTTGCTCGTCCGGGCGCGCCATCGAGCGCGTTGAGCACGCTTGCGGCAGCTCCCGCCTCCGTCATGCTCAGGCACAGATAGGCCGTGCGCTGCTCCGCCGGAAGCTCGTCCTGCTCGGGTGTTGTCTGCGTCTGTCCGTTGACCGTGTCGTTCTGCGCCGCCTGCGCGCGCTCATACTGGTTATAGCGCTGGCGAAACGACTGCGTCGCCGCATCAATGAACTGCGCGTCGCTCAGCTCCGCATTCTCATTGCGCAGCCGCACCAGGTAGCCGTAGCTGACCTTTGTGCAGCTGTATTTTAATCCGAAAAAGCTGGCAAGCACGTTGATCGGGAAAAACACCATATCTCCCTTAACAATCGCTGAGCCGTTATAGATCTCATGCGTGGTGTTGTCCTCGATTGTGCCGGCAGCCAGATCGCAGTACATGAACCGGCGCTGCTTATACACACTGGCGACTTGCTTTTCCCGGTTATAGGAGTAAAAGATGCCGAGGTCGGTGCCATCCAGAGCCGCACCAGAAACATAGAGCACGCCGCCCTGCCAGAACGGCATGGTCGCGTCACTCAGGTCAAGGAGCGTATCGTTGACGGAGGTAAAATAGATCGTCCCGACTGCCGCCGTGCGCGGAGGAAGCAGCGTACAGAGCAGCACAAGCGAAAAAAGCAGACAGACGAGCCTCCTGCACCGTTTCATTCTACCGCCTCCCATCTTGACAGCAATTGATAGTTATAGTATAGCAAATCCCCGTTTTCTTTGCAATCCCCCTCTTACCCCTGCCACTGCTCCACCCGCGCACCGGTGAAGTAATGCTCCAGGATCTCCTCGCAGGTATAGCCCTCCCGCGCCATCGCGTTCGCGCCGTACTGACTCATTCCGACGCCGTGGCCGTAACCGGTGACGTGAAAGGTCAGCGCCGTGTCTGTCGCTTCGACGGTAAAGCACGGCGAGCGCAGGCCGAGCACCGTGCGCAGATCGTTTCCCTTCACCCGCACGCCACCGACGCAGAGCGAGGAAACGAAGCCCGCTTCATTGCGCTCGACGTCCGTCAGGAATCCCGACGCGCTCCCCTCCAGCTTCGCCGCCGGATAGGCCGCGCAGAAGCGCTCGCGGAAGTCCTGTGCGGTAAAGGTCACGGTGGAGTAATAATTCGGCACCAGCGTATCGTCCTCGGGACTCTCCACGCTTTGCAGATACGGCAGATCCGTCTGCCAGACCTCTCCCGCGCGCTGCGTGTGTCCGGCCGCGGAGGAAAAGAACACCGCCAGCACCGGCTCGCCGCCGTAGACGATCACCTCTCCATCCGTCTCCGCCACGGCGAGATCGATCTTGCGCTCATACTCCGCCGCGTCCGCGCCCCAACCCCGCGCCGCGTCCTCCGCCGTCATATAGGCCTTGCAGCAGGTGATGTCGTCGCAGGCGTCGGCGTCCGGATGCGC
Organism: bacterium; assembly: GCA_037419475.1. Taxonomy (GTDB): domain Bacteria; phylum Bacillota; class Clostridia; order Oscillospirales; family Oscillospiraceae; genus Hominicoprocola. The sequence goes on from JAXYYF010000081.1 coordinate 9,357, forward strand.
GTCGATCGTCCCCTGTCTCATTTTGTAGAGCGTGTAAGTGCGCGCCGCCACTGCCTGCGCCTTGAGTGCCTCGTTTTCAAACGAGGCCGGCATCTCCGCACGCAGCACGCCCCGAAGGTAAACATCCATTGTCATGGTCTCGACCGTCCCTCCGCACAGCACGCGCAGTGTGCGCGAGCCGTCCGGTACGGCGGGACGGACGGCCTGCGCACTATCGGCCGTGCCGTCCTTCTCTGTCTCCGGCTCCTGACGCGCTGCTGCGAATCCCCACGCGAGCGAAAATAAAAAAATGACCAGCACCAGACTAATGCGCACCGTATGCTTCATGCTCCGCTTCCTCCTTGACCGCTTTTCTTTCAGTGTATGAGGAGTTGTCCCAAACATGACCGGCGCGGTGTGATTTGCCGTGGACAAACCGTCCGCCCCATGCTACAATAGCAGAAACCCGATTCTGCAAACGGAAAGGACGATCCACCCATGCGAACCTCCGACCGGCTTTTAACAGTGGTCTTTCTGCTCGCGGCGCCCGCCGCGCGATACTTTGAATGGAAAACCACGCTCGATGCGGACGGTCTCCCCACCGGCGGCTTTCCATGCTTTGCCGCCGTACTGGCCGCCGCCGTACTTCTTTTTGCTCTCACGGCGCGCGGCCTGCCCGCGCGCGAGAGCATAACCGGCGATTTCGGCGCCATCTTCCGCTTCGACGGCCAGCTCACGCTCACCGCCGCCGTGCTTGGTGCGTTTCTGCTCCTCGCCGCTGCGGTGCTGACGCTCGTCATGGACGGACGGGCAGCGGTCGATCTGCTCCTCGCGGTATTTCTCGCCTGTTCGGGCGCGGCGCTGCTCTATGTCCTCATCGCCCAGCGGCGCGAGGGCTCGTTCGCGCCCGTGGCCCTGCTGATCCCGACCTGCTACCTCGTGGTACAGCTGATCGTCACCTACCGCACCAACGCGCGCGACAGTGTGCTGCTGCACTTTTACGTCCTGCTGCTGGCCGTCGCCGCGCTGTGCCTTTCTTCGCTCTATCTTGCCGCTTTCGCCTTCCGCAGCGGCTCGCCGCGCTGCTTCTCTCTGTGCGCGCACGCGGCGCTCACACTTGTATCGGGCGGCTGCGTGGACGCAGTCCTTTCCCACCGGCTCGGCCTGCTCGCCGCTTTTTTGGGCGCGGTGCTGCTGCTCATCGCCTTTTTAGAGGCCGCCGGAGATTTCGAGGGATAAGATTCAAGCAAAAATAAAAAACAGGAAAAACGGCTGCTCGCGCAGCCGTTTTTCCTATTGATTGGAAGATTGGATGAAAAGAAGCTATTGTCTCT
>JAXYYF010000082.1:0-14376 GCA_037419475.1 bacterium
GACGGCATTGGCCTGCTCGAGCGCCGGATTGATAAGCCGCAGCTCCGGGTAACATTCATGAAAGTTTTCCTCTACACTCTGAAGAGTGAGAAAACAGCTAAAAAAGCTCCCCGCCGGTTTCGGCGGGGAGCTTGCTTTATCTTCTGCGGCCGCGGTATCCGCTGGAGACTCGTCCACGCTGTCCGCGCTTACCATAGCGGCGATTACGTCCGCCGATGCCATAAAGGAAGAAGAGCACAGCAATCAGGAGCAGAACGACGATAACGATCACCTTTACGATCGTGCGGGAAAAGAAATTGACCACATCACGTTTGGCGACCAGAAGCCAGGAGGCGGATACATCACTCAGCGCCAGCAGCGGAACCGTACCATAGACTGTACCGTCATAGGAGATCGTCATTTCGCCGAGCTGATCGCCGGCGGCGATCGGGGCTTCGACATTCTCCGTTAGTGTGATATCGCGCTGGAGATCACTCAGTTCCAGCGCCTTGGGAAGCATGCGCTCAAGGGTTTCTGCCGGGTGGACGACCACGTAGTTCGTCTCGCTGGAGAGTGAGACAGGAACCTCCTGAACCGGCTCGGAGGAGGAGACGATCTCACGGCTCTCAAAACTGTCAAAGCCGTAGTCGAAAAGACGGCTGGTCTCCGAAAAGCTTTTGGTCAGCGTTTTCTTCCCGGTTTCATCCAGCTTGACCTTCTCTGCGCCGAGTACAACGCTCAGAAGCGTGCGACTGCCGCGAACTGCCGAGGAAACAAGGCAGTAGCCAGCCTCTTCGGTCGAACCGGTCTTGATGCCCTGCGCGTCGCGGTAGAGATAGCCGAGCTCACGCCAGTTGGAGATAAGCAGATTGGTCGAATGAAGGACATGCCTGCTGTTGTGGTCAGTCTCGGGGATCTCAGCGGATTTGGAGTTGCAGATGGTCATAAAGACCTCATGCTTCATGGCCTCGCTGGCGATGAGGTAGATATCCCATGCAGTCGTGTAGTGGTCGGGATCGTGCAGGCCGGATGTGTTGACATAATGCGTGTTTTCACAGCCGAGCTGTGCGACACGCTCGTTCATCTTTGCAACGAACTGGTCAATATTGCCTTCGCCGCAGACGGCTTCGGCAAGAATGTTGCATGCCTCGTTGGCTGAGACAATCAGCATGCATTGCAGCAGCTGTCCGACGGTCAGGATCTCACCGGCCTTGATACCGGCGGTACTGCCGTAGATGCTCAGTCCGGCAAAGGCGCTCTCATGCGCTTCGACCATCTGATCGAGCGAGAGTTGACCGGCGTCGATGGCCTCGAGCACCAGAAGTGCGGTCGTGATCTTGGTGATGCTGGCGGGGTATTGCTTGGTATGTGCGTTTTTATCGTAGAGCACCTCGCCGGTATCGGCTTCGACGAGGAGTGCGGCGCGGGCGTCGATATCGATCTCCTCAAGGGCGGAGGCAGGGATGCTCATAAGAGAGAGCACGAGCGTCAGCGTTAAAAAAAGAGCAAAAAGGCGGTGTTTTTTCATGGAAATGTACCTCGCATTATGTTACAATAATAATGTATATGTTGCGCAAGAGAGCAAAGCTCTGCTTTCGACTGTTCTCGACATTCAGTATAGCAAAAAAGGAGAGGGAGTTCAACTGTGGAACGGCAGGAAAAGAGTGGGATCACGTATTTATTTCTCGGCGTGCTGACGGTGTGCTTTCTTGCCGCGGTATGGTATCTGACCTTCGGGCTTGAACGCGGAACGCCGGAGGGTTATGTGATCGAAACGGAGCGTGCCGCACAGGAGGAGACCGCGCCTGTGCGCGAGCTTGTCGACCTCAACACAGCGGATGCGGATGCGCTCGACACGCTGCCCGGGATCGGGCCGGCTTTGGCGGAGGCCATCATCGCTTACCGGGAGGAGAATGGCCCATTCACCAGCGTGGATGAGCTACTGGGCGTGAAAGGCATCGGAGAAGCCAAGATAGAGGGACTGCGCAGCTATGTGAGGATCGGAGGAGGAGAACCGTGAAGATACTGGTGGTGGATGACGAGAAGCTGCTCGTCAAGGGCATCAAATTCAATCTGGAAAACGAGGGATATCAGGTCGAAACGGCTTATGACGGCGCGTCGGCCATCGAACTGGCAAAAAATGAGGGCTTTGATCTCATCATTCTTGATCTGATGATGCCGGAGGTGGACGGCATGACGGCCTGTATGCGCATTCGGGAGTTTTCCGCCGTGCCGATCATCATGCTCACGGCACGCAGCGAGGATGCCGACAAGATCATCGGGCTTGAGTCCGGCGCGGACGACTATGTGACCAAGCCCTTTAACATTCTGGAGCTCAAAGCACGCATCCGCGCGCTGCTGCGGCGCGCGGGGCAAACGGCGCAGAAGCGTACAGAGCTGCTGACCGTGGGCGGTATCTCGCTTGACCCCGACCGGCGCATTGCGCTCAAGGATGGTGAGCCGGTCGATCTGACGGCAAAGGAGTACGATATCATTGAGCTGCTTATCCGCAACCCGCACCGGGTCTATTCGCGTGAGAGCCTGATGGATCTGGTGTGGGGCTACACCTACGCCGGCGATTACCGGACGGTGGATGTGCACATCCGCCGGCTGCGCGAAAAGCTGGAGAACAACCCCGCGGAGCCTGAGCACATTATGACGAAGTGGGGCGTGGGGTATTATCTGAAGGGATAAGAATGAACGGGAGGAAAAGACGTGAAGAGAGCAAGCCTACAGGTCAAAATCGGCCTGAGTTACATGCTGGTCATTTTTGCTGTGCTGATCTTCATGAATACCTATCCGCTGGTGGTCTCGGAGGATCTGGTGGTGCGTTCAAAGCACGCGACGCTGCAAAACAGCGTGAGCGTGATGGTGACAGCGCTTTCCGGACTTGAGGAGCTGAGTGAGGAAAATGTTTCCTCTGCCATGACGCTGGTGGAGGAGACCGGTATCTCCCGCATCCTCGTCACTGACGCAGTGGGACGTATCCTCTATGATACGCGCGAAACGGACGGCGCAGTGGGGCGCTATGGGCTGTATACCGAGATCGTGCAGGCTCTGCGGGGAAACGATGTATTCTATGCCGACTTTACCGACGGCGCGTTTCGCAGCCGCGTGGCGTCTCCGGTGATCTACCGTAACCAGACCATCGGGGCGGTGTACGCCTACGAATACGATGTCGAGCAGGCGACGCTGCTGCTGAGCCTGCAAAAAAACCTTCTGCGCATCTCGGCAGCGGCCGCCGGTATCGTGGTGCTGCTGAGCATGTTCCTCTCCCGGATGCTTACGCGGCGCTTTGGCGTTCTGCTTGAGGCCATCCGTAAGGTGCGTGAGGGCTCGTACAGCTATCGTGCGGAGATCGGCGGACACGATGAGATCAGCGAGATCGCCTCGGAGTTCAACAGTCTCTCCGACCGCTTGCAGACGACGGAGGACGCACGGCGGCGTTTCGTGTCGGACGCGAGCCATGAATTGAAAACGCCGCTGGCGGGCATCCGGCTGCTGTCGGACTCAATCTTGCAGACGGAGAACATCGACACGGCGACTGTGCGCGAATTTGTCGGTGACATCGTGCAGGAGACCGACCGTCTTACGCGCATCACGGAGAATCTGCTGCGTCTTACGCGTCTTGACAGCGGCGTGATCGAAGCGCCCGAGCGGGTGTCGGTCGCGCCGGTCATCGAGCGCGCGGTGCGGATGCTGCGGCTGGTCGCGGATGAAAGAAAGGTCGCTCTGCACTATGAGATCAAGCGGGAGGTCAGTGTTCTGGCGACCGGAGACGATCTGCACCAGATCGTATACAACCTGACGGAAAATGCCATCAAGTATAACCGCTCCGGCGGCTTTGTGCTCATCACGCTTGACGGCACGGAGACGGAATGCGTTATCACCGTGGAGGACGGCGGCATCGGCATTCCGGAAGAGGATATGCCGCGCATCTTTGACCGCTTTTACCGCGTAGACAAGATGCGCTCACGCGCGGCGGGCGGCACAGGCCTCGGCCTTTCCATCGTGGCGGATACGGTTCGCCGCCGCGGCGGCACGATCGAAGTGAGTGCGCGTGAGGGCGGCGGCAGCCGCTTTACCGTGCGTATGCCGGCGGTCGGAGAGGAGGCGGACAGGTGAAGAGAAAGGGTGCGGCGCTGCTGACGCTGCTTTGCATGCTTGTTTTGCTGGCCGCCTGCGCTTCCGGCGGCGGAGAGGAGACACAGGACTGCTTCCTGCTCTACTATCCGGCGGCGGAGCTCGGTGATGTGGCGGGCGGAGACGCCGTGGTGACACGGACGGTGGAGGTCACGGATGCGCAGTCGATGCAGGTCGATGAGCTGGCACGCTGCCTTCTTGAGCGGCTGCTTGATGCGGCGCCGGACGCAGGTGTGAGCACGCCGATGCCATCGGGGACCACGCTTTTGAGCCTTTCCGTGCTTGGCAGCTGGGCGCGCGTCGATCTGTCCCGGCAGTATGCGAGGCTGGATGGCATCGACCTGACAATTGCAGATTACTGTGTTGCGTTGACGCTTACGCAGCTCGACGGTGTGAACGCGGTGTCGATCACCTCCGGCGGGCGGGAGTTGCCCTACCGGAAAACGCAGACACTTACGGCGGCGGATCCGCTGCTTTCGATGAATGAGGATGCGCTGCGGCCGATCACCGTGTCGCTTTACTTCCGTGATCGGGAGAGCGGTGAGCTGCGCGCGGAGAAGCAGGCGCTGGCACTGTACGAGGGCCAGCTGCGAGCCAGCGCGCTGTTGGAGGCGCTGGCGCGCGGACCGGAGAGCAGTGAGCTCGAACCGCTGCTGCCGGAGGACTTTACCGTTCTCTCCGTGCGCGTGGAGGAGGGACGGTGTTACCTGAACCTTCCGGCGGACACGGATTTGGGCGAGACCCCGCACGAGGCGGTGGAATCACTGGTGCGCTCGCTCTGCTCACTCGATTACATCCGTGAGGTGCAGTTCATGCTCGACGGCGAGCCGGCGCAGGAGCTCTGCGGTGTGGACATCAGCGGGCCGATGACAGTGGATTAAAACAGAAAAAGGGCCCTTCCAAATTTCTTCGGAAGGGCCCTTTTTTCAAGCTCGGATTGGTTTATTCGGCGGCCTGCTCGGTTTGCGCGGCGTCCTCCGCCGCGGGGGCGGCGTCTACCGGAGCCTGCCCGTTTGCCGGTGCTGAAACGGGCGCGCCTTCAACAGGAGCGTCCTCCGCCACACCGTCGGGCTGCGCGGGGGTGTCTGCAACAGGACGCTCCTCGCTCAAGTCGGGCAGCGTTGTCACCTGCGCGGCGAGCTGTTCGTTGACGAACATCCGCGCGGGATCGGCCTTGCGGTTGCAGAGCCAGACGATCACCGCAACGACCACGACAACGACGCTCAGCGTCTGCGATACGCGTACGCGCTCGCCGAAGAGCGTGACATGGAAAAGATACAGGCTGTCCGTCCGCAGTCCCTCGATCCAGAAGCGGCCGACGCCGTACCAGAGAAAGTAGAAGCAGGTGTTTTCGCCGTCGAAGCGGCGGGCCTTGTCCACGACAAGGCAGAGAATAACAAGACCGACGAGATTCCACAGGCTTTCATACAGAAACGTCGGGTGCACATCGATATAGTAGCTGCCATCGATCCACAGCCGCATCCGCCAAGGAAGGTCTGTCATATTGCCGAAGGCCTCGCGGTTGAAGAAGTTGCCCCAGCGGCCGATGGCCTGCCCGATCAGAAGACCCGCGGCGGCGCAGTCGGTCATGGCCCAGAAGCGCAGCTTTTTATGGCGGCAGACGATCCATGCGGTCACAAATGCGCCGATAATCGCGCCGTAAATGGCGATGCCGCCGTCCCAGACGCGATAGGTTTCGCTCCAGTTGATCGCGCCGTCGGCGGTGCGGAACTGGTCGAGATAGAAGAGCACATAATAGATGCGCGCGCCGAGGATGGAGAATGGGATCGCCCAAAGCACGGTGTCGATCACGTTGTCCTCGGTCAGACCGTAGCGCGGGGCGCGCTTCATGCAGAACCACAGGGCGATGAGAAGTCCTGCGGCGATGAGCACACCGTACCAGTACACGCCGTTGCCGACATCAAGAAATTTGGGGGAGAGGGTGAAGCGCCAGTCGCCGAGAAGTCCGGGGAAGCTGACGTCTGCGTTGGGATAGCTCATAGGGGTGTTCCTTCTTTCTTAGGTTGGAGAATGGAGATCGCGCTGCGCTCTGCCACCACGCTCTCACGCAGAAAGGTTTCCACGTCTGCGCGGGTGACGGAATCGTAAAGCTCGGGGAAACGGAAGGGGTCAAAGCCGCGGAACGTGCCGTCAGCAAGCGAAACGGCGATGTTCTCAAAGCTGTTGAGCGCGCGCAGGGTCGAGCCGAAGCTCGCGCGGCGGATCTGCTGGTAGAAGGCTTCATCCACACCTTCGCGCGCAAGGCGCTGCGCCTCGCTGAGAATGGCGCGCACGACCTCATCGGGTGCATCGCTGTCGCCGCCGGCGTAGAAGTAGGCGATGCCGGGGAGCTGGTCGAAGCCGCCGCCGAAGCTGCCGTTGATGAGTCCCTTGTCATAAAGCTGCTGGTAGAGCGGGGAGGAATCGCCGAGGAGGATATCGCAGGCCATGTCTGCGATAAGGTCCTGACGCATGAGCGCCTCACCGCCGGAAACGGCGGCGCACTTGAAGCCGACAAGAAACTGCGGCATCGAGACCTCCATCGTCTCGCACCGGCGTTTTTCTACGACATTCAGATCCTCACAGCCGTAATCGCGTTCGATGTGCTCTCCGTGGCTCTGCGGAAGAATGTCCTCCGCGATGGCGGCGATCTCGTCGGGCGTGACGTCGCCGACGACGCAGAGCATCATGTTTGCCGGGTCATAAAACGCGCGGTGACATTCGTAGAGCGTTTCGGGTGTGATCTCCGCGATGCTCTCCACCGTTCCGGCGATGGCCACGCGCGCGGGGGAGGAGCGGTAGAGACATTCGAGCAGATTGGTGTAGATCTTCCAGTCGGGCGTATCCTCGACCATGCGGATTTCCTGCGCGATGATGCCGCGCTCTTTATCCACGCTCTCCTGCGTGAAGTAGGGGACGGAGACGAAAGAGAGAAGAATTTTAAGGTTCTCTTCAAAGTGCTCCGTGCAGTCAAAATAGTAGGCTGTGATGGAGTTGGAGGTGAAAGCGTTCGGCTCTGCGCCGTTCTGGCTGAGTGTCTGGAGTGCGTTGCCGTCCTCGGTGTCGAACATTTTGTGCTCAAGATAATGGGCGATGCCGGCGGGGGTGTCGTACCATGTCCCATTCCGCCGGAACTTCATGTCCATGCCGCCGTAGCGGGTGGTGAAAAAGGCGTAACGCTTGCGGTAGAGGGGTTTTGGCACGATGGCGATGGGCAGGCCGTTGGGCAGCGTCGCGCGCAGCACCGTTTCCCCGATGCGGGGATACCGCGTCTCATTCCATGTCATGCGCTGTTCCCTCCTTTCCAGTCAGGAAATAGATCGTGTCGGGCTGAATGGTCTGCGCCGCCGCCGCGACACGCTCGGGCGTGACGGCCTTGAGCTGTTTGATCAGCTCATCTGTTCCCTCCCAGAGGCCGGTCGCGGCCTGACCGAGATAGTATTCCTCCAGTCGGCCCGCACTGTCCTCGCGCGAACGGAGCGAGGAGAGGATGCAGCTGCGCGCACCCTCAAGCTCCCACGGCTCGAACGCGCCGTCCTGCACAGCCTTGAGCTGCGCGGCGATCTCGCGGGAGGCTACATCGTAATTTTTGGCTTCGATGCCGGAAGAGACGGTGATGATGCCCTTGGAACGGTGGTAGGATGAGGAGGCGAAATAGCACAGGGAGAGCTTTTCGCGTACATTCAAAAAGAGCTTGGAGTTGGAGTAGCCGCCGAAAATAAGGTTCGCCAGTAAAAGCGCGGGGGAGTCCTCGCTCGAAGCACGGTAGCCGATGGCAAGCTTGGACTGCGTGACGTCCATCGTCTCCGTGATCGTGCGGGTCTCGGCGGGAGCTGCCACACGCTCACTGACTGCGGGCTCGACCACGCGCTCGCGCGCGAGCGCTGCCAGCGCGCGCTCCAGTGCACCCTCCACGTGCTCACATGCGGCGCTGCCACAGTAAAACAGCTCGATACGCGCGGTGGCAAGCAGCTCGTTATAGAAGCGGTAAAGCGTCTGATTCGTGATCTTCTGCACGTTTTCCACCGTGCCGAGACGGTCGATGCCGTAGCGCTCCCCGCGGCACATTTCCTCCAGAAGCCGCGCGTCGGCATAGTCGCGCTTGTCGTTGAGCAGGCTTTCAATGGCGTCGATGAGGTTTTCCTTTTCACTTTCAACATACTCACTCAGAAAGCGGCCGTTGTGTGTGAGCGGATCGAGCAGTACCTCGCCGATCAAATCAGCCATCGGCTCGAGCAGGCGCTCGCCGCCGGGAACAAATTCCTCGTCAATAAAGCTGCCGACAAAGCCGAGACACTGGTTTTCGCCCTTCTTGCGCACGGTATAGGCGATCGACGCACCGTACAGGCGGTCGAGCTCCGCCGCGATCGAGCGCATGTCGCGGTGGCGCATCGTGCCGCGGCGCAGCACGGCGGGCAGCAGCGCGCCGTAAGCGGCGGACTGCTCGTCCAGCGGTGTGATGAGCTGCACGCCCAGCACGCCGGTTTTGAATTTGACGGCGGGCACATACGTCAGGTATACGCCCTCCGAGAGTTCCTTTCGCAAAGGCTCCATGAAAACTGCGATTCCTTTCCATTATATTTTAGGATAGCATAGCACGAAAATGTGAACATTACCACTCTATTTCATAAAATCTTTGCGCTTCGCCGTTTTTCTTGCGAAATATCCTTGACTTTTCTGCTAAACTCATGTAAACTAATTCCTGTTGTAAAGCGATATAACTTTACACGGAATACTCAAAGGAGGATTTCCCCGTGAAAAATCAGACATTCCGCATGACGATGCTCTTTGACTTCTACGGCGAACTCCTCACGGACCGGCAGAAGGAATTTTACGAGCTTTATTATGATGAAGACCTTTCCCTGTCCGAGATCGCCGAGAATTATGGCATCTCCCGTCAGGGCGTGCGCGACGTGATCGTCCGCGCCGAGGCGTACATGACGGAGATCGAGGATAAGACGGGGCTTGTTAAGCGCTTCATGCAGATGACCCCGCACCTTGACCGCATCGCCGAGGCGGCGGATGCGCTCCGAAAGCTCAACTACCGCCAGTATGAGGATTCCCGCATTGAAGAGCTTGTGACCGCGATCGAAACGGAGACCGCGGCACTCAAGGAGTAAAAGGAGTTATCGATGGCATTTGAGGGCCTGAGCGAAAAACTCAGCAGTATCTTTAAAAATCTGCGCGGCAAGGGCCGCCTGAGCGAGAACGACATCAAGCTTGCCATGCGCGAGGTGCGTCTGGCGCTGCTTGAGGCGGACGTGAGCTATAAGGTCGTCAAGGATTTTATCGCCAAAGTGTCCGAGCGTGCGGTCGGCGTCGAGGTGCTCGAGAGCCTGACCCCCGCCCAACAGGTCATCAAGATCGTCAACGACGAGCTGACCGCGCTCATGGGCGGCGCGAACGCGCGGCTGACCTTTGCCAACAACCCGCCGACGGTCGTGATGATGGTCGGCCTTCAGGGCGTCGGTAAGACGACGAACGTCGCCAAGCTTGCCGGACTTCTGCGCCGTCAGGGACACCGTCCGCTGCTTGTGGCGTGTGACGTGTACCGTCCGGCGGCGATCACGCAGCTTCAGGTCGTCGGCGGACAGCTGAATCTTCCGGTTTTCGAGATGGGGCAGATCGATCCGGTTACCATTGCCTCCGAAGCTGTGAAGTACGCGAAAGATCACGGCAACGATGTGGTCTTTCTCGATACCGCCGGCCGCCTGCATGTGGATGAAGAGCTGATGAACGAGCTCAAGCGCGTCAAGGCGGCGGTGAAGCCCAATGAGATCTTGCTGGTCGTGGACGCCATGACCGGTCAGGACGCCGTGAACGCGGCGAGCGCGTTCGACGAGGCGCTCGGCATCGACGGCGTTGTGCTCACCAAACTCGACGGCGACGCGCGCGGCGGCGCTGCACTCTCTATCCGCGCGGCCACCGGCAAGCCCATCAAGTTCGTCGGCACGGGTGAAAAGCTCGATATGATTGAGCCGTTCCATCCCGACCGCATGGCCTCGCGCATCCTCGGCATGGGCGATGTGCTCAGCTTCATTGAAAAGGCAGAGCAGCACGTCGACGAGGAAAAGGCGAAGAAGCTGGAGGAAAAGCTGCGGCAGAACCGCTTCACACTGACGGATTATTACGATCAGCTCGTGCAGATCAAGGGCATGGGTGATCTGAGCCAGCTGGCGGAAATGATGCCCGGCGGAATGGGAAAGCAGCTTGCGGGCGCGGAGATCGACCCGAAGGTGATGGCGCACACCGAGGCCATTATCCTCTCCATGACGTCGGAGGAGCGCGAGAACCCGAAGATTCTCGGCGCAAGCCGCAAAAAGCGCATCGCTGCCGGCTGCGGACTGGAGGTCGTGGATGTCAACCGCTTGTTAAAGCAGTTCGAGATGATGCAGGATCTGATCAAGCAGGTGACACGCGGCAAGATGCCGCGCGGTCTCGGCGGCAAGGGCGGCGGCCTGAGCCGGCTGCACGGCTTCGGGCGCAGAAAGCGCTTTAAGTAAAACTGTTGATTCATGCTTTACGCATACGATCATAAATACAAAAATACATTTCATTTTGGAGGAAAAACATCATGGTCAAAATTCGTCTGCGCCGTATGGGCGCCAAGAAGGCTCCTTTCTATCGCGTCGTCGTCGCCGATTCCCGCTATCCCCGCGACGGCCGCTTCATCGAGGAGATCGGTACCTACAATCCCTGCGTGAGCCCCGCTGAGATCAAGATCGACGCCGAGCGCGCTCAGGAGTGGATCAAGACCGGCGCCCAGCCCACCGACACCGTCCGCGCGCTGCTCAAGAGAATCAACGCGATTTGATCCGCGGGGGACAACGCATGAAGGACTTGCTGCTCTACATCGCCAAAAATCTGGTCGAGCATCCGGATGAGGTCACGGTGACAGAGAAGCAGGGAACGGACGAGCTGACGTTGGAGCTGCACGTCGCCCCCGATGATATGGGCAAGGTGATCGGCCGTCAGGGCCGCATTGCCAAGGAGATCCGTACCGTCATCCGCTCCTATGCGCAGCGCACCGGAGAAAAGGTATCCGTCGATATCGTAGATTGAAAAAAAGCATCCATCCGTGAGAGCGGATGGATGCTTTTTTTGTTCGGAACGCATCAGATCTCTTTGCTCTTGTCAAAGTGGTAGCGCGCAAAGTTTTTATATTGCGCCGCGTAATACCGGGCGAGCCGGTATACGCGCGCGGGGGAGAGGTCACCCCTGCACCAGAGCGTGTGCATGGCCGGATATTTCTCCAGCTCTTCACGCAGCGCGGGCGTGGTGACGTATTTGCGGATGATGCCGCGGGGGACGTTCATCCAAAGCGCAGTGTTTTCATTATAAATGCAAGTCTCGCGCCGGTCGTAGACCACATCCTCGGTGAGCAGCTTCATCATGTTGATGCCCGCTGCGCGGCAGAAAAAGCTTGAACGTCCGAGCCGGGGATTGATCTCAAAGAGAACATAACGACCGGTGCGGGAATCGTACTTCATGTCGATGTTGGAAAAGCCGACATAGCCGAGCGCTTCCAGAAACCGCTGCATTTTATCGTAGAGCAGCGCATCGCCGCGCGAGACAATGGCTGCATAGTTGCCGATGCTCTTGGGATCGTAATATTCCAGCACCGGCTGGCCGAGGCACATCGCGCGCACATGACCGTCCGTATCGGAATAGCTGTTGAGCACGCGCATGGCATCGTCTCCGCCGGGGATGAACTCCTGAATGATGAGCTTGCCGCGGTAGGACGAGGCGTTCATGCTGCGCACCATTTCAAGGTACTGCTCCTTCGTGTCGAAAAAGAATACCTTCTTTTTCCCTTCGAAGTGGCAGCGGAGATAGTCGAGTGCGTTGGAGTTTTCGGGCTTGACGACGATGGGAAAATCGAACGGCAGCTGCTCGGCGGCCTTGGCACGTTCCTCGGGTGCGGCGATGAGGGTTTTGGGATAGTCCATGCCGTACTGCTCGCACAAAGCGTAGAACTTATCCTTGGTATCGAAGGTTTCAAGCAGCGCTTCGGGGATGAAGCGGTTGGCGATCAAGCCATCAAAATGCGCATAATGGCGGCAGAGTAGTCCGGTATAGTAGTCCGAGCATGGGATGACAAGCAGCTTTTCATACGCTCCGCTGCACTCGCGCAGTACGCCAAGCAGAGCGTCGGGAAATACATCCTCACGCTCAAAATTTTCAATAATGCGGCAGTCGAAGAGCTTCGAGTGGCGTGTGGGGATCAGCTGCTGCGTGCACAGCAGCAGCGGCGTGACGGCGGGATAGGCCTCGCGGAACAGCCGCGCCGTGCCGTAGGCGTTTTCGTCGCTGCCGAGGATGATCGGCAGAAAATCCTGCCTGTTCTGAGATGTCATGCCTTCGGGCTCCTTTCGTCGTATTCCGCAAGGTATTTGAGCGTCAACTCCACATCGCTCGGGTAGGGGACAAATTCCCGCCCACGCTTCATGGTCGTCTCCTCACCCTTGCCGGTGAGCAGAATGACGCGCGGTTCCGTGTGCTCCAGAATGGCACGACGGATGCACTCCGCACGGTCCTCGCAGACGAGGTGGGGACAGGAAACATGCTTTTCGATGTCGGCGGCGATCTGCGCAAAGGGTTCTTCGCCGGAGTCCTCCTCTGTGATGTAGACGAACGAGCAGCTCGCACCGCTCAACTCACCGAGATCCTGCCTGCGCTGGAGCGCGTGCGAGCCGGGACAGCCGAAAACAGAGATCATGCTGCGCCCGGGGTACTCGGCCTTTGTCGAGCGGTAGAGCGCGTCGAAGCTCATGCGGTTGTGCGCATAGTCGACGATGACCGTGACCTTTTTATCGCGGCTTTCATAGACCTGCATCCGCCCACTGGCCCGCGCGCGGCGGAGACCCGAGCGGACATACTGCTCCGGCACACCGAGCGCCATGGAGATCGCCATGGCTGCCAGAGCATTTGACACATTAAACAAACCGGGCATCGTGATGGAAAACTCACCGTTGTAGCATGGAGAGTGGACCGTGAAGTAGAGCCCATCCGCACGCTTTTCGATCATTTCGCAATAAATGATATCGCTCTCGTGGCGGCCGAAGGTGATGAGCCTGCAGCCGCTTTTTTTTGCGTACTCGAGCGTTTCTTCGGCGTGTTCGGCATCCATATTGATGCAGCCGGTGCGGCAGCAATCGAAAATTTTGAGCTTGGAGGCGTAATAGTCCGCGAAATCCGGATGCTCAATGGGGCTGATGTGATCGGTGCCGATATTCAGAAAAGCGCCCACGTCAAAGGTCATCCCGCGCACGCGCCCGACCTTGAGCGCCTGTGACGAGACCTCCATGACTAGATGCGAGATGCCGGAGTCAAAGGCGTTCTGGAAATGCTGATACAGCTCAAGTACCTCGGGCGTTGTGATGTGGGATTCCTCCGTCATTACGCCGTCATAGTTGTCGATGGACGAGAGAATGGCGCACTCCGGTTTTCCCTCGCTCGTCAGAAAGTCGTTGAGGATCGCGCGCACATAGTAGGCCGTGGTGCTCTTACCCTTGGTGCCCGTGATGCCGACGCTTGTCAGGCGGTCGGTCACGTGATCGTAGAAGAGCTGACCGAGTACGACCATCGCGCGGCGGATGTCGCTCACCAGCAGATAGGGGGCGCGAGCCGCGTGTTCCGTCTCGGCAACATAGGCGGCGGCGCCGCGGGAGAGTGCGTCGGCCAGGTACTTTTCGGAAAAGTGCGCACCCTTGCAAACAAATAAAGAGGTACCGGAGAGAGAACGCGTATCATAGCTCAGACAGTCAACGACCGTTTCGGCCAGCGCGGGAGTAAGCGTATCCGTCTGTAAAAGTCCGGCAGACTTGAGCGCGGCCGCATATTCCGCCAGCGTGTGTTTTATCATCATGGTAAGCTCCTTTGGGATAAGTCAATGGCAGAGACCGTTTTTATAATATGGTAGTATAGCACCGCACCCTTCCCCTGGCAAGAAAAAACACTGGAATACATTACATTTGCATTTTATCCGTGTTTTTGCTACGATAGACACATCCTTGATCGAGGCCAAACTACGGAATAAGGAGGCAGATTTTGATGAACTGTGCTGCTCTGTTTGCGCTGCTGTGCCAGATGCTTGGTACGACCTGCGGCAGCTGATGAGTGTATATAGGACCGGCGCATGGGCCTTCTCATGCGTCGGTTCTGCCATTTTTGACAGTAATAGCCAATATAAGGAGGTGTGATTAAGCGGTTTCGACAGAAAAGGGGAAAGAGAAGAAATAAGGCTTGCAAAGG
>JAXYYF010000083.1:0-23123 GCA_037419475.1 bacterium
GTTGTTGACGATCTGAAGGATACTTCCTCCGCCAAGGACGGCGCTCGCCTGACCGTCACCATCGACGGCAAGGATGAGGCCAGCAGCGTTGAGGGCAATGATGTTGCGCAGTATATCGACAAGAACTCCACCAAGAAGATGGGCAACACCGGCAACGGCACTACCACTGAGGTCTATGTGAACGACGACACCAACGCTGTTACCATCGTCGTCATCAACACCTATGTGATGCAGGCCACCGGCGACTACAACGCCAAGAAGGAAGAAGTCAAGGTCGTCACTCCTGACAACGCCAACAACGGCGGCGTGACCACCGACACCCTGTCCCTCGACGACTTTGCGGTCATCTCCAGCCTGAAGGAGGACGATTACGTTCTCGTCACCATCGCTGACAACGAGATCCAGACCGTCGTTCCCGCCAAGACTGTCACCGGCAAGGTCACCGCTTACTCCACCGAGAATGACGTCACCATCGGCGGCACCACCTACAAGTACAACAAGACCGTGAAGGCTGACAAGGACAACGGCAAGTCCGTTGAGTTCTCCATCGGCGACGAGTCCACTGTTGTTCTGGATACCAACGGCTACATCATCTATGTTGATGAGGCCAAGGCTTCCTCCAACCAGTACCTCTTCTCCCTCAAGTCCGCTAAGAAGGGCGACTTCGACACCAATGTCATCCTCGACGCGTTCTTCTCCGACGGCACCCGCAAGACCATCACCGTCAAGAACGATGATGTCTACACGAACGGCGCTGACACCACCAACAAGTGGTTCTCCTACAGCGAGAAGAAGTCCGGCAAGTTCGAGATCACCGGCGTTGCCGCTGCTGATCTTGCTCAGGTCACGGTTTCCGGCGCTGGCAAGATGCTGACCGAGAACGGCAAGACCGCCGTTGGCGTCGATGCTGCTACTGCCAAGCAGTTCAAGGCCAACAAGGGCACCACCTTCATCGTTCTCGACGAGGATGATAACGTCAAGGTCTACGAGGGCATCTCCAAGGTTCCCACCATCAAGGTCACTGCCAAGTCCGGCGACCTGACCGCTTATGCCAAGATGGACGGCAGCTTCGCTGAGTACGTCTTCATTGACGCCTCCGACGCTTCCATTAAGGGCAACACCAAGTCCGCTACCGATTATGTCTACCTGCTGAAGTTCGACCGCGCCGGTACCGACGCTAATGATAACACCTATTATCAGTACAAGGCCATCGTCAACGGCGAGGAGACCACCATCAAGCTGGACGACACCTTCGGCAAGAAGCAGACCGTCATGACCCTGTATGACGGCATCGCCTACGACGCTGACACGGGCTATGTCACCGATATGGATCCTGTCAACCCCGCCGCCGGCGCTGACGACGACTATGTCAAGGGCAACATCTCCGGCGAGGTCAACTTCTCCAAGGGCGTGTTCGACTTCGTTAAGGACAAGGCCGTGGCTGACAACTACAACGTCTACTTTGTGGTTGAGAAGAATGTTGCCGGCATCAACGACAACAACAATGACTACAGCGTTGACACCGTGACCGGCTCCGGCCTCGAGACCGAGTGCAAGGATTACAACGTCACCGGTACCTACTACGGCGTTCTCAACAACGACGGCGAGATCACCGACCTGTACGTCTACGTTTCCGGTGCCACCAAGGCCTAATCTCCTTGATCGGTAGTAAGGCTCTCTGAGCCAAACGGAATCAAAGGAAGCTCCCCATTGGGGAGCTTCCTTTTTTTGCGTCAAGCATGAAAGCCTTCTGCATGGAAGCGGGATGCCGCTGTATAACGATTACGGTCATTTATGATTGCATTGCGTGTCGAAATAAGATAAAATAAATGCTCAAATAACCGGATCAGCAGGGAGGGGAACGGCTGTGCGGATAGACAAGAGGACGGTCATGGGAGCCGGCTGTCTGGTGACGATCGGTATTGTGCTCACGCTGATGGTCGTGACTTTTCGTGCCATCGCCGGCGGGGATGTGCCGGCAAATCCGTTTACGACAGTCGGCGTGGTGCTGGAGCTGTTTTTTGCGATCCTGACCACCTCCACCTATGCGAGCGTGGTGTTCGGCAGCCGTTCGCGGCGGCGTTTCCGGTCCTATTTCCTCTGGATGCTGGCGCTCAACACGCTCGGCCTTTTGAGCGATGTGGTCTACTGGGGCATCGGGTTGGATTTCCTGCCGCTCTTCCCGCGGCTTCAGGAGGCGGCCTACTATGTTTGCTATGCTTCGGCCTTTCCGCTGCTGATTTTTTACAGCACATATCTCATCAGCTACATCAACGAGGACCCGAAGGAACTGCGCCGCTACGCCGTGCTCGTCGGCGGATTGAGCGCGGACGGACTGCTGCTGGTCGTGATTTCCGTTTTCACGGCGCACGCCGAGGTGCAGCCCTGGCGTTTGCAGGATTATCCGTGGCTGTATTTCTTTTTCCTGGCGCTGCCGATGGTTGTCGTCATCTCCATTATTCTGAATTTCCGCAGGGTACTGACGAACCGCAAGGCGGTCTCCTTTCTCTGCTATGAGCTGCTGGTTGCGGCCGCAGTCGCATTTGATACGATCATTGGCGAGATCACGCTGGCACATGTCGTCACGGCGTTTTGCCTGCTTCAGATATACATCACCGTGCAGATCGACTACGAAAAGCAGCAGGAGGAGCAGCTCCTCCAGCAGCGCATTTCCATCATGCTCAGTCAGATCCAGCCGCATTTCCTCTACAATGCGCTTACCAGCATCCGTGCGCTGTGCCGCACGGATGCGCGGAAGGCCGAGCAGGCGCTGACGGATTTTACGCGCTATCTGCGCGGCAACCTCAATTCACTGAGCAATACGGGCTGCATCCCATTTTTGCAGGAGCTGGAGCACACCAGACATTATGTAGACCTTGAGAGGATGCGCTTCGGCAGGGATCTTACCGTGCTCTTCAACACGCCGGTTACGCACTTCTCGCTGCCGCCGCTGACGCTTGAGCCTCTGGTGGAAAATGCGGTGCGCCACGGCGTTATGCAGCGGCGCAGCGGCGGGACGGTCATGGTCATGACCGCGGAGGATGAGGAGAATGTACGTGTGAGCGTGGTGGACGATGGTGTCGGCTTCGACACGGCACAGGCCATCGGCCCGGCAGGCGAGCATATCGGACTGTGGAGCGTGCGGGAGCGGCTGGCCGCGATCTGCGGCGGAAGGATGGAGGTTCAAAGCAGTCCGGATCACGGCACGACGGTGACACTGATCATTCCCAAGGATCGGAAGGAGGAGAGACCATGAAATATTGCTTTTTGGCGGTTGATGACGAGCCGCTGGCGCTGCAGGACCTGACAAACGCTCTGCATACGGCGGAACCGGAGGCGCAGGTGCATGATTTTACCGATCCGGAGGAGGCGCTTGCCGCTGTGCATGCGGGCACATTCAGCCCGCAGGTCGCCTTTCTGGACATTCAGATGCGCGGCTGGACAGGGCTGGATCTTGCGGTTGAACTGCGAAAGCTTCTGCCGGCGCTTGAGGTCATCTTTGTTACAGCCTACTCCCAGTATGCGCTGGAGTCCTATTCTCTGCACGCGCGCGGCTATTTGATGAAGCCGGTCACGCCGGAGGACATTGCCGAGGAGCTGCGCAATATCGGCCTGACCACGGTTCGCACCGCACAGGAAAAGGCACTGCGCGTACAGTGCTTCGGAAATTTCGAGGCGTTTTATCAGGGGCGGCCGTTGGAGTTTTCGCGCTCGAAGAGTAAGGAGCTGTTTGCTTATCTGGTGTTTCGCCGCGGCGCGGCGTGCAGCATCAAAGAGTGTGCTGCTGTGCTCTACGAGGACCGGGAGTATGGCAGTGCGCTGAAAAATCAGCTTGAAACCTTCAAGTCGGACCTCATGCGCACGCTGCGCGCCGCAGGCTGCGAGGATGTGATTCTCAAGGGCCGAAACCGTCTGAGCGTGGACACGGAGCGCTTCGAGTGCGACTATTACCGCTTTCTCAACGGCGAGCCGTCTGCGGTGAGCGCCTTTGTCGGTGAATTCATGACACAGTACAGCTGGGCGGAGATCACCACGGCTTCTTTGCTGGGCATGATAAACAAATAAAGCGTTAAGATTCTGTTAATGCTGACGATATGCAGAGGCTTTTGTTAACCTCTGCATTTTTGTTGTCTATTTGTTGTCCTTTGACGGCTAAAATGTATAGCAAGACAGCTCGTATTGCAAAATTGAGCTGACAAACAGAAACAGGAGGAGAAATCAATGGAAGAGAAAAACAATGCCGTCGTTGAAGAGGGTGCGCTTAAAGTAACCAAGCTTACTATGTACGAGGCAATGGCCATCATCGTCGGCGCCAACGTTGGTTCCGGTATTCTGGGCCTTGCGTATTCCACCAGACTGGCGGGCTGGCCGATCCTGCTGCTGTGGCTGATCGTGGCGGGTGTGTTCACCACGTTCTCCATGCTCTACGTCGCCGAGTCCGCGCTGCGTACCAGAAAGCCCCTGCAGCTTCCCGGTCTTGCGGAAAAGTATGTCGGCAAAGCCGGCTCGGTGCTGGTCTTTATTTCCGTCTGCGCCAACTCCATCGGCTGCATGATCGCCTACACCAGCGGCTCCGGCAACATCCTCTGCACCCTGTTGGGCCTCCCCAACTGGGCGGGCAGCCTGCTCTTCACCGTTCCCTGTGTGCTGGTCGTCTGGTTCGGCCTGAAGGCCACGGGTCTGTGGGAGAAATTCATGTCCACCGGCATGGTCGCGCTTCTGGCGGTCATCATCATCGCCTCCTTCCTCTCCGGCAAGGCGGACGTTTCCCGCGCCATGTATACCAACTGGAGGTATGCTGTTCCTCTGCTCAGCAGCGCCATCTTCTGCTACATCGCACAGTATGCCGTTCCTGAATTGGCCCGCGGTATGCGTCATACGCCCAAGAAGCTCCCCGTTGCTATCATCCTCGGTATGTTCATCACCGGTGTGCTGCTGGCTGTCGTTCCTTTGGCGGTCCTCTCCCTGACCGGCGCGGACAAGGTCACGCAGGTCGCAACGCTTGCCTGGGGCGAGGCTCTCGGCACCTGGGCACTCTACACCGCAAACATCTTCGCGCTCTGCGCCATGATGACCTCCTACTGGGCGGTCGGCGGCTCCATGCTCACCAACATCGTTGATATGTTCAAGCTCAAAGATGAGAAGGAAACCAAAACGCGCCTTATCGCCATCGCCTGCACGGTTCTGCCTCCCTTCATTCTGGCCTATGCCGGCCTCGTCAGCTTCGTTGACGCCATCGGCTGGGCGGGTACCTTCGGCGGTGTGATCATGTCGATCGTTCCCGTTCTGATGGTCAACAATGCCCGCAAGAAGGGCGATATCGAGCCTGAATGGAAGTGCGGCTGGTACGCGCATCCTGCAGTGCAGGGCTCGATCATCGTGATCTTCAGCCTTGCCGCCGTCTACTTCATCTGCTCGATGGTCGGTATTCTGCCCGCGGGCTGGTAATACACGGACATGGGAAAGGAGAGAGCTGCCATGCGTGTAATTCCGAAAGACAAAGTCATTTTTCACTTCAATCCCACCAACCCCGCCAACTATACGGTCGAGGACGGCGAGACCTTCTGGGTCGAGTGTGATGATTGCTACACCGGCCAGATTACGGATGCAAGCGTCAAGCGTCCGGACATTGACATCAGCATCATGGACTGTGCAGTCGGCCCCATTGCGGTGAACGGCGCGCACCCGGGAGATACCCTCTGCGTGGAGGTCATGGCCATCGACCTTGCCCCGCAGGGTGTGATGGTCACCTCGGTCGGTCTCGGTGTGCTGGGCGACCACATCACAGAACCCGATACAAAGATCATCCCCGTACACGACGGCTTTGCACATTTTTCCGATGATATCAAGCTGCCCCTGACGCCGATGATCGGTGTGATGGGTGTC
Source organism: bacterium (assembly GCA_037419475.1). GTDB lineage: Bacteria > Bacillota > Clostridia > Oscillospirales > Oscillospiraceae > Hominicoprocola. Next base: position 5,887 of record JAXYYF010000083.1, read on the forward strand.
GCTACGAAGAGCGGTGAGATCCACTGCGCGGTGCCCGAGGATCACGGCGCCAATATGGATACCAAGCTGATCCGCGTTGGCTCACGCGTGTACTTCCCGGTCAATGCCGAGGGTGCGGGTCTGGCCGTGGGTGATATGCACGCCTGTATGGGTGACGGCGAGCTCTCCGGCACGGGTATCGAGATCGCGGGCCGCATGTGCCTGCGTGTCACGGTCTACCATGACCGTCCCATCGAGCGCCCCGTCATCGAGACGGCAGACAGCCTGTACTTCCTGGCCTCCCGTCCCACGCTGGACGAGAGCATCAAGCTTGGCACCGAGGACACGGTGAAGTTCCTGATGAAGAAGTTCGGCATCGACTTCCCGGACGCCTACCGTCTGCTCAGCGCGACCTGCGATGTGCAGATCAGCGAGGTCGTGGACGATAACGTCACCATCCGCATCCGTGTGCCGAAATTCGATAACCGAGTGCGCACCCTGTAAGAAATGTAAAAAGAGCCGCTGCAGAATTCTGCAGCGGCTCTTTCGTTTTTGCTCTCCCCGACGATCAGCCGCGGACGGGAATGAGGTCGCGGCAGCGGAGATACATGCTCTGCCCGGTGTATGGGTTGATGCCCGGGAGATAGGCGGAGTAAACGCAATCCTCCACGGTGGTGCCGGGGGCGGTGGCCAGCAGATTGCTCACACCGGTCAGCTTGCCCGTGACCCAGACGAGATCACCCGGATGGAGGCTGGCATTGGTGCTGTCGAAGGAGGTGTACGCACCGTCCTCGCGCTCGATCTCCCCGGTGCTGTTGTTATAGTCATAGATGTTGGTCACCGGCGCGGCCTGATACCAGCCGATCTGATGGGCGTAGACGCTGCGCTCGGCCACAGCGACAGCCTGCTCGATGGTGCACGTACCGTTGGGGGAGAGCGTGGTGGAGGTGGTGCCCTTGACGAGATCAAGCGCGTTCATGAACGCCATAGACTCCTTTGCCCAGCTCTGAATCTGCGCGCTGTCCTTGTAGGAGGAGAGCTTGGAGGTGTAGCTGGTGTAGGAGTAGTCGGAGTTCTTCTCGACGTAGCGCAGCGTGCGGTAGAGGAACGCCGCCATCTGCGCGCGCGTGAGCGTGCCATTGGGGTCAAAGGTCGTGGCGGTGACACCGGTCGTAATGCCCGCGGCGTAGGCCTTGAGGGCGTAAGCGCTGGTGGTGTCCGTGAAGGTGCCGGCGGGAGCGGGGGAGATGCTCTTGCCGGTCAGTTCCTCGGCGAGGCGGACGGCCACGGAGCAGAACTGCAGACGGGTGACGTTCTTCGTGTAATCGCTGCCGAGCAGGGCGGCATCGAGCAGGTTATCATTGAGCGCAAGGTTCACGTCGCTCTGCGCCCAGCTGCTGGTCTTGGCAGAGGACTTCTGCGCGAGCGTGAAGGTGCCGGGATACAGCTCGGTGGTGTTCAGCGCCTGCGTCTCCTCCCATTGCAGGGAAGCGTTGACCTCCGCCTGATACTGCGCGAGGGTCAGCCCCGTGCCGGAGGCGTAAACATCTCGCGCGGTCAGATGCTGCTGGAGATAACGGTGGGAGTGGCCGCAGTATTCGCAGCTGAGCCAGTAGACGTGCTCTCCGGCGGCGTTTACGCCGATGTAGGCCTCTGCCGTGGGATATTCGCCGTTGTCCGAGTGGGCGAGCTTCTCTGTCTTGAGCGCTATCTCCGTATCCTTGACATGGGGAGCGACGTGCTTCGCGTTGTACTCGCACTTGCCGCAGATGGCGCAGGAATAGTAATACCGGCGGGCATACTGGCAGGCCTGCGCATAGGTGTAGACGCGGTCGGCCGTCCGGATTTGCAGGTTGTACTGGTGGGCGGTGCACCAGTTGTCCTTCGCGGCGGCGGCGCCAGCCTTCTGGGCGGCGTAGACGTCGGTGCCGGAGTAGGTCTTGATGGTGTAGGGGATCTTATAGCCGCGCTGGGCCTGAGCCGCCTTGAGCGCGGGTACGGCGGATTCGGGAATGAACACCGTGGTCTCGGCGGTATAGAAGGGCATATCGCTCTGCTTCTCCCACCGATATACGCCGGCGATGGGCAGCCAGAGGTAGGAATCCATCGCCTGAATGAACTCGTATGCGTCCACCTTGTCGCTGAGCCAAAGCTCTTTCAGATAGGGGGCATAGGCGATGAAAAAGCACGTGTCCTCCGTTACCTTGTCAGCATCCAGAATGAGGGTGCGGATGCTGTCGGTGTTCTCCAGAACGTGGGAGGGGTCGGTCATGACAGTCACACCAGCGGCGAAGTTTTCAAACTGCATGGACTCTGCCGCGGCCTGCGTGCGGGGCGCCGCCATTGCCCGCTTGGCCTGCTGGAGAAGCTCCGTTTTCCGTGCCAGATCGGCATTGAGCTCCGCCTTCTCCTCTGCGGTATAGCGCTCGCCGGGGATGGTCAGGCTGACCTGCAGCGTGGGGAAATACTGCGCGCTGGTGCGGATCGTGGCGGGCACGCCGTTGACCGTGGCGGAGAAGGTGTCGGGGCCGACGATGTTTTCGCCGCCGACGGTCTTATAGTTGGCGCAGTAGCCCTTGGTGGTGTCAAAGGCCAGCTTGATGTTGACAAGGTAGGTCGTGCCGGCGCGGAAGCAGAAGCCGTCGTCGGTCTCGACGTCGTCGCCCTGCCACTCGGTATACATGATACCGGCGCCGTTGGCGAGCAGGTCGATATTGCCGCTCTTCATGGATTTGATGGTGACCTCGGTTTCCATCTCATTGGGATCGCCCGCCTTGGGCAGGTCGATGACGAGATCCACGCTCTTGAGCCGCGTCTCCGCCGCGAGCGCCGCCGTGGGCAGCAGCGTGAAGGCCAGAACGAGGCAGAGCAGTGCGCTGAGCAGTCGTTTTTTCATGATCTCTCCTCCTGAAAATAAAATGGGTACGATGCCCGGATGTACACAGCATAGCACTTTTTCGCCGTTTTTCTCATTAATGGCGCGAAATGTAGCATTTTCCGCCCTGAAATGCGGGAAGTGGAGAGAGGGGCGGCCCGCACGGGCCGCCCCTCTCTTTGCGTATGCAGTTTGTCTATGCGGTGCACTTACGAAAGGCGCTTATGCATTCTTGAGATAGCGCGCCAGCATCGCCGCGACCTGCTCGCGGCTGGCGCCGTCCTTCGGCGCGAGGCGATTGCCGCCTACGCCGTTGAGAACGCCCATCTTCGCCGCCCAGAGGAGCGCATCCTGCGCGTAGCCGCTGGCCGACGGCGCGTCGTCATAGCTGAGGCTGCCGCTGACCTCGGGCGAGCCCGCGTTGCGGTAGAGCATGGCGGCGAGCTGCTCGCGCGTGACCGCGCCGTTGAGGTTCGTACCGTCCGTGATGCCATTGCTCACCGCCCACGCGGTGCCGGGCTCATACCACTTCAAGCCGCTCGGGGGCGTGGTGTCCACGCCGGCAAGGCGGGCGAGCACGGTGTTGACCATGCCGCGCGTCATGCTCTCGCCCACGCCGAAGTGGTTATTGCCCACGCCGTTGAAGAGCTCGCGTGCGGCGACGAAGTTCACGTCGTCCTTCGACCAGTGGCCGCGGGTGTCCGTAAAATCCTTGGAGTTATCGACGATCTTGACCGTCGCGCTGCCGCTGACGGAGACCGTCACGCCGGTTTCCGTGACCGTGCCGGACTTGTCGATCTCCTCCGTGCCGTCGGGGTGGACGATGATCGCCACCGTGCCGGAGCTGACATTGGAGACGGGGATCTCGACCTTCGTTTCGCCCGCGCCAGCGGGAAGCGTGATGTCGATGGTCGGGGCGGTGCTGCTGTTTTTGCCCGCCTTGACCTCGACGGGGGCCTTGACGGCCTCGCCGTTCGCCTTCGCGTCCTCCACGGCCTTGGCGCTGACCTTCGTCTCCGCCGTGGTCTGACCGTTTTTGTCGGTCTTGACGGTGCCGGTGGAGCCGTCAGCGGCCTTGGTCTCGGTGACGGAGCTGCCGTCCTTTCTGGTCTCGGTCTTGGAAACAGAACCGTCCTTGCCGGTGGTGGTCTCGATCACCGTGCCGTCCTTCTTGGTCTCAGTCTTGGTGGTGGAGCCGTTGGGGTTCGTGACCGTCTCGGTCTTGCCGGCGGCACCGGCCGAACCGCCGCCACCGCCGCCGCTGTGGGAGACGGTGTAGAGCGTGATGGTGCCGGTCAGTTCGTTATAGTGTTCGCTGTCCTCCGGCACAAAGCGCCAGCGGTAGGCCGTGTTGGCCTTGACCTCGGTGGAGACGTCCAGTTCCGTGCCGTTCTCGTCCACCCACTGCACCGTGCCGGGGAGGGTGAAGCTGCCGCCCTCGGCCATCAGGTTCGCGTCGGTGAGGGTCTTGCCGCTCGTAGTGATGGCCGTGTACTTGGGCGCGCCGCTGGGCGTGGACTTGACGACCGTAATCTCCGAGAAGCCGCCCACCTTGGTGTAAGCATCGCCGTCATCGGGGGTAAACGTCCACGTCATGGGGAACTTGCCGATGCCGCTGATGACGTTGGTTCCGTCCCATGCGAAGGTGCCCGTGACATCTTTGCCATTGACCTCGTCCCGCATGGCGCCGGAGAGGGAGACGGTGTTAAGCTGCTCGCCCCAGGACAGCGTGGTCTTGCTCAATGTGGGTGCACCGGTGGGGACGATCTTGTTGGTGGCATTGACGTTGATGGTCAGGGTGAAGTCATGGTAGTTGGTCGTAGAGACCTTGACCTTGACAGAACCAATGTTGCCCGCCGTTTCTGTCGCCACGGCCTGAATGGGCAAAATCAGCTTGCCGTCCTTGACTTCCGCGTTTCCCTTCGCTGCATCGTAATATCCGCCGTTGATGCTGACAGCATCCAGCGCATACGCCACCTCGCCGTATTTCTTGGGGCTTTCCAGCTTCGGCAGCAGCGCGGACAGATCGACCGTATAGGTATCCGCATGATTGTTGATGACCTCAAGCGCGCCCTCCCGCGCCGCGGGGGCGTCCGCCTTGGTGATTTCGATGGTCGCGTTGATGTCTACACCATAAACCCACGTTTGTACCTTCGTGCCATTCGCGAAGACATAATTGGGATTTTTCAGCTCTACCGTATAACGATAGACCTTATTCTCATTGCTTGCGTCCGGCGTATCAAAGCGGGCGTCGGTCACTACATAGTCCGTTCCCTCTCGCAAGGTGATATCAGAAAGGAGAGGATCCATGGAGTAAAAATTTCCGGGGAATGCTCCGTCCGGCAGGGCAGCCGTACCGTCATACTGCTTTTTGATTGGGCTGATCTTATATGTACCCAACGGACGCGGTACGACCGTCCATTGAGCCGTCTTTGTGCCGCTGTAGTTCGGGGCTATGCCCTTGATCGTAAAGTCATATGTGCCGATCCCGGTGGCGACATTGCCGCTGATAACCTGATAGTCTGTACCCTCCACAAGCGTTTTGCCGCCAAGCGTCACGGTATAAAAGCCCAGACCGCTCAGTATTTCGTTCTTGCCGACACTGTGGTTGTTAGGATCGGGCCAGAAAGTCCTCTCCTGCCCTCCGTCGGCGAATCTGATCTCCGCGTTCTCAAGGCTGGGCGGGAGCGTTTGCAGCGTAAAGCCCTTGACTGCCACCTGCCAGAGAACAGTGCCGTTATTGGGTCTATCCAACCCTGTAATCACGCAGAATACATCCAGCTTATCACCGACATTCACGTCAGCCACTCTATTCCCCACCATATGTTCTGCGCCGCTGTTCGTTCTGCGATACCACTTCACATCGTATACGCCCACATTTCCACTGGGTGAGTCAACCCTGAAGGGGATCTCGCCGCCAAGGGGAACCGCTGCCGCTTTAGAAGTCGATCCAAAGTCGTAAGGGGCTTGCTGGATAACGAATTCTTCCCCAGTTTGCGCCGTATCCACCTGTCTATCAAGGCTTGTGCCTGTAGCGTAATATTGGTGATCCAGCACATCCGCGAGAATCTTGCCGCTTGGCAGTGTATACGCGCCAAGGCTGCCGCCCGTGGCGGAAACATGCATGCCATCAGCCCAATCCTCTATATTCAGTTTGTCAATTCTGCCGCCCTGGATGGAAAGATTTGTGTTTACGGAGCAATCTTGCACATCCAGATTGTCAACGCTGCCGCCCTTCAGCGTAACGACAGCGCCGCCGGTCATCCTCACCTCGCCGACATAACCGCTCTCCAGCGTAAAGTTCCCGCGCTGACTCCCATCAAGGAGGATATTCGTAATCTGACCGCGCTCCGTGCCGTCGGTAACCGTCAAATGCATATTGTTAGTGGGCTTGAATGCGTTGCCATCACCTTCAACCGACATCATATGTCCGTTCAGATTGACCGTATGCAACCCGCTGCCAATGCGCCATGTACCATTCGCGGCGGTATAATCGGTATACAGCTTCAATGTGCCGCCGTTTTCCAGCCAATAGGAGATGGCTTCATTCATATCGGTATAGAGATTGCCATCCACCGAGGCTACGAATTTGCCGCTCTTGCCGCAGTATTCGCATGTCGCCATGCCAGTTATTGCATCCGGTTTCATGTCCGGATGCAGGCATTTTACGACCTTGACGTTGCAGATAGACGCGCCCTGAAGTTTTGTTCCGTACTCCACATACGACCCATCTGCATTCTGGTACGCATAGCCATCTGCAAGCAATTCGCCAAGCTTGACCGGCCCAAAATCAGCTGCCCAAATCTCATTAAAGCTGCCGCCGCTCAGTTTGGTCTTTTTCAGTTCGCCAAGTTGATTATTCCCGAACGACAGTTTTCCGATCGTACCTGCCTTCGATCCTACGATCACTGCGGCTTCCCGCGTTTCTGCTTCATAGTCCGAGCTATCCGATATATTGATCGAGCTGATCGTACCGCCTTCCCACTCGCTCAGATCCAGCGTAGCTTTCATATTAACAGTGATAATGCCGCCATACATCGGAGGTTCATAACTGCCTTTGCCGATAATTTTCAAGGTGCAGGCTGTGTAAGTCCCATTAGTATCTTTACCCCCAACATCAAGCCAACCGCTTGTGATCTTGTGTCCATTCAGATCCAGCGTAACCGTTGTATCATCGCCGGAAATACCCGTTCTTTGAGGAATCGAAACATCCGCCAGCAAGGTGATCTTTGTGCCGTTTGTTGCATTGCGCATCGCTGCGGCAAAGTCCGTGCCGTAGGTGGTCGTCTTGTCGCTTGCCTCGATCTTCGCCACCATCTGCGTCTTGCAGTTTTCGCAAACGCCGTCACCGCCCACGTTCGTGTGCGCGCACCCGTTGCCGCAGATCGTGCATTTCCCGTCCTCAAAATCGTTATGCGGGCAGGTATAGCCGCAGGCGCAGGTGTACTTCCCATCGCTGCCCAGCTTGAAGTCGTGCGGATGCGCCACCACCGTCACGTCCCCGGAGATGGACGTAACATCGCCCTTGACGATGGTGGAAGTTTCACCCACTTTCGCAAAGGCGAGTTTTTCGCCCAGCAGGGCGTTGACATTCGCATAGGTGGTGCTGCCCTCCACGGAGACGCCGCCGTTGAGCACATCGCCCGCCTTGAGCCGCAATGTGCCGTTGGTGACTTCGACAGCGGGCTTGCCGCTTGCGCCGGTGGCGGTCAAATTGCCCTCGAAGATCAGCGTGCCGCCGATGACCTTTACGGCAGGGGCGGCCAGGTCATGAAAGGTGCCTGTCTGGTTGATGGTGGCGTCCCCGGTGATCTTCAGGGTGCCGTTCTCCACCGTCAGGGTCGGATTGCCCGAAGTGGTCAGGGTATAGCCGTTCATTTCGAGCGTAACGCTCTTGTCCGCGCAGTCGAATACGACCTCCTTGCAGAGCTCCTTACTGTCCGTATACGCTTCGAGCGTGACCGTTCCACCGTCCGCGGCGGCGCGCAGGGCGTCGTTCACAGACTCATAGAGATCGCCCGCCGCGTCGCGTGCCACCGGCTGGAAGCCGCAGTTTTCGCAGGCGCCTTCTTTATAATGGTGCTGCTCTACGGGGTTGTTTTCCGTGGGCGTGTAGAAACAGACCCAGCATCTTTGCGTGTGTCCCTTGCCGTCGTCCGTCGGGATGGCGGCGGTGGTGGCTTCATGCGCAGTCGGCGTGGGAGAAACATTGCCGCAAAGCTCGTCACAAAGAAGGAAATGCCCCTCCTTGGTGAGCGGCTTCGTGCGGTCGACGTAGTCGGAGTCGTTCGTCTCAAAGGTGCATGCGTCCACAACGATCTCGACGCCCTTGGCCTTGGTATCGCCGCAGTCGGGGCAGACGTACTTGTGGTGCGATGCGTCGACCTTCACCGCTTCATAATCGGAGTGGCCGCACGGCTCGAGCTGGAACCAGTTCAGGGCAATATCCCTGCCCCACCATTCCTCGAACCTGATCGTGGGGCTGCTGGGCGTGCAGTCCAAAAGGCGGGTGAGCAGATGCGCACGGCTCCCGCCGCCGCTGGTGAGCTTAACGCTCGGCTCGAGTGCGCGGCCGCTGCCGCTGTAGACATCCAGCCTGCCGCTGCGCAGGTCTGCCGTTCCGCTGCCGCTGACGGCATAGCCGTCCTCATTTTTGACCGACAGCATTCCCAGACTGTCCGAAAGGTCTGCGCTGGCGGCATAGATGGTCAGCGTCGCGCCGTCCGCAAGCGTCAGGCCGTCTTCGATCACCAGATTCGCGCCGTCGGCCAGAATGAGATTCACGGCCCCCTTCACCGTCACGCCGTCATTGACGTCCAGACTGCTTCCGGCGTAGTACCAGCCCTGATCCCACACCGTCAGCGCTGTGTCGAGCGCGGTATAGTAGACGGTGGATTCGGTTTCGCCGGTTTTGCCGTCGTAGTACGTGACGCGGCTCTGTGTGTCCGCTGTCTCGTCTGTCTCGTCCGCCAGCGCCGCCGTCGGCAGCAGCGAAAGGCAGAGCGCAAGCGCGAGCAGCATGCTCAAAAGCTTTCTTGTCATTTTTTCTCCTCCTTGTTTCTGTGTGGGTCTCCGGCAGCCCGCGGGCTGCATTTTCCGGCTCGGTGCGCCGCGCGTCCGCCCGTTCGCACCGCGGCGCTCGGGAGGTGGGCCGCGCCGCAGGAGCATCCTGCGGCGCAGACGGACGCGTCCGTCTGCACACAATACCACTTTATCATATATATACCGCAATTTTCCTGCGTTGTAAATCCATCCAAAGTATGAGACGGACGGCGCTCTGCCCTTCCCTTAATTAAACAAAAATTTGATTTTGTTCAATTATATCGGGAAGGCTTCCCTGTGGAGAGAGCCCGACAGCTCTCCTCCTTTTTGCCAAACCGATGACAGGCCGGTCCGGCGGTACAGCCGAATCGGCTTATTTTTGTCTAAATCCGCCAATTTTACACGACGCTATATCGGGAGGTTTTCGGCGTTGCGCCCTCTTGACAATCGACGGCCGGTTGATTATCATATGATTCAGTTCTTTTAATTAAATTATTTTAAGTAAATATTTTTAATTAAGCGGAGCTGATTTTTGAACTGCAAGGAGATACCCCATCATGGAATTTGAAAAAGTGCGCGATATCATTGTGGAGACGCTCGGCTGCGACGCCGAGGCCGTGACCCCTGCCGCCTCCCTGTCCGACGATCTGGGCGCGGATTCTCTGGCTTCCGTGGAGCTGGTGATGGCGCTGGAGGAGGCCGCCGGTCTCTCCATCGCCGAGGAGGACGCCGCCAAGCTCAAAACCGTGGGCGACATCATGGCCTATCTGGCCGCCCATAAGAACTGAGGATCTGCCGCCGGAGGGGCCGCCCCTCCGGCAGTCCGGTTCACAGGGAAAGGAGATCCCATGACCAATCAAGAATGGAAAGACGTTCTGACCTGCTTTGAGGGCAGCTCGCTGTCGAAGCTGAAGCTGTCCACGCAGGAATTTACCATAGAGCTGGAGCGGAGCTTCTCTGCCGCTCCGACAGTTCCGGCAGCGCCTGTCCCCTCCCCTACGGCAAAGGCGCCGGAGGGTGAAACGGTCAATGCCCCCATGGTGGGGACATTCTACACGGCTCCCGCGCCGGATCAGCCCCCCTTTGTCAAGGCGGGCGACCGGGTGAAAAAGGGGCAGCCGCTGTGCCTGCTGGAGGCCATGAAGATGATGAGCGAGGTCACGGCCCCTTGCGACTGCGAGATCACAGCCGTTCTGAAGGAAAACGGTGCGCTGGTGTCCTTCGGCGACGGGCTGTTTGGTTACAAGCCATGCTCAAGCGCGTCCTGATCGCCAACCGGGGCGAAATCGCCCTCCGCGTGCTGCGGGCCTGCCGCGAGCTGGGCATTGAGACCGTGGCCGCCTACTCGCAGGCCGACGCAGAGGCTCTCCATGTCCAGCTGGCCACGCAGGCCGTGTGCATCGGCCCCGCCAGAGCGGCGGAGAGCTACCTGAACCCCCGCGCGCTGCTCTCCGCGGCGCTGGCCGCCGGATGCGACGGCCTTCATCCCGGCTACGGCTTCCTGTCCGAAAATCCGGACTTTGCCGACGCCTGCACCGAAAACGGCATCACCTTCATCGGCCCCTCCGGGGACGCCATCCGGAAGGCGGGCTCCAAATCTGCCGCGCGCGACCTGATGCGCGCCGCCGGCGTGCCGGTGACGCCCGGCTCCGACGGCCCGGTAGACTCCGTGGAGGACGCTCTGGCTGCTGCGGAGCGGGTGGGCTATCCGGTGCTGCTCAAGGCCAGCGCCGGAGGCGGCGGACGCGGCATCCGCCGCTGTGACGATGCCCGCCGGCTGCCGGAGGCCTATGCCGCCGCCAAAGCCGAAGCCAAAGCCTGCTTCGGGGACGACGAAATGTATTTGGAAAAGCTGGTGCTCGATCCGCGGCACATCGAATTTCAAATTCTGGCCGACCGTCAGGGCCATGTTATTCATCTGGGAGACCGCGACTGCTCCATCCAGCGCCGGAACCAAAAGCTCATCGAGGAGGCTCCCGCCCGCTGCCTGACGCCGGAGCTGCGCGAGGAAATGGGGCGTGCTGCCGTAAAGGCGGCTCAAGCGGTGGGCTACGAGGGCGCGGGAACCGTGGAATTTCTGCTGGATGCAGACGGACGGCACTTCTACTTCATGGAGATGAACACCCGCATTCAGGTGGAGCACGGCATCACCGAACTCGTCACCGGCATCGACCTCGTGCGCCAGCAGCTGCGCATCGCCTCCGGCCTGCCGCTGGACATCACGCAGGAGCAGGTGACTCTCACCGGCCACGCCATCGAGTGCCGCATCAACGCTGAGGATCCGGCGGCGGACTTCCGTCCCTGCCCCGGTAAGGTGGAGTTCCTCCACTTCCCCGGCGGCCCCGGCGTGCGGGTGGATTCCGCCCTCTATAACGGCTGCACCCTCTCCCCCTATTATGACTCTCTCGCCGCCAAGGTGATGGTCCACGCCCCCACCCGGCTGGAGGCCATCCGCAGGATGCGGCGCTGTCTGGAGGAATTCACGCTCGAGGGCTTTCCAACCAACGCCGAGCTCTCCTACGAGCTTTTGTTCCACCCCACCTTTGTCCGAGGCGGCTGCACCACCGCCTTTCTGGACCGGAGCCTGCCGGAGCTGCTGGACTTCAGCCGCCGGGTAGACGATCACCGAGGATAATCCATGGAAAACATTTTTGCAAAGCGCCGCGCGCGGCTGCTGGCCATGAAGGCCATGCGGGAAAATTACGTCCCCGGCGAAAAACGGATCGCATGCCCCCGCTGTGGGCGGGAGAGTGAACGCAAAGCCGTGACGGCGGCACTGTCCGTCTGTCCCCTGTGCGGCTATCACTTCCCCATGGGGGCCTATTACCGGCTCAGCAGCGTGCTGGATCCCGGCTCCTTTCGGGAGCTGAACGGCTCCCTCGCCGCCGCAGACCCACTGCACTTCCCCGGCTACCGGGCCAAGCTCTCCGCCGCCCGCCGGAAAACCGGCATGGAAGAGGCCGCCGTTACCGCCGTGGGCGCCATCGGCGGACGCCGCTGTGTGGCGGGCGTGCTGGACAGCCGCTTCCTCATGGGCAGCATGAGCGCCGCCGTGGGAGAAAAGCTGACCCGCGCGATTGAGTACGCCGCGAAAAACAGGCTGCCCCTGATCCTCTTTGCCGCCAGCGGCGGCGCACGGATGCAGGAGGGCATTCTCTCCCTCATGCAGATGGCAAAGACCAGCGCCGCGCTGGCGCGCTTTTCGGAAAAGGGGCTGCTGTATATCTCCGTTCTGACGGACCCCACCACCGGCGGCGTCACCGCGAGCTTCGCCTCTCTGGGCGACATCATTCTGGCAGAGCCCGGCGCGCTCATCGGCTTTGCCGGCCCGCGGGTCATTCAGCAGACCATCGGCGAGACCCTGCCGGAGGGCTTCCAGCGCGCGGAGTTTCAGATGGAGCACGGCTTTGTGGACGCCGTGGTGCCCCGCGGCGAGCTGCGGGACACGCTGGCCCGGCTGCTCAGGCTCCACGCGAAAGGAGGCCGCCATGGCTGAAAAGACCGCCGCGGAGCGGGTGGCGCTGGCGCGCCATCCCCTGCGGCCCAATATCACCGACTATATCGGCGGACTGTTTACCGATTTCTTTGAACAGCGGGGCGACCGCGCCTGCCGCGAGGACCCCGCCGTTTTGGGCGGCATCGCCCTGTTCCACGGACGGCCTGTCACCGTCATCGGCACGCGAAAGTGCAAAGATCTGGAGGAAAACCTCCGCTGCAATTTCGGCATGCCGGGGCCGGAGGGCTACCGCAAGGCTCTGCGGCTGATGAAGCAGGCGGAAAAGTTCCGCCGCCCCATTTTTACCTTTATCGACACCTCCGGCGCTTATCCCGGTCTGGAGGCCGAGGAGCACGGTCAGGGCGAGGCCATTGCGCGGAGTCTTTTTGAGATGAGCCGCCTGAGCGTGCCGGTCATCGCCGTCATCACCGGAGAGGGCAACAGCGGCGGCGCGCTGGCGCTGGCCGTGGCCGACCGCGTGCTGATGCTGGAAAACGCCGTGTACGCCATTCTGTCCCCGGAGGGCTTCGCCTCGATTTTGTGGAAGGACGCCCAGCGCTCCGGCGAGGCGGCGGAGCTGATGAAGCTCACCGCGCCGGAACTGAAGGCCCTCGGCGTGATCGACGGCATCATCCCCGAGCCGGAGGGCGGCGCACAGGCAGACCCCAGCCGTGTGCTGTGGGAGCTGGATCGGGCGCTGGGAGAACAGCTATCCGCCCTCTCCAAGGAGAGCGGCGCCGCCCTGATCCGGCAGAGATACGAAAAATTCCGCGCCATAGGCGCCGGAAAGGAGGCGCCATGAACGGCATCAAGCTTCGGGGCACAGGCCGCTGCGTCCCCACAAACGTCGTCACCAACGACGACCTTGCCAAGCTGGTGGACACCAATGATGCGTGGATCAGCTCCCGCACCGGCATCCGCAGCCGTTACCGCTGCGGCGCGGAGACGCACACGGACCTCTGCGTGAACGCCGCGCGCGCCGCGCTGAAAAAGGCCGGGGTCTCCCCATCGGAGATCGGGGCCTGCATCGTGGCCACCGTTTCGGCGGACACCGTGGTGCCCTCCGCCGCCTGCATGCTGCAAAAGGCCCTCGGCCTGCCCGAGGACACGCCCTGCTTTGACCTCAACGCCGCCTGCACCGGCTTTGTCTACGCCCTCCACACCATGGAGTGTCTGCTCAACGCCGCGCCCAGAAAATTCGGGCTGGTGGTGGGCGCGGAGGCATTGAGCAAGGTCGTGGACTGGACGGACCGGAGCACCTGCATCCTCTTCGGCGACGGCGCTGCCGCCGCCGTGGTGGAGTGCCGGGAGGGCTGGCCCTCCATCGGGGCCGTGCTGGGCAGCCGCGGGGACAGCACCCTTCTGCGTCTGCCGGGACTGGGGCGGAACGAGCCGAATGTCCTCTCCATGGAGGGCACGCAGGTCTTCAAGTTCGCCGTGGAGACTGTGCCTGCCTGCATGGACGCCGTGCTGGCAAAGTCCGGCCTGACGATCGACGACATTGATTTCTTCGTCTTTCATCAGGCCAACGCCCGCATCATTGATCTGGCGGTGCGAAAATACCGCATTCCGCCGGAAAAATACTATAAAAACATCGACCGCTACGGCAACACCGCCGCCGCCAGCGTCCCGCTTGTTCTCTCCGAGCTGGAGGAGCAGGGCCGCATCGGCTCCGGCAGCCGCCTTTTGACGGTGGCCTTCGGCGGCGGCCTCACATGGGGCGGCGCCGTCATCGAGATGGCATGACCTGCCCAAAATAGGAGTACACCATGATAAAACTCAACGAGCTTCTGGGGACGGAGTTCCCCATCATTCAGGGCGGCATGGCCAACATCGCCACCGGCGAATTTGCCGCCGCCTGTTCCAACGCCGGAGCGCTGGGCGTGATCGCCACCGGCGGCATGCTGCGCTCCGAGCTTCTGCGGGAGCAGATCCATATCTGCAAAGAGCGGACGGATAAGCCCTTCGGCGTGAACCTGATGCTGATGAACCCCTGTGCCGACGAGATGGCCCGAATCATCATCGAAGAGGGCGTTCAGGTAGTGACCACCGGCGCGGGCAGTCCCGGCAAGTACATCCCCGCGTGGAAAGCCGCCGGGATCAAGGTACTGCCCGTGGTGGCGGCCGCCATTCTCGCCAAGCGGCTGGCAGCGCAGGGTGCGGACGCCATCATCGCCGAGGGCACGGAGTCCGGCGGCCACGTGGGCGAGATGACCACCATGGCGCTGGTGCCGCAGGTCATCGACGCGGTGGACGTTCCGGTCATCGCCGCCGGCGGCATCGCCGACGGCCGTCAGGCCGCCGCCGCCCTCGCGCTGGGAGCCTGCGGCATTCAGGTGGGCACCTGCCTGCTGGCAAGCCGCGAGTGCCCCATTCACGACAACTACAAGCAAGCCCTCCTGAAAGCCAAGGACAGCGACACCACCGTGACGGGCCGCTCCATCGGCGGGCCGGTGCGGGTGCTGAAGAACAAGATGGCGCGGGAGTATCTGGCGCTGGAAAAGCGCGGCGCTGCATTGGAGGAATTGGAGCACGTGACGCTCGGCGGCCTACGCCGCGCGGTGTTCAACGGCGACGTGGAGCACGGCAGCGTCATGGCAGGTCAGGTGGCCGGTATGCTCCATGAGATCAAGCCTCTGCGTCAGATCTTTGAGGAGCTGTACAGCGGCAGCCGGGCCGTTTTGAAGGCCGCGGAGGAAGCATGGCAGTAACGATCCGGGGAAAGACCCTCCCCCTCCCCATTTTGCAGGGCGGTATGGGGGTCGGCATCAGTCTGGAGCGTCTGGCGGGCGCCGTGGCCGCCTGCGGCGGCATGGGCACCCTCTCCACCGCCGTCTGCGGCTTTCAGGAGCCGGATTTTGCCGAGCATCCCTTTGAGGCCAACCTCCGGGCGCTGGACCGCCAGATCCGCCGGGCCAAGGAGATCGCCCGCGGCGCGGGGCTCATCGCCGTCAACGCCATGGTCGCCACCACCCAGTACGCCGACAGCGTGCGCACCGCCCTGCGGGCGGGAGCCGACGCCATCGTCTGCGGCGCGGGACTGCCCAAGGATCTGCCCGCGCTGGCGGCCGAGGTGCCGGAGAGTGATGCGGCGCTTGCCCCCATTGTCAGCAGCGGGCGCGCCGCGGGGCTGCTCTGTAAGCTGTGGGATCGGCACTACGGCCGCCTGCCCGATTTCGTGGTGCTGGAGGGGCCGGAGGCCGGAGGACATCTGGGCTTTTCCCGGCAGGAGCTGGACGCACCGCAGACCCTTTCCGCCCTTTTGAAGGACGTTCTCACCGCACTGGCTCCCTTTCGGGACAAGGCGGGGCGGGACATTCCGGTTTTTGTGGCGGGAGGCGTAAAAAGCGGCGCCGACATGGCCCGCTATATGAAAGAGGGCGCCGCCGGAGCGCAGTTCGCCACCCGCTTCATCGCCACGGCGGAATGTGACGCTTCCGACGGCTACAAGCGGCGCCTGCTGGACGCCTCCCCCGCCGACATCACGTTGGTGAAAAGTCCGGTGGGGATGCCGGGGCGCGCTCTCCGCAGCCCCCTCATCCGCCGAGTGGAGGCCGGAACGCAGCCGCCCCCGGAGCGGTGCATCCGGTGCATCACCACCTGCGACGGCAAAAACGCCCTCTACTGCATCTCCCGTGCCCTCATCGCCGCACGGAACGGCGACTGGGAAAACGGCCTGTTTTTCTGCGGGGCCAACGCCGGAGAGGTCAATACCCTTTCCACCGTACCGGAGCAGATGGCCCAGATCATGGACGAATGGAGAAACGCGCAATGAAATTAGGATTTTTATACGCCGGACAGGGCAGCCAGCATCCCGGCATGGGCGCCGACCTGTACGAGGCGTTCCCCACCTTCCGGAAGGCGTTGGACAGCGCCGGACAAAGGGTGGATTTTGACTTGATGGAGGTCTCCTTCACGGACGCGGCGGGCGTGCTGAACCAGACGCGGTACACCCAGCCCTGCATGGTGGCCTTTGCCGCCGGACTGACGGCTGTGCTGGCGGAGCGGGGCATCGTCCCCTCTGCCGCCGCCGGACTCTCGCTGGGAGAATACTCTGCCCTCTGCGCCGCGGGCGTCTTTGACGCCGATACCGCCGTGGAGCTGACGGCCTTCCGTGGTCAGGCTATGGAAAAGGCTGCCGCAGGCCGTCCCTCCGCCATGGTGGCGGTGCTGGGGCTGGATCGTGCCCCCTTGCAGGAAGCCTGTGACGAGGCCGCCGCGCAGGGCTGCGTGGTCATCGCCAACTACAACTGTCCCGGTCAGCTGGTTCTCGGCGGCGACAAGGCCGCCGTGGAAGCGGCGGCGGCTCTGGCAAAGGAAAAGGGGGCGCGCCGCTGTCTGCCCCTAAAGGTCAGCGGGCCGTTCCATACGCCCCTCATGGCTCCTGCCGGAGAGGCGCTGGCGGAGCGGTTCCGCACCGTCACGTTCCATGCCCCCCGCATCCCGGTCGTTTTCAACTGCCTTGGTGCGGAAAAACCGGAGGGAGTTACGATTCCGGAGCTGCTGGTGCGGCAGGTGCAGAGCAGCGTGTATATGGAGGATTCCATCCGGTATCTCGCCGCCATGGGGCTGGACGCTCTGGTGGAGATCGGCCCGGGTAAGGCTCTCAGCGGGTTTGTGAAGAAAACCGTCCCGGCGCTGCCGGTATACGCCGTGGAGACCGCGGCGGACGTGGAACAGCTGACCGAAACGCTCAAAGGAGAAAACACATGAATTTTTCTGACAAAACAGCGGTCGTCACCGGCGGCAGCCGCGGGCTTGGCCGCGCGATCTGTCTGGAACTGGCCCGTGGCGGAGCCAACGTGGTGCTCTGCTACGCGGGCAACGAAGCGGCGGCCAATGAGA
>JAXYYF010000084.1:0-2821 GCA_037419475.1 bacterium
CAGCCATAATCACAATGAGCAATCTTTACTTCCGCGCCTACACAGTTATCCGTGCTTGTAGTGTAATTTGTAAACTTGTGAGCCACATTTTGTAGGATGTCAATTCTGGTTCCGGCAATAATATTTATCCCATCATACGCATGAATCTGATACCGCCCTAAATCTGTATAAACACACATGGGAACCTTGACAAGCCAACTTCCATCGCTTTGTCTTACACCATTAAACCACTTTAAGTCATCCTGTCCATTGTGCTGGCTCCACATAGCCACACGTCCATTTGAAAAGCTTTGCCCCTCAAATGGAGTAAGAACAGCAGTCAATATACCTCCATCATCACTCAAATGAATCTTGACGGAACGATACATCCGTCCATCGGCATAGAAATAATAACGAGAACTGTTGACATTCTGCCACCCTGTTGCC
The DNA here is from genome assembly GCA_037419475.1 of bacterium. GTDB lineage: Bacteria > Bacillota > Clostridia > Oscillospirales > Oscillospiraceae > Hominicoprocola. The sequence continues at coordinate 427 of JAXYYF010000084.1, forward strand.
ATTGCTCCGTAATCATCGGAATTCTCATTGGTATTAAAGTAATATGTATCATCACCAATATCGGTCATACCCAATGCCATCTGCCCGTTATTATAGTAATAAGTCTTTCCATTACTCTTCTTGATGAAGCCGGTATGCCCGCTGACTACCAGACCGTTATCAAATACGAACGGTACCTCGTCAACTATCTGCTCACCGTCATAGGCTACGCCGTTCGCGTCAAAGCAGTAGTTATCCTCGTCAATCAGGAACCAACCGGTCTGCGCCACACCTTTCAGGAAATACATCTTTCTGCCGGTGAACTCGTCCCTTGCCCAGCCAGTAAAGCTTCGCGTTACAGGATCAACTTTTTCATGGCATTCATTGCAAATCAACTTTCCATTGCTGTAAACAGGGTTTTCCAAATTGTGTCCCCGATCCGCACAGTCACCTGCATCAGATTTCAACGTCAAGCTGTCCAGCAGCCTTTCGCTGCCATCTGTCAATACATCATAAACATTGATCTTCATCTGCGACTTATCCGTTTCCACACTCAGATAAACCGCGTTAAAGTCTGTCGTCGCCTGCGCAAAGACCTTATCATAGTCAAAGATATCTTTACTGCTGATCGGATAGGACTTCTCGCCGCTCGAACCGCAAATGTAGTAGTACACCCCATCTTCCGTATCGACTTCGCCATTCTTCAAAGGATTCGTACGCGCAAAGGAGTGGTCATGTCCGGAAAATACCACATTGATCCCGGCTTTTTCTGCCGCTGCGGGGACATAAGCAGTCATCGGTGCACTGCCGCCAGTGGCATTTGTGTAATATGCAGGCTGATGGACCGTCAGGATCTTCCATGTTGCGTTACTCGCCTGTGCATCCTGTACCAGCCAATCCATTGCTGTCTTCATGTCACTGACATCGCCACTGTAATTCACAACTGCCACATATACATCGCCGTAGGTTGTGGACCAGCAGCTGCCAGGAGTGTGTGCGGGCAGGTCAAAAATACTGCCGGCAATATCTGCATGGGCATCGCCCTCGAACTCATGGTTGCCCAGCACATGGATGACATCCGTATCCCCCAGATTTCCAGCACACAACAGATCAATAGTCTCGGCAGTCTCCAGATAGCTGGTAGGTTTGTCTACCACATCACCAGTCTGAATGCCAAAATCATATTGACCAACCTTCAGTTTATTAAAGATATTTGTAATATTTGTGCGATCCTCTGCCTGAATATCTCCCAGCAAGAAGAATTTCTGTCCAGCATTTTCCGTTGCCCCGCCGTGGAATACAGCAGTCTGAGACCAACTATCGCCGCTGCCCACCTGATATTCGTAGCTGGCATCCGCTTTCAAGCCTGTCACAGATACTTTATTGACATTCGCAGCCTGATAGCCATTGGTCACAAAGGTCCTCAACACTGTCTCCGCCGTGAGAACAGTCCATTCCTCATTTCCCTGTTCACGGTAGCGCAAAAGCTGTGCATCTGTTTTCATAGGATCCGACAGCCAAGTAAGATTCTTCCGGTCTGTTCCACTGCCTGCGGAAGCATTAAACAGAACCTGCGGTACTGCGATGTTCACAGGATCATAAGTATAAACATTGTAGCGCAAAGACATCTGACCATTTTCAGACTTTGCATAAATCCGTACCACACCTGCAGTCTTAAAGGCTTCTGAACACAATACACCGTTTTCATCAGTCGTTCCAAGCGCTGTGTTGCTGCCATCCACACAGATCACAGCGTTTGCCACACCGCTTCCACTCAGGTCTGTTACCTTCAGTTCCGCAGTCTGTCCCGTCAGCACCGGACCACAGGTCACGGAAATTGCCGCACCCACCGGCAATGTCTTTGCCGGAGCTGCAAATGTACTCATCTGTCCGTTCTGATCATAGCAAGCACCCGACTTCACTTCATAAAGAAAGCTCTCACTGGATGCCAACGTTGCAGGAACCTTTACCTTTAATTGAGCAATCAGCGTTCCCGCAGCATTTCCTGTTTTGTTGGCTGTCAGCGTTACAGTATTTCCATTTGTTTGATAGGAAGAGGTTCCTGCAAAGCCATCCGCATAGATGACTTCATAATCTGTGAACTGCCGTCCCAGCCGAATCACTGCATTGCATCTGCTGATATCAGCGCTCGCCGCCAGCAAATTCAACGTAACTTCACCGCCGACTGCTGCTACGGTATCAGATGTTGTGACGCTTACCATGCTTGCAGTTTCACTGTCCACGACCGTGAAATAGCGCGTCTCTGAAGCATCGTTACCAAAACCGTCACGCAGGGACACTGTTACGGAATGGCTGCCATTAGACAGCTTCAAAGCGTACAAGTCGATATGTCCATCGCTTGCCGCCAGCACTGCCTGCTCTGTCATATTTACTCCGTCCACATACAGCCGGACCG
>JAXYYF010000085.1:0-25341 GCA_037419475.1 bacterium
ATGTGGAGATGTACACCTGCGGCCCCACCGTGTACCACTTTGCCCACATCGGCAATCTGCGCAGCTATATCATGGAGGATGTGCTGGAAAAGTACCTCCGCTTTGCCGGATACAGCGTCAACCGCGTCATGAATATCACTGACGTCGGACACCTGACGAGCGATGCGGACGAGGGCGAGGATAAGATGCTCAAGGGCGCGCGCCGCGAGCACAAGACGGTCATGGAGATCGCGCAGTATTATACCGACGCGTTTTTCTCCGACTGCAAAAAGCTCAACATCAAGCGTCCCAACGTTGTGCAGCCCGCCACGGGCCTGATCGATGACTATATCAAGATCATCACAAAGCTGCTCGACACCGGCTATGCCTATCTGGCTGGCGGCAATGTCTACTTCGACACGAGCAAGCTTGAGCGCTACTATATCTTCAATGACCACAACGAGGAGGATCTCGCCGTCGGCGTGCGCGAGGGTGTGGAGGAGGACACGAACAAGAAGAACAAAAACGACTTTGTTCTCTGGTTTACCAAGTCCAAATTCGAGGATCAGGCGCTCAAATGGGATTCGCCGTGGGGCGTAGGCTATCCCGGCTGGCATATCGAGTGCTCCGGCATTTCCATGAAGTACAACGGCGAGTACCTCGATCTGCACTGCGGCGGCGTAGACAACGCCTTCCCGCATCACACGAATGAGATCGCCCAGTCCGAAAGCTATCTGGGTCACGCTTGGTGCCCGCACTGGTGCCATGTTGCGCACCTGAACACCAGCGACGGCAAGATGTCGAAATCCAAGGGCGAATTCCTGACCGTTTCCCTGTTGGAGGAAAAGGGATACGATCCGCTTGCCTACCGCTTCTTCTGCCTCCAGAGCCATTACCGCAAGAGCCTTGTCTTTACGTGGGAGAATCTGGATAACGCGGCGCTGGCCTACAATAAGCTCATCGCAAAGATCGCAAACCTCAAGCCGGATGGCGAAGTGGACGAGGCCGTGCGTGCGGAGTACCGCGCGAAGTTCTGCAAGGAGATGGACAATGACCTTAACACGGCCATGGGCGTGACGGTGCTCTACGATGTGCTCAAGGCCAAAACGGACGGCGCGACGAAGCTGGCCGTCATTGCCGATCTCGACACGGTGCTGAGCCTTGACCTTATCGCCAAGGCGGCGGAGATGCGCGAGAAGAACGCCAAGGCTGCTACGCAGAGCGCGGGCGCGTTTACCGTGATTGCCGAGGACGGCACGCCGGACGAGGCGGTCGAAGCACTGATCCGCCAGCGTGCGGAGGCCAAGAAGGCAAAGAACTTTGCTGAGGCCGACCGCATCCGCGACAAGCTCAAGGCGCAGGGCGTCGAGGTGACGGATATCCCCGGCGGCGCAAAGTGGAAGAGAGCGTAAGAGTACAATCACAGACGAATTCGGGGCCTTGCCCCATTATGCAGGAGGATAGCATGCGCAGAGTACTGGTCGTTGTTGATATGCAGAACGATTTTATTGACGGCTCGCTCGGCACGAAGGAAGCACAGCAGATCGTACCGAAGGTCGTGGAGAAGATGAAGGAATACGATCCTTGGAACATTTATCTCACGCGCGACACGCATTATGAGAATTATCTTGACACGCAGGAGGGCCGCAATCTTCCTGTTGCGCACTGCATCGAGGGGACGCACGGCTGGCAGCTCAACGATGCGGTCGCCAAGGCCGCGGAGCGGGCCACCATCGTCAATAAGCCCACGTTCGGCTCTAACCAGCTTGCCGGCATGCTCATGGTCGAGCGCGCGCAGGAGGCGCTGGAGATCGAGCTTGTCGGCCTGTGCACCGACATCTGCGTGGTGTCCAACGCGCTGCTGCTCAAGGCGGCGATGCCGGAGGCGCCCATCACCGTGGATGCCTCCTGCTGCGCCGGCGTGACGCCGGAGAGCCACCGCCACGCGCTGGAAACCATGAAGTCCTGTCAGATCCGCGTGATCAACGATTGAACGATTTGTGGCAAAATCGACAGGTTATGGGTTGACATGTCGTAAAAGAAGCGCTATAGTACATAAAAAGTATATCAATATTGGCAAACTCGTCGAAAGGCGGGGACGCAAAGTTTAGTGTCTAATCGGAGCATATCCGTAAGATTGACTGACCGCAACATTTATGCTGTGGTCAGTCTTTTTATTTTTGCGGGAAGCCGGAAAGATGGAGAGCATGGAGAGAACAAGCATCATTCGTGGACGGGCGGGACAATTGTCCGTCAAGAAGTCCGCCGCACCGGAGACGTCGGCCGAAAGCCGCATCAGCTTGGCGGAATACTGCCGACAGCGGAAGGACGACATACTGCTGAGGCAGTGGGACACGGCGAAAAACGCGCCGCTTACACCGGAACAGGTGAGCCGCGGCAGCCATACGAAGATCTGGTGGCGCTGCGAGCGCGGACACGAATGGACGGCCGCGGTGCGCTCCCGCACGGGCTCGCGGCCGTCCGGTTGCCCGGTTTGCAGCGGACGGATGATCGTTCCCGGCGTGAATGACCTTGCCACGCGATCCCCGGCGCTTGCCATGCAATGGGATGCGGAGAAGAACGGCGCGCTGCGTCCGGACGCTGTCGCTCCGGGCAGCATCCGCAAGGTCTGGTGGCGGTGTGAGAAGGGGCATTCATGGAGTGCGGCGATCTCCTCGCGTGTGAGCGGCTGCGGCTGTCCGGTGTGCATGGGCCAGCGCGTGGAGGAGGGCTTCAACGATCTGGCGACGGCGGAACCGGACATCGCAGCACAGTGGCATCCGACGCGCAACGGCGCGCTCACGCCGCAGCAGGTCACGGTGTCGAGCAACCGCAGTGCGTGGTGGACCTGTCCGCGCGGCCATGTCTATCGGGCGGTCATTGCCCAGCGGACGAATGGAAAGAAGGGCTGCCCCTACTGTGCGGGACGAAAGGTCCTCGTCGGCTTTAATGATCTGGCCTACACGCGGCCTGCTGTAGCGGCTCAGTGGCACCCGACGCTCAACGGCGCGCTCACACCGCAGCAGGTCACGGCCGGAAGCCACCGCAAGGCTTGGTGGCAGTGCGGGGAGGGTCATGTCTGGAAGGCGAACATCGGCTCACGCACGGGGCGGCGGCCCAGCGGCTGTCCGGTCTGCGCCGGACGGGTCAGCGCCGCGCAGGTGCATCGCTATGAGCAGCTGACGAAAGAAAATTAAGAAGGAGTGTTCCGAAGATCGGAACACTCCTTTTGCTGCATCAAAGCCGGTCGGGGATCTGTGTGCGCTCACATACGCTGTGAATTTTTTCGCGCAGGGACATCAGGTCATCGAACGCTTCAGGCCGCCGTGTCGGGTCACGCAGCAGCGCGGCAGGGTGATACGTGGCCATGAGCGAAAACGCGCCCTTTTGAAACCACTGGCCATGTTCGCGCGTGATCTTGAAATCCTCGCGGATCAGACGCATAGCCGCAATGCGGCCGAGGCAGACGATCAGCTTCGGACGGATCAGCGCGACCTGTTCGCGCAGATAGCCAATGCAGGCGTCCTGCTCCACGCTCAGCGGGTCACGGTTCTGCGGGGGACGGCACTTGACGATGTTAGCAATATAGACCTGCGTGCGGTCGAGCCCGATGATGGCAAGCATGTCGTCGAGCAGCTGCCCGGCCTTGCCGACAAAGGGAATCCCCTGTTCATCCTCATTTTTTCCGGGCCCCTCGCCGACGAACAGGATCTCCGCCGTGCGATTTCCCACGCCAAAGACGACATTGGTGCGCGTTTCGCACAGCGAGCATTCCTTGCAGCTTTGGCAGCGCTGCTCCAGCGCATCCCAACGGTCAGACACGGCGGTCACCTCCTCATTTTCTGCCATCCTATCACGTTTTGCGTCCATTTGCAAGCTGGGGTGTATTTTTCCGCCCGCTGCGGGAAAACTGCCTGACGGAGAGGAGCGCGGCGATGGAGTGGTTCTGGTATTTTCTCGGCTACGGATTTTTGGGCTATGTGCTGGAAAAGGTGTTTGCGCGAGCCGTAAGGTCGGAGCGTCAGGTGCGCAAGGGCTTCCTTTTTGCGCCTGTCTGTCCGGTTTACGGCCTTGCCATGTGCGCCTTTCTCGCGCTCGGCGCGGCGCGGATCCTCCGCTTCCATGAGCTGGCTCTGCTCGGCGCGGGAACGGCAAGCGCGGTGGAATACGCCGTTCACTGGTGTTATGAACGGCTCTTCGGTGTGCGGTTCTGGGATTACAGCGCGACAAAGATGGACGTCAACGGCCGCATCTGTCTGCCCTTTTCCCTTGCGTGGGGGATTCTCAGCGCGCTGGCGGTGCGCTGTGTGCAGCCGGCGCTGGCGGCGTTGGCCGCGCGGATCCCGGCGAGTGTGAGCATGCTCGTTTTGTTTCTTTTCGGGCTTGATACGCTCTGGAGCGCGGGGATCCTACTGCGCTGGGGCGACGTCGAGCTGCTCACGCCGCGTGCTCTGCGAAGGAAAGGGAGAACGGCATGACCATTCTCCCTTTCGCTGTTACATATGCCGCCGCAGCCAGTCGAGCAGATCGAGGAACAGACCGATGGTCACGCTGCCGCCGCAGAGCGGGTCGGCGAGAAAGGCGTCCACGTTTTTCTCGTTTACACGCAGCCAGTCGTAACCTGTGCGGTTCGGGGCAAAGGCTTTGTTGTAGACGCCGAAGGCGAGCTTTTCCACCACTTCGCTCGTGCCCTCGCGCCCGACCATGGCGGCGAGCGCGCCGGCAAGCGCCCTGCAGCCGAGAAGCACTGCGCCGGGATTCTGGCCTGTCCCCATGTGGATCGCACCTGTCACCGCACCGGGGAAATAGCCGCTGACCGATGATAATATCAGTATAACACGTTCCACGCGGAATTAACAGCGGCTGCCCGCTTTTCTGCACGGCGGAAGAGGGACGGTTCTTCCACGCAGACATAAATCATAAAATGTTTACAATCCATCACGGATAGGCTCTTGCAAGAAGAGGGACGGACGCGTATAATGGGAGACAGAAAGAAACCTAAAAACCGAAGGGAGCAGATAAAAATGGCATTTTTTGAAAACCTGAGCAAAAAGGTCCAGGACGTCGCTTTCGTTGCGGCGGAAAAGGGCAAGGAGGTCGCGGCTGTTGCCAGTGAAAAGGCGCAAAGCGCGGCGGAGTCCGTGAAGATCAGCGCGGCGATCGCCAGCGAGCAGCGCGCGATGGACCGCAACTACCGCGCCATCGGCGAGTGGTATGTCTCCGAGGCGGGCGACGAGCTGCCCGCGGCCATTGCCGATATTGTCCGCGCCGTGCATGAGAGCAAGGCCAAGATCGCCGATCTGGAGGCGCAGCGTTCCGCAAAGGACGGTGCGGGCGCAGGCGTGGATGTGAGCGCCGAGAGCGAGGCTGACATCTTCTGTGACGATCCCGCCGACGCAAAGGTGGGAGAGCCCTGTGAGAGCAAGGCCGGGGAATAACGTCAAAGGTTACAAAAGAAAACAGGAGCGCAGAGCTGTTGGCTCTGCGCTTTTTCTTTTTACAGGTTCAAAATTTGCCGGAAACGGAGGAAAAACAGAACAAAAGCGCCGCTCGATGTGATCGACTTGACAAACACGAGAGAATACGGTATACTTCCACGAAGTTTCAAAAAGTTACAAAACGGTTACAATGAAATGACAGATTGTAACCATTGGCCGCCGGCCGACTCCGCACGGCGCGGCGTGGACCCAGAGATCGGAGGTTTTTTATGATCGCAAATTGGAAAGGAAGGCTGCGCGCGTTCAATCGCCGGCAGGCGCTGTTTGCGGCAACGCTGCTTGCGGTGCTCGCGGTCAACACCGTGCCCGCTCTGCGCGCGAGTGCCTTATATCTTATCAAGGACGGAGAGACCATCACTGCTGTGGAAAACGGCGTGGAGGTGACGGCGGACCGCGTGATCGTGGTCGGTGCCGAGGAAGGCGACGCGGAGCTGCGGCTCGAGGGCGGACACAAGGTCACGGCCATGCGCGGCGAGGAAAAGCAGTACGCCACCACGCGCGGCGGAGAGACCGTTACGGCGCTTCTTCACCGCATGGGGCTGACGGTCGGTGAAATGGAGCTGGTGAAGGTCGATATATCCCAGCCCGAGATTACAATTGAGATCGACACGCATTTCACCTACTATGAAACGGCGACGGAGACCGCGCCGCACGCCACGATCTACACGGAGACCTATCAGATCCCCAAGGGGGAGACGCAGGTGGTGCAGAGCGGCATCGACGGCACGCGTGACGTGGTGTATGAGGTCGTGTACGCGGACGGACAGCTTGTCTCGCGTCAGGCGGTTGCCGAGGACAATAACACCAGCGTGACGGAGCTTGCCTATATCGGCACGCTGGTCAAGGAAGCGCAGGAGGGCGACCGCATCGCCTCCGTCATTACGGAGAGCGACGGCAGCGGCTACCTTGTGATGACGTCGGGTGACGCGCTGCACTTCTCGAAGAAGCTTGATGTGCGCTGCACGGCCTACACCACCGGCTACGGCGGGGTTGGCACCCGAACGGCGACCGGTACGACGGTTCGGCGGGGCTGCGTTGCCGTGGATAAGAATGTGGTCCCACTGGGCACGGCGATGTATGTCGCCACATCCGGCACGGCTTACGGCATGGCACGCGCGGAGGATACCGGTGTGCGCGGCGCAAAGCTGGACCTGTATATGAACAGCTACAGCGAGTGCATCCAGTTCGGTGTGCGCAATGCCGTGGCTTATATCCTCGATTGAGAAAAGAGATCAAAAGACCTCCGGCCGACTGGCCGGAGGTTTTTGATTCAGAAGAGAAGCTCGTAGAGCATTTTCACGAACAGCAGGCCGAGAACGACGAAGATCATGCTGCGCACCTTCTTGCTGCCGCCGCGCATAGCGTAGCGCGAGCCGCAGTACGCGCCGAGCATATTGCAAACCGCCGCGGGGACGGCGAGCATCCAGAACACCTTCCCGCTGAGAATAAAGAGCACGGCGGAGGAGACGTTGGAGGCGAGGTTTGACAGCTTTGCGCAGCCGGACGAGGTGAGCAGATCCATGGAAAGCGCCATGGTGAAGGCCATGATCATGAACGTACCGGTTCCGGGGCCAATCAGACCGTCGTAGCAGCCAAGACCGAGGCCGATGAGCGCCGAGCGCACCATTTCCTGCCGGGGCGTATATTCCCGCACAGGAGCGCCGGCCTCCTCCTTGCCGAAGTCCTTTTTGAGCATCAGCAGCACCGCGGCACAGGGGAGCGCGACGAGCATCATGATCTTGAGCACATCCTCGGCGATGAGCAGCGCGGCCTTTGTGCCGATGGACGCGCCGACAAGCGCACCGATACCGGCGATCACGGCGGGGCGCAGTCGGATCTTACCGCCGCGGAAATACTTGACCGAGGCGAGCGCCGTGCCGAAGCCGTTGACGACCTTGTTCGTTCCCATGGCGAAGTGGGGCGGGATGCCGGCCATCAGATAGGCGGGGAGTGTGATGAGTCCGCCGCCGCCGGCGACCGAATCGACAAAGCCGCCGAGAAAGATCAGCGGCAGAACGACCAGCAGGATTTGGGGCGTGAGTTCCATAAAACAACTTCTTTCTTTTAATTTCTGCCGTATCATAACACGGGGATGAAAAAAATGCTACTCTTTTTCGACCCTGTGTGATAAAATATTTTATAAGATCCGCACGATAAAGGAGAAAACGCATGGAACACTGTGAGCTTGCTGCGATCGAGGCGCTGCTGCGCCGCCACGGCTTTCATTTCAGCCGCTCGATGGGGCAGAATTTTCTCATTGACGCATCCATTCCCGCCGCCATTGCGGAGGCGAGCGGCGCGGACGGAAAAAACGGCGTGCTGGAGATCGGCCCCGGCATCGGTGCGCTCAGCCATGAGCTCTGCCGCAGGGCGGCGAGGGTCGTTGCGGTCGAGCTGGACAAGACACTTCTGCCGATCCTCGACGAGACGATGGCGAATTTCGACAACTTCGAGGTCGTGTCTGCGGACATCCTCAAAACGGACATCCCGGCACTCGTGCGGGAGAAGTTCGGCGGTCTCACGCCCATCGTCTGCGCCAATCTGCCCTATAATATTACAACGCCCGCCATCACGGCGCTGATCGATTCCGAGTGCTTTGAGAGCATCACGGTGCTGGTGCAGAAGGAGGTCGCCGAGCGGCTGTGCGCTGCGCCAGGCACGGCGGCCTACGGCGCGTTTTCGGTCTACATGCAGTACCACACCGAGCCGCGGCTGCTCTTCGAGGTGAGGCGCGAGTGCTTCCAGCCGCAGCCGAAGGTCACCTCAGCCGTTCTGCATGCAGAGGTGCGCAGAGAGCCGCCGGTCAAGGTGGAGGACGAAAAATTCTTCTTCCGCGTGGTATACGCCGCCTTTGCGCTCCGCCGCAAGATGCTTGTCAACAGCCTGATGACAAGCTTCGGCAGCCGGCTTACCAAGGAGCAGGTGACTGCGGCGGTCGTTTCTGCGGGGCTGGAGCCGACCGTGCGCGGCGAAAAGCTGGGGCTGGAGGAGTTTGCGCGCCTTGCCCGCGCACTGGCTGCGTGTCTGGACGCTTGACGGCGGGATGCTATTTATAGAAAATAATAATGATATAATTTATTGCTATTGAACGCTCTTTCTGCTAAACTGCTGAAGCAGGAGGACTCTCAATAGCAATTTTCTCTGTGCATCGGTCAGCTCCCTCTCCCCTCTGCCGGGGATGCAAAGCGAACCACACAGCCACGGCGCAAAAATTTTTTCAATTGCTCCGCGGATATGCTGAAGAGGAAAGAAAGAGATGACGAACCGTAAACCAAAGACCGACCCCAAGTGGATGGACGAAAAAAGCGCCCTGACGAAGAACCCTGCCGCCCTCGCGTGGATGGAGGAAATGGCCGCGATGACGCAGCCGGACCGGATCGTATGGATCACCGGCGAGGAGGAGCAGCTCGAGGCGCTGCGCGCACAGGCCGTTGAGGAGGGCATCCTCATCCGGCTCAATCAGGACAAGCTCCCCGGCTGCTATCTGCACCGCACCGATCCGGACGATGTGGCCCGCGTGGAGGACCGCACCTTCATCTGCTGTGAAAGGGAAGAGGATGCCGGCCCCACCAACCACTGGATGGATCCGAAGGAAATGTACAAGAAAATGTACGATCTGGCGGAGGGGGCCTACAAGGGCCGTACGATGTACGTCATCCCCTACTCCATGTCCATCATCGGCTCGCCGTTCGCCAAGTACGGCTTTGAGCTGACGGACTCGATTTACGTTGTTTTGAACATGGCGATCATGACCCGCATCGGTCAGGCCGTGTGCGACGCGCTCGGCGACGATACCGGCTTTATCAAGGGTCTGCACTGCCAGTGTGATCTCGATAAAGAAAATAAGTACATTGTCCACTTCCCGCAGGACAATACCATCATCTCCATGAATTCCAACTATGGCGGCAATGTGCTTCAGGGCAAGAAGTGCTTCGCACTGCGCATTGCCTCCAACCTTGGCCGTCAGGAGGGCTGGATGGCCGAGCATATGCTCATCCTCGGCATCCAGAATCCCCGCGGCGACATCAAATACATTTCCGCTGCCTTCCCCTCCGCCTGCGGCAAGACGAACCTCGCCATGCTCATTCCGCCCGAGGGACTTCAGCGCTGGGGCTGGCGCGTGTGGTGCGTGGGCGACGATATTGCATGGCTGCGTGTCGGCAAGGACGGCCGCCTCTGGGCGGTGAATCCCGAGAACGGCTTTTTCGGCGTTGCGCCCGGCACGTCCATGAAGTCCAATCCCAACGCGCTCATCTCCACACATAAGGATACCATCTTTACGAATGTTGCGCTCGACCTGAGCGACAATACCGTGTGGTGGGAGGGCCTCAATAAGACCCCGCCCGCCCGCGCGATCGACTGGCGCGGCCGTCCGTGGACGCCGCAGAGCCCTGAAAAGGCCGCGCATCCCAACAGCCGCTTCACCGCCCCCGCACGCAACTGCCCGTGCCTGAGCCCGGAGTTTGACAATCCCGAGGGCGTGCCCATCAGCGCCATCGTCTTCGGCGGCCGCCGCGCCAAGACCGCGCCGCTGGTCTACCAGTCCTTCAACTGGCAGCACGGTGTGTTCATCGGGTCGATCATGGCGTCTGAGACGACCGCTGCCGCCACCGGACAGGTCGGCGTGGTGCGCCGTGATCCCATGGCGATGCTGCCCTTCTGCGGCTATCACATGGGTGATTACTGGCAGCACTGGCTGGATATGGGAAAGAAGATCCCCAACCCGCCCAAGATCTTCAACGTCAACTGGTTCCGCACCGACGACGAGGGCAACTTTGCCTGGCCCGGCTTCGGCGACAATATGCGTGTGCTCCAGTGGATCATTTCTCGCGCGGAGGACGAGATCGGCGCGGCGGAGACGGCGCTCGGCTATGAGCCGAACACGCACGATATCGACATGGAGGGGCTGGAAATGTCCATGTACGACATGCGCCGTCTGCTCTCGGTCGACCGTGACCTCTGGCTTCAGGAGTGTGACGATGCCCGCGCCTACTATGAAAAGATCGGCAAGGTGCCGCCGGAGCTCTATGACGAGCTTGACGCGCTGGAGACACGTCTCAACCGCGGCTATAGAAGAAAATAAGGAAAAAAGGAAACCGCCGGAGGGCGGTTTCCTTTTTTCCTTATTGCGAAGCGGCGCCGGGGAGCACGCTCTCGACCGGGAGAGATGAAGTCTCTGAGGAGACGACGGGGACAGCCGCCGAATCCTCGTCCGTGTCGGCAGATGAGGTATCGTCCGGCGGAGCGGTCTGGACAGAGGAGTCCGTACCGCGCACAACGCCGAACTGATACAGGTAATCGCGCCACTCGACATAGTACGGCGCACGGACATGGATGCCGTCGCCGGAGTAGTCGGAGCGCAGCGCGCCGGTCTCGTCGTCAAAGACGGTGTTGACGCTCAGATAAAAAATCATCTCGTTGTCGGCCAGCTGCGCAATGGCGGCATTGCGGGCGTTGATGACGTCGTTTTTGAAATAGGAGCTCTCGGACTTTTCCTGCGTGGCGTGGAACATCGACTGGATAAAGATGATGGCGTCCGGCTGCGCCTGACGCAGCGTGTCGAGCACGGCCTTGTACTGCGCCGTCCAGCTTTCCGTGGTGCCGGAACCCAGCTCGTTGATGCCGAGCATCACATAGATTTTACCGAACCGGCGGGTGCCGAGCGCTTCGGCGAGCGTATATTTTTTGCCGTCGAGCTCAATGAAGCGTTTTTCCGTCGCGTCCCAGACGGTCAGGCCGTTTTTGGTAAAGTAGGTTGCATTGCGCAGCCCGGCGTAGTCGTGGAAGCCGGCAGTGTGCGAATCGCCGAGGAAAAGCGCGTCGTCAAAATAGCTCTCGTCAACCGTGGTGAAGGGGCTGACCGGCTCGGCAGGCGTCTCGGGAACCTCCGGCTCAGGGGGTGCTTCGGGGATCTCCGGCTCAACGACGGGAACCTCCGGCACCGTCCAGGGGAAAACGCCGCTCTGCGCGGCGGTGAAAAAGGCCGCGACGGCGGGCGTATCTGCGCCGAGCCGGTCGAGATAGTCTCCATACACGCCGGTGGGGTCAAGCGCGGTGAAGGAATTGAGCGCTGCGGCGCTGACGGCGCAGAGCCACAGCAATGGGGAGAAATGAGCCATGGAATACCTCCTTGTGAAAGCTTCAGAATCGGGCATACAGGAATTCACCGCCCGTGCCGGTCGAGATCAGATAGATGCACAGCCAGAAGACCGCGAAAAGCGGTATCCAGACGAGGGGCGTGGAGCGGAAACGTTCGTAAAAGCGGCGCGGCCACGGCGTTGAGAGCAGAATGCCAAGGGCGAAGAGCCACCAGTAGCTCTCCAGCTGACGGCGCAGATCGCCGGCAAATACGCTCTCACCGCTGCTGAGGAAGGGGTAGAGGCGGGAGAAATACGCGCCGAGCTCACCGAGGTCGGAGATGCGGAAGATGACCCACGTCTGTGGGATGAGGAAGAGGAAATAGAGATGCGAGAGAATGCGGTGGCGGGCGAGAAAACCACCGAGGACAAATTTTTCCAGCGCAATGAGGACAAAGAGCGCCAGTCCCCAGAGCACGAAGTTCCACGCCGCGCCGTGCCAGAGACCGGTGAGCGTCCAGACGACGAACAGGCTCCACAAAAGCCGCGCCTTGCCGCGGCGGCTCCCGCCGAGGGAGATGTAGAGATAGTCGCGGAACCAGGTGCCGAGCGTGATGTGCCATCTGCGCCAGAACTCGGAGATCGAGCGCGAGCAGTAGGGCAGGTCAAAGTTGCGTGGGATGGCGAAGCCGAGCATCCGTCCAAGGCCCATGGCCATGAGAGAGTAGCCGGAGAAGTCGAAGTAGAGCTGCAGGCTGTAGCCCGCAGCACCGAACCACGCCAGAGGCGTAGAGAGGTAGGCGAAGCCGATGCGCTCGAGCGCGCCCCAGAGCGTGGCGAGCTGGTCGGCAAGGACCACCTTGCAGCCAAGTCCCACGACGAAGAGAGAGAAGCCGTCCTCCAGATTCTCGCGCCGGAAGCTGCGGCGGGCGTGCAGCTCGCTGTGCACGTCGCGCAGGCGGAGAATGGGTCCCATCGTCAGCTGCGGGAACATGGCCTGAAAGGCCGTGTAGTTAATGAGGCTGCGTTCCGCGTCCGCGTCGCCGCGGTACACGTCGATCACGTAGGCGGCGCTTTGAAAGACGTAAAAGCTGACGCCCAGCGGCAGCGCCACATGAAAGAAGGAAAGATCTGTCTCTGTCAGCTTACCCAGATTTTCCAGAAACCATCCCATATATTTGAAATAGAACAGGCTGCCGAAATCGCACGCAAGCGCCAGAACGGTGAAAGCCTTCCGCTCATCGCCGTGCGCGTCCTCAATGAGCCGCGCGGCGGAAAAGTTGATGACGATGAGAGCAAGGAGTGTCAGCGTGCCGCCCATGCCGGCACCAAGATAGTAGAAAAGCAGACTGCCGGCGTCCAGCACAAGATTGCGCCAGATCGCGGGAGAGAGATAGTAAACGATCAGAAAGACCGGAAGAAAGTAAAAGAGAAAGGGAAGGGTAGAAAAGCTCACATCAGTGCTCCTAAAAGAAAATACAATCGGGAAGAATGGTTTACAAAGGGGAAAAGGCATGCTACAATAGCTTGCGCTGTGGTTGTCCACAATTTCTTTATTGTATGTGCTCGACCGGGATTCGTCAACAACAAAAGGGTTACAAATCCCGGAAATAACAGGAAGTGGGTGAGACGATGAGCAAAGAAAAAATTTTTACCCTGCTCAGCGCGCGGGAGGGGAAGTTCGTCTCCGGAGAGGATATTTCCGCGCAGCTCGGAATTTCCCGCGCGGCGGTATGGAAGGGCGTGAACGCCCTGCGGCGCGACGGATATATCATAGACGCTCAGACCGGACAGGGCTACTGCCTCTCGTCGTCGCCGGATGCGCTGACTGAGCGTGAGCTGCAACGCTATCTGGGCGAAACGCAGCGGGTCGGCAGAACGCTTTACTGCTTTGAAAGCGTCGACTCCACCAACAGCTTTTTAAAGCGCGCCGCGGCGGAGGGCGCGCCCGACGGCACAGTGGCCGTGGCGGATGAGCAGACGGCGGGCCGCGGGCGGCGCGGGCGCAGCTTTTCCAGCGCGAGCGGGCGCGGGGTATACCTTTCGGCGCTGCTGCGCCCGAAGCTTCCGGCGGAGCGGCTGCTGCCGCTCACGGCGCTCGGCGCAGTCGCGGCCTGCGACGCGGTGGAGCGCGCATGCGGCGTGCGGCCGAAGATCAAGTGGACAAATGACCTTGTGCTCAATAACAAAAAGCTCAGCGGAACGCTCACCGAGCTCTCGCTCGAGGGCGAGAGCGGCGTGCTGGACTACGCGGTGATCGGTATTGGCATCAACTGTAATAACGCAGCGGAGGATTTCCCGCCGGAGCTGCGTGAGGTGGCGACTTCCATTGAGCTCGAAACCGGGCGGCGCGTGGTGCGCGCGAAGCTTTCCGCCGCGCTGATCGAAGAGCTTGACAAGCTTTACGCGGCGCTTTGCAGCGGCGAGACGGCAAGCTATCTGGACGCCTACCGCCGCGACTGCCTGACGCTCGGACGTGAGGTGCAGCTTTTGTGGAAGGATGTGCGCGAGAAGGTCACGGCGCTGGATGTGGACGATCAGTTCGGCCTGATCGTGCGGCGCGCGGATGGGACGATAGAGACCGTCCGCACGGGCGAGGTGTCCGTGCGCGGCCTTTACGGATATGTGGAGTAAGGAGAAATTATGACGAAAAAACTGTGGGAATTGTTTTGGACCTTTGCCAAGGTCGGCGTGATGACCTTCGGCGGCGGATACGCCATGCTTCCAATCTTGCAGCGTGAGGTCGTGGAGGACAAGGGCTGGGCGAGCGAGGAAGAGCTTACCGACTGGTTTGCCATCGGCCAGTGCACCCCCGGCGTGATCGCGGTCAACACCGCGACCTTTGCCGGACGGAAGGTCGCCGGCGCCGCTGGCGGCGTGGTGGCGACGCTCGGCGTGGTGTTTCCGTCGCTTATCATTATTTCGCTGCTGGCAGGCGTTATCACGACGTTTGCCGACGTTGCGTGGGTGAAGAATGCCTTTGCGGGCATCCGCGTGTGCGTGTGCGTGCTGATCTTCAACGCGGTGCTCAAGCTGTGGAAGAAGTCGGTCGTGGATAAAAAGACGCTCGCACTTTATATCCTGATTTTGCTCGCATCGATCCTGGTCGACTGGTCGCCGGTGGTATTCGTCGTGTTCGCAGCGGTCAGCGGCATCGTATTGCAGGTCGTTCTGAAGAAGGGTGGTGAGACGGCATGATGCTTTATTTGCAGCTTTTCTGGGAGTTTTTCAAAACCGGCCTCTTTGCCGTCGGCGGCGGCATGGCGACGCTCCCTTTCCTCTATAGCATTGCCGACAAGACCGGCTGGTATACCCGCGCGCAGCTGGCGGACATGATTGCTGTGTCCGAATCCACGCCCGGACCCATCGGCGTGAACATGGCGACCTACGTCGGCTTCCTGACTGGCGGTGTGCCCGGCGCGCTGGTGGCGACGATCGGCCTTGTCACGCCGAGCATTATCGTCATCCTCCTTGTCGCCGCATTTTTGCAGGCATTCCGCGACAGCAAGTATGTCACCGGCGCGTTTTACGGCCTGCGTCCCGCGTCCACCGCTCTCATCACGGCGGCGGGCATCGTCGTGGTGCGTGAGACCTTTGTGGTCTCGGGCGGCTTTTTCTGGCAGGGCGCGATTTTAGCCCTTGTGCTGCTCGCGCTCACGCGCTGGGTAAAGCAGACGAAGGGCTGGCATCCGATCGTGTTCATCGGCCTTTCGGCGCTTGCCGGCATCGTGTTCCGCTTTGCAGGCGCATAAGAAAGAGAAAAAAGGAAAGCAGCGTTTGCTGCTTTCCTTTTCTTTTATGCGGAGGGTCAATCCTCACTGGCGATGTGGTTGGCGATGCGCTGCATGATCATGTCAAGCGCGACAAGGTTGTGCCCGCCCTCGAGTACGATGATGTCGGCGTATTTGCGGCTCGGCTCAACGTACTGTTCGTGCATGGGCTTGACAGTGGTGAGATACTGCGTGATAACGCTCTCAAGCGTGCGGCCGCGGTCGCGGATGTCGCGCAGCGCGCGCCGCAGGATGCGAACATCTGCGTCCGTTTCCACAAAAATCTTGATGTCGAACATGTCGCGCAGCGCGGGATCCTGAAAAATGAGGATGCCCTCGACGATGATGACCTTGGTGGGGAAGATCTCCACCGTTTCGTCCGTGCGGTTGTGGTCGACATAGGAGTAGACGGGGCACTGGATGCTGTGTCCGGCCTTGAGCTCCTTGAGGTGCTCGACGAGCAGATCCGTGTCAAAAGCGTCGGGGTGGTCGTAGTTGACCTTGGCGCGCTCTTCATAGGTCTTGCCGACCTGACGTTTGTAGTAGCTGTCGTGTCCAATGACGGTGACGGCATCGCCGAAATGCTCCTTAAGATGGCGCGTGAGTGTGGTCTTGCCCGAGCCGGTGCCGCCGGCAATGCCGATGAAGATGGTGCTCATAAGCGTGGGAGCCTCCCTTTGTTCTTTTTTTTCATTATAAAAAGCGAATGGGGAAAAAGCAAGGGCGGCGGCGCGGGAAAGGAAAAATTCCGCGAAAAAAGGAAAGGAGGAGTTGACGGCGCGGAAAAAAGAAAGTATTATGTAAATATAATTGCTTAGTTTCGCGGTGTGTTCCGCGTTTTCAGGGAGGATCGTTCCATGGATCTTATCAAATGCCCCCGCTGCGGCGAGATGTACTCGTCGAGCTACCGCAGATGTCCATTCTGTGAGGAAGAGGATTATCCGCGCAAGGCCTCCAGCCACCGTGGCGGGCATCACGTGTCGGAGAAGAAGCACACCCATTCTGCCCGTGGCTCGATGGCGGCGGTGCTGATCGTTGTGCTGGCGGTGCTCTCGTGGTATCTCTTCGGCGGGAAGCTGGTCGAAAAGTTCAGCAAGGATCCGGTGCAGCCGTCGGAGGACGTGACGCCGGTGACGGACGATAAAACGCAGGAACCGGACGGCACGGATGCCACAACGGATGAGCCCGGCACGGAGCCGGACGCGGAAGACCCCGACACGCCGGCGCCGCCGAGCGTGGAGGAACCGGATGCGACGGACACGCCGGTTGTGCCTGCGGCGGTGGACGTTTCCGCGCTGGGGATCAAGACGAATGTCGGCACGACGCTCAAAAGAGCGCAGGACAGCGGTGCGTTTGACGTGACGATCGGCCTGAACGACGCGATCCGCCTTATCATTCAGGGCACAGATGTACAGCCGGTCTGGTCGAGCTCGGATACCTCCGTTCTCACGGTCGGTACGGACGGCGCGCTCAAGCCGCTCAAGGCCGGGACGGCCACCGTGACCGCAGACTTCAGCGGCGCGAAGCTTGAATGTATCGTGCGTGTGAAATAATAGCCAAAGGAACAGCCCATAGGGCTGTTCCTTTTTGCTTGCCGTCTCTTGAAAGCCTTGGCCTTTTGTGATAGGATATTCTTGACTTTATGGTATCTTGTGAAAGTGAAATGCATGTATGATGGAACGGAAAAAGCTGCTCGACCGCGCGGCGCGAAGCCCGGAGGAGCGCGTGCTGCTCGGACACGTGCTGGATAAATATGAACAGTGCCGGACGCGCAATCTTCCGGTGAATACGGCGTTTTTAAGCCCCGCCGAGGCGCAGGGTGCGCTGGATCTTCTGCACGCTGCCGCTATTCACGAGGGCTATGTGCTCCTCGGCGGCTATGAGGGGGCGGAGCGGCGGATGCTCTTTTTCCTGCCGGACTGGCAGGAGGAGGCCGACGGCACAGAGGCCATGGCGTTTGTGCGCGCGGTCTGGCACGAGAGCGAGCACCCCACGCACCGCGATCTGCTCGGGAGCCTGATGGCGCTCGGTGTGGAGCGCGAAACGCTTGGCGATATTCTTGTGAGCGAGAGAAGCGCCGATCTGATCGTGAGCGCGGGCGTCGCGCCGTACCTTATGGACAACTGGACGAGCGCGGGGCGCACGGCGCTGCGCCTGACGCGCATTGAGCTGGAGAACGTGAACGTGCCGGAGCAGAAGGTCAGGGAGATCCGCGACACGGTGGCAACGCTGCGGCTCGACGCGGTGACGGCCGCAGGCTTTTCGATGAGCCGGGGAAAGGCGTCGGAGCTGATCGCGGCCGGACGCGTGCAGAAAAACTACCGCGAGACGACCAAGGGCGACGCGCCGGTCGCGCAGGGGGACGTGATCTCTGCGCGGGGATTGGGGAAATTTGAGGTTGCCGAGGTCGGAGGACTGAGCAAAAAAGGGCGCACAGGCATTCTGCTGCGCCGGTATCTGTAAGGAGAATTGAGATGGAACAGAAGAAGATCGACCGCATCAATGAGCTCTCCCGGCTTTCCAGAGAGCGCGAGCTGACGGACGAGGAAAAGGTCGAGCGCGCGGCGCTGCGGCAGGAGTACGTCAATGCCGTGCTGGGCGACCTGAAAAATCAGCTCAACCACACCTATGTGATGGATGAAAAGGGCAATAAGACCAAGCTGACGAAATGGAGCGGGGATCGCAAGCTCAAGCAGTAAATCCGACATACTTTGCGCTGCCGGGCGCATATGCTGGGAAGAGGGAGGACAAGCGTGATGGAGCAGTTTGACCGGATGGCCTTTTGCGCCGGCAGCGCGACAGAGCTGTACCGCACGTTCGGTGCGCACCGCACGCCGGACGGCTGGGTGTTCCGCGTCTGGGCGCCGCACGCAGGGGCGGTGAGCGTCGTGGGCGACTTCTGCGCGTGGGACCCCGCCGCGCATCCGATGCACCGGACGGACGGCGGCGTCTGGGAGACGGAGATCGCGGGACTGCGGCAGTATGACGCCTACAAATTTGCCGTGACCGCGCGAAACGGCCGGGTGACGCTCAAGGCCGACCCTTACGCTTTCCACGCCGAGACGCGCCCCGGCACGGCGAGCAAGCTCTATGACCTTGCGGGCTACGAGTGGGGCGATGCGGACTACAGGGATGCGAGGCGGCCTGTTTATGACCAACCGCTCAACATCTATGAAGTCCACCCCGGCTCATGGCGGCGGAGGGAAAACGGTGATTTTTATGATTACCGCACGCTGGCCGACGAACTGAGCGAATACGTTTCTGACCTTGGTTATAACTGCGTGGAGCTCATGCCCGTGACGGAGTATCCGCTTGACGATTCATGGGGCTATCAGTGTACCGGCTACTTTGCACCGACCTCGCGCTACGGCACACCGCATGACTTTATGTACTTTGTCGACCGGATGCACCGGGAGGGAATCTCCGTCATCCTTGACTGGGTGCCTGCGCACTTCTGCAAGGATGCGCACGGCCTGATCGACTTCGACGGAGAGCCCTGCTATGAATATGCTGACCCGCAAAAGCGCGAGCACGCGGGCTGGGGCACGCGGGTATTTGATTACGGACGCGGCGAGGTGAGAAGCTTTCTGCTCTCATCCGCCGCCTACTGGCTGCGGGAGTACCACCTTGACGGACTGCGCGTGGACGCGGTCGCGTCGATGCTCTATCTTGACTATGGCCGCGAGGCGGGCGAGTGGACGCCGAACCGGAACGGCGGGCGCGAAAATCTGGAGGCGGTCGAGTTTCTGCGCGCGCTCAACACCATGGCCTTTGCCATCGATCCGAACGTGATGATGGTGGCGGAGGAATCGACCGCGTGGCCGCTTGTGACCTATCCGGTGAGCGATGGCGGACTGGGCTTCAACCTCAAGTGGAACATGGGCTGGATGAACGATATGTGCCATTATCTGAAGCTCAATCCATGGTTCCGCCAGTTTCACCACAAGGACGTCACGTTTTCGCTGATGTACGCCTTCTCGGAAAACTTTGTTCTGCCCATCTCACATGACGAGGTGGTGTACATGAAGGGCAGCCTACGCGGGAAAATGCCGGGCGGCGAGCGCGAGCAGCTCTCCGGCGTGCGGGCGTTCATGGTTTATATGCTTACGCATCCGGGCAAAAAACTCACCTTTATGGGCGCGGAGCTGGGACAGTGGCATGAGTGGGATTTCGCCGGTCAGCTCGACTGGTATCTGCTGGAGCATGACGCGAACCGCAAGACGCTGGACTTCTTCCGTGTGCTCAATCACTATTATCTCACCCATCCCGCGCTCTGGCGCGTGGATTTCGACTGGGCAGGCTTTGAATGGCTCGTCGCGGACGACAATCAGAATAACACGGTGGCCTTTGTCCGCCGGGACGGCGCGGGGGAGGAACTGGTGATCGCGGTCAACTTCTCGCCCAACGGCTGCCGGGAGTACCGCTTCGGCGTGCCGCCGCGGCAGACGTGGCATGAGGAATTTTCCACCGATGCGTTGGACTTCGGCGGCACGGGCGCGTGGCGCAATGAAAAGCCAATCGCGACTCAGGCGATCCCCTCGCACGGCAGGGAACAGTCCATTGCCGTTACCATCCCTCCGCTCGGCGCGGTGATCCTGCGCGGGGAGGGAGAATATAAAAAACCAGAAGCGAAGAAAAGCAAGGCAAGGGAGGAATTACCGGCATGAAAAAAGAGTGCATCGCCATGCTGCTCGCGGGCGGACAGGGCAGCCGCCTTTACGTCCTGACCGAGAACATGGCAAAGCCCGCCGTTCCGTTCGGCGGAAAGTTCCGCATCATCGACTTTCCCCTTTCCAACTGTGCGAACTCCGGCATCGACACCATCGGCGTGCTCACGCAGTACCGCCCGCTGGAGCTCAACCGCTACATCGGCAACGGCCAGCCCTGGGATCTTGACCGCGCCGACGGTGGCGTACATATCCTCCCGCCCTACCAGAGCGCCGGGGGTGCGACGTGGTTCAAGGGGACGGCGAACGCCATCTATCAGAATATCGGCTTTGTCGATATGTACGATCCCGACTATGTGCTCATCCTCTCCGGCGACCACATCTATAAGATGGACTATGCCGCTATGCTTGCCCATCATAAGCGCGCGCTGGCGGACTGTACCATTGCGGTGATGGAGGTGCCGTGGGACGAGGCGAGCCGCTTCGGCATCATGAATGTGGATGGTGAGGACACCATCACGGAATTCGAGGAGAAGCCGAAGCAGCCCAAAAGCAACCTCGCCTCGATGGGCATTTACGTCTTTACCTGGAAGAAGCTGCGCGAGTACCTGATCGCCGACGAGAGCGACCCGTCCTCGAGCAATGACTTCGGCAAGAATATCATTCCCACAATGCTCGCGGCGGGCGAGAAAATGTCCGCCTACCGCTTTGAAGGCTATTGGAAGGACGTCGGTACGCTCGATTCGCTCTGGGACGCGAACATGGATATGCTCGCGCCGGGCAGCGGGCTGAATCTGCTCGACAGGGACTGGCCCATCTACGCCCGCGCGGAGAGCGAGCCGCCGGCCTATCTCGGCGAAGCGGCGGAGGTCGACCACAGCGTCGTCACCCGCGGCTGCGAGGTGGAGGGCGCTGTGCGCAACTCGGTGCTCTCGCAGCGCTGCACGGTGGCCGAGGGCGCGGAGGTGGAGTATTCCATTCTCATGCCGGGCGCGGCGGTGGAGCGCGGGGCGAAGGTGTCCTACGCCATCATCGGTGAGAATGCCCGCGTCGGCGCTCTTGCGCAGATCGGCGCGCCGCCCGAGGCTGTGCCGCCCGAGAAATGGGGCATTACGGTCATCGGGCCGGGTGCGGCGGTCGAGCCGGGGCGTGCGGTCGGAGCCAAACGGATGCTCAACCGCGAGGGAAAGGAGACGGAACGATGAACGGACTGCATGGCATTATTTTCTCTTACGAGCGCGAGCCGGGCCTGCGTGAGCTGGTCGAACGCCGCATGCCGGCCTCCGTTCCGTTCGGTGGCCGCTACCGCGTTGTCGACTTCATGCTCTCGAACCTTCACGCCGCCGGCATCACCGATGTCGGCATGGTGCTCCACGGCAACTATCAAAGCCTGCTCGACCATGTCGGCAACGGAAAGACGTGGGACATGGCGCGCAAGCACGGCGGCCTGCGCCTTCTGCCGCCCTTTGCCGACAGTCGTACTTACCGCGGCGGCGAGTTCCGCGGCAAGATGGAGGCGCTTGCGGGCGTGCGTCCATATCTCGGCGAGATCCGGCAGGACTATGTCGTGCTCTGCGACAGCGACCTGATTATCAATCTGCCGCTGCTGGATGTGCTGGATGCGCACATGCAAAGCGGCGCGGATATTACGGCGGTCTGCACGGCGAACGGCGGCTTTGTGGACAACGCGACCTATTTCACGCTTGCACCCGACGGCGCGGTGGAACAGGTCTGGTGCGCGCCGACCGCGCCGCGCGGGCATCGCTCGCTGGAGATTTATATTTTAAGCCGCGAGCTGCTCCTCACACTGGTGGATGAGTGCGCCGCGCAGGATAAATACAGCTTCCGCCGCGATGTGCTTGCGGGAAAGAACGGCAAGCTCCGCCTGCAGAGCTATGTCTGGGACGGCTACGCCGCCCAGCTGCGCTCGGTGAAGGAATACTACGAGCGCTCCATGGAGCTGCTTCGGGGGCCGATCCGTGCCGAGCTGTTCTGCGCCGCGCGGCCCATCCTCGCCAAGGAGGACGACGAGGCCTCCAGCTATCTGGCGCCTGAGAGCCGCGTGAAAAACTCCCTGATCGCCGACGGCTGCAACATCGAGGGAAGCGTGGAGAACTGCATTCTCTTTCCGGGTGTAACGGTCGAGCGCGGCGCGCAGCTGCGTGAGTGCATCGTGATGAAGGGCGCCTGCGTGCACGACGGCGTGACGCTCAGTCACGTCATCGCGGATAAAAACGTGGAGATCCTGCCCGGACGCACGTTGATGGGACATGAAAATTATCCTCTCGTTCTGGCGAAGGGGAGCATCGTCTGACGGCGCGGAGCCGATCAAATGAAGAGCAAGGAGGAAAGAGATGAACATTCTCTATGTCGCCTCGGAGGCGGTTCCTTTCTGCAAGACCGGCGGCCTTGCGGATGTGGCCGGAAGCCTGCCGCAGGCTCTGGCGAAAAGCGGAGACCGGGTCAGCGTGATCCTGCCGCTCTATCAGTGCGTGGCGGACGCGTGGCGCGGCCGGCTGCATTTTGAGCGCTGCACCTATGTGCGCCTTGCATGGCGCAGCGTTTACTGCGGACTTTTCTCCTACGAGTGGCAGGGCGTGACATGGTATTTTGTCGATAACGAGCAGTATTTCAAGCGCCCTGAGCTTTACGGTTATTATGACGACGGCGAGCGCTTTGCGTTCTTCTCCCGCGCGGTGGCGGAGCTGTTGCCCACGCTGTCGGAAAAGCCGGACGTCGTGCACTGCAACGACTGGCAGACGTCGCTCGTGCCGGTCTATATCCGCGACGAGATGGTGCGGGACGAGTTTTATGCCTCGCTGCGCACGGTCATCACCATCCACAACATCGAGTATCAGGGCCGCTACGGCCGTGAGACGGTCGGGGATCTGTTCGGCCTTGACGAGGGCTGGTTCACTGGCGGCACACTGGCCTTTGACGGCGACGTGAATCTTCTCAAGGGCGCGATCATCACGGCGGACGCGGTGACGGCGGTCAGCCCGACCTATGCTCAGGAGCTGAAATACGCCTACTTTGCCCACGGCCTTGAAAGCGTGATGCAGATGGTCAGCGGAAAGCTTCACGGCGTTTTGAACGGCATCGATATGGAGCGCTACGATCCCGAAACAGACGGGAATCTCGCCTATCCTTACTCGCTCAAAAAGATGACGGGCAAGGCGAAGGACAAGGCGGCGCTGCAAAAGCTGGTGGGGCTGAACGGAAAGAAGGACACGCCTATTGTTGCCATGGTCTCGCGTCTGGTCTCGCACAAGGGGCTTGATCTGGTGTGCGAAACGCTGGACAGCTTTATGGAAAAGGACATGCAGCTCGTCGTGCTCGGCAAGGGCGACGGAAAGTATGAGACGTTCTTCTCGTGGGCGCAGTCGAAGTATCCGGGGCGCGTCGCGGTGCATCTGGGCTATTCCGAAAGCCTTGCCATGCAGATCTATGCGGGCGCGGACCTGTTCCTCATGCCCTCCAAGAGCGAGCCGTGTGGCCTTTCCCAGATGATCGCCATGCGCTACGGCGCAGTGCCCATCGTGCGCGAGACCGGCGGGCTCAAGGACACCGTGCACGCCTACGAGGCGTGGAATGGCGAGGGGAATGGCTTCTCCTTCACCAATTACGATGCGGGTGACATGTGCCATGTCATCTGCGAGGCGGTCGACCTTTACCATGACCGGCCCGAGGCGTACCGGCAGCTGCAAAAACGCGGCATGGCCGAGGATTTCAGCTGGGCGCGCAGTGCGGAGAAGTACCGCGGGATCTACCGCTCCATTTGCAAATAAGGCAGGTAATACATGAATATCACAACGACACAGGGTATGAAGCAGGCGCTGACGGATAAGCTGCGTCTTGGCTTCGGCATCGCGCCCGAGGAGGCGGACGACGCGCAGATGATGCGTGCGGCTGCGCTGGTGCTGCGCGATGTGATGGCCGAGCGGGGCGTGGAGAGCCGCCGCGCGGCGCGGCGCGAGGAAAAGCGGCAGGTGCACTACCTGTCGATGGAATTTCTGCTGGGACGCAGCCTTGAAAAGAACGCGTATAACCTCGGCGTGAGCGGTGTGCTGCGCGCGGCGCTCGATGAGCTGGGCTTCCGCGCGGCGGATATTTTTGAGATCGAGCCGGACGCGGGATTGGGCAACGGCGGCCTTGGCCGTCTCGCTGCATGCTATCTCGACTCCATGACCACGCTCGACATCCCCGCCGCGGGCTACTCGATCTGCTATGAGCTCGGCATCTTCCGCCAGCGCATCGTGGATGGGCAGCAGGTCGAGCTGCCGGACAACTGGAAGGAGATCGGCGGCGCGTGGCTGATGCCCAAGCCGCAGGAGACGGAGGAGGTCAGCTTCGGCGGCACGGTGCGGAAATTCTGGGACAACGGGCGGCTGCATGTTGTGCCGGAGGGCGCGACGAAGGTGCTCGCCGTGCCCTGCGACATGGAGATCACGGGTTACGGCACGGAACATGTCAACACACTGCGGCTGTGGGACGCGAAGTCCCCTGTGCCGGTGGATATGAGCCTGTTTTCTCAAGGCGAGTATCTGCGCGCGAGCGAGCAGGAGGCCATGGCCGAGACCATCGCCAAGATCCTCTATCCCGAGGATAACCACTATGAGGGCAAGTCTCTGCGGCTCAAGCAGCAGTATTTCTTCGTCTCCGCCACTGTGCAGTCCATCATGCGCAAGCACATTGAGGTTTATGGCACGGCGGTGAACTTCCATGAAAAGAATGTCATTCAGATCAACGACACCCACCCCGCGCTCGTCATTCCGGAGCTGATGCGTATTTTAATGGACGATGCGGGCCTTGACTGGGATACGGCGTGGAACATCACAACGCACGCTGTCGCCTACACGAATCATACGGTGCTCTCCGAAGCGCTTGAGCGCTGGCCGCAGCAACTGGTGGAGTCTCTGCTTCCGCGCGTGTGGGAGATCATCGTTGAGATCGCCCACCGCTATCAGAAAAGGGTGGAGGACTTTTACCACGATCCGGTCAAAACGGCGGAGCTTGCCATCGTCTGGGACGGACAGGTGCGCATGGCGAACCTGTGCATTGCCGGAGGCATGGCGGTCAACGGCGTGAGCGGGCTGCACTCGGACATTCTGCGCCATGACGTGTTCCGCTGGCAGTGTAAGATGGAGCCGCAGAAGTTCCGGAATGTCACCAATGGCATCGACCATCGCCGCTGGCTCGCGCAGATCAATCCGCGGCTCGACGGCCTGATCGCCGACCTGTGCGGTGGCCGCGGCTATCTGCTTCATCCCGAGGAGCTGAGAAAACTGGAGGCCTTCGCCGGTGAGAGCGCCGTGCTCGCGCGGCTTGACGAGATCAAGCGCGCCAATAA